>CAYSAC010000027.1:0-23264 GCA_964428815.1 uncultured Acidimicrobiaceae bacterium | reverse complement strand
CCTCGCGGTCCAGCAGTTCGAGGTGCCGAGCGAGCTCCATGCACTCACCGTAGGGGTCCACAGTTGCGAGCGTGTCGGAATCCTCGGCCCCACCGCTTTGGTTCGCCGCACGAGTGGCACACACAGATCGGCACGCTCACCCATCCCCTAAGTGCCGTTGGAGGGCGCGCTCCATCTCACTGAACACCCTTGGTGGGGAGGAGCGGTGACGAGGCGCTACCCCGCGATCGTTACCCACGGTGCGAGCCGGTGACCAGGGCGAACGCGCCCCGGACGGCGGCCTGAAGACGGCGATCACCGCGTGTCGGCGATCGGTGACATGCCGTGCCGGCCTTCAGGGACGCGCGTCATGCCGCAGGCGGCCCTTCCTAAGCGGCGATCGGTGCGGCTTCACCGACCCCGGTCGTCGGATTCGCGAGCGCGCGTTCGGCGTGTCCTTGACGCCGGGACGTAGTCGGCGGGACGCCCGCCAGCGCTTACGCTCGGAGTGTGATCGTCGGTGAGGCAACCACCACAGTGTCTGTTCCACCGAGCGAGGTGTTCGAGTTCGTGCTCGACCTGGACCGCTACCGCCAGGCGGATCACAAGATCGGTCGGGTCGGTGCCACTGAGAGAACCGGCAACAGCGGCACCACTCGCTTCTCCGGACGCATCCGAGGACTGCCGGGCCCCTCGGGCACCTACCCGTTCACCGTCACGCCCACGCGCCTCGAGTTCGGATCACCGATCGCCGGTCCCGCCCGCTGGTTCCTCAGGTTCGAGGGCTCCTTCGAGTGCGAGGTCACCGACACGGGAACGGTCGTCACCCATCGAGAGGCCTTCGACTTCAAGCGGCCGTGGCGATGGATCGCCGAGCCGGTGCTTCGCCGGTGGTTGGAGTCGGACACCGCTGAGGAGATGGTCCGCTTCAAGGAGTTGGTCGGGCAGCGCCCCTCTCCCTCATAGACGACGTCCCCCTACCGCTGGCTTCGAGGCGCGCTACGCGCCTGCTCGCATCGCGTGGGCGAGGAGGGCGTGATCTCGAGCGCGCGTTCGGCGTGGTGCCTGGCAGCCACACGGGACTGAGCAGCACAGCGACCGCTGCGCCAGCAATGAGATGTCCGCGGGGGTCGAACAGGCTCATCGCATGGCTCTCCGGTCGTGGCGACACGATCGCGCTGCCATCCTCATTGGCGCAGCCGCTCTGGACCTCGTGCAGAACTTGACGCTTCTCGCCGTGCTCGGCGGTACCGCCACACAGCCAATACCCGGAATCGCTTGGGCGACTGCGGTCATCATCATCCCGGTCGTGTTGACGTCCTCTGCCTTCGCGCTCGCGACCGCGAGGCTCCGCACGACGCGTTCGTGAGGAGCCACTCGATCCCACCGAAGAACTGGCTGTCGTGAAGGGCGATCGACTCAGCCCTAGCATCTGAGGGCCGTCGTCTGTCCGGCATGAGCGTCACATCAGCCAACGGGCTTCTTGTTCCAGATCTGGCGCTTGATCTTCCAGCTCCCGTGCTGGTTCGCGAGCAACCAGACGATCCGGAAGTTGACGGGGACGATGTCTCCGCCAGCCTTCGGGGTGAGCTTGAGATCGACGTCGCCAACCGCGTAGGCGAAGTCACCCATGACCTGGATCTCGTTCGCCGTCAGCTGTACGTTCGGATCGAAGTTGTCGAACACTCCCTGGATCCCCGCCTGGATTCCGGCCTTGTCGGTCCGATCCGGCGCATCGGGCGGTGCCCACAGGACGTCATCTGCATACAGGTCGTTCGCGTAACCCGCAGCGTCTTGGGCGTTGATTCGGGCGCCGTACTCATCTTCGAGAAGTGCACGGATGTCGGCAATGTCGTTCGATGTCTCAGCAGATGCCATGGTCGGCTCCTCAGTTGTTTGCAACATGTCGTTGGTCTGATCGATTGCCATGGGTGGCTCCTTCGTGGTGGAACCGCATCATCGCCTTCGCGACGTGCAGGAGGTTTGCACCGCTTCTGCAAGGACCGCGGCCTTCGGCGGCACCGGCGTGGTTGGCCCTGCGGTCAGTCGGCGTAGACGTTGAGGCGCGAGTCGAGACCGAGCGTCCGCGGGTCTCGACGACCGGTAGCCGCGAGGACGAAGTCGAGGGCATCGGCGGTGGTCTCGCTGCCGCCACCGGCGACCGGCACCGGTTCGATGCCAACGAGCGCGAGCGTCGTCGGCTCCCAGCCCCGGTTCTCGAGGTAGCCGGCGACGTGATGGACGGCGCATCGCAGCCCGGCGCCTCGTTCGGACGGTAGGCCGAGTGCGGCACGGATGTCATCAGCGTGGAGGTAGGCGTCGTACCAGATCGCTTCGACGGCGAACCCGAGGGTGAACGACGGGTCGGTGGGCGCCGGCCCCGAGAACGCGTCCTCGTCGAAGGACGTGAGGATGCTCATCAGCGTGGGACGGGCCGCGTCAAGCTCGTCGGCGAGCTGATCGGCTGAGCGACCTCGACGTTCGCGGGCTTGCCGGTCGGTGACCGGGGCGGTGCCCTGTCCCTCCAGGTTGCCGACGGTGATGTCCACGACGGTGCCGACGACGTGACCGGCGACGTCACCGACCCACCATCCGTCGCAGCGCGTCGGGACGTGCAGGTTCCGGTCTGACAGTGACCGCAGGAGCTCGGCGAACGCGCCGAGCTCGTCCTCGATGCCGTGCAGAACGGTGTCGCGATCGAGGGTCATGGGTCAGCCGACGACTTCGGTGGGGCGGCCGGCGGCGCGCCAGGCGTGGAACCCGCCCTCGAGGTGGGCCACATCCGCGTAGCCGAGGCGCCGGAGGCTGACGGTTGCCAGCGCGGAGCGACCGCCGACCGCGCAGTACAGGATCGTGCGGCGGGACGGGTCCAGATCGCGCGCGTGGGCTGGGCTCTCGGGATCGGCCAGGAACTCGAGCAGCCCCCTCGGCACGTGGAGGGCGCCGGGGATCGCGCCGTGCTCATCCCGCTCGGACCCCTCACGAAGATCGACGAGCAGTGCGCCGTCGGCCAGCTCTCGCGCCGTCGTCTCGACGTCGAGGTTCTCGATCTGTGCCATCGCCTCGCGGACGAGGTCAGCAGTGCGTATTGCCATGCCGTGACCGTACGAGTCCTCGCTTGCGCCGGGGACGCGTATCGCACGCGCCCCGCTTGCAGCGGCGTCGGCCACGATTAGCGTCGTCGCGATGCTGCGTGTTCGAGTACTGGGCGCCGTCGGCGCCGACCGCGACGGGCACGCGATCACCATCGCCAGCCAGAAGCAACGCGTGCTCTTGGCGGTGCTCGCGGCCCGCAATGGGCCGGTGTCGCGAGCGCGGCTGATCGACGCGTTGTGGCCCGAGTCGCCACCGCCGTCGGCGACCTCGACGCTCCTGGGCTATGTGTCGCGACTCCGCTCGGCGCTCGGCGCCGGCGCCGTCGTCGGCATCGCTGACGGTTATCGCCTCGTCGCCGAGGAGGTCGATGCCCGGGAGTTCGAAGCGCTCGCCGCTGCGAACGACCTCGCGTCGCTGGAGCGCGCACTGGCACTGTGGTCGGGGGACGCGTTCGGCGACCTCGCCGACCACCCCTTCCTCTCGGGCGAGGCGGCGCGGCTGCGTGAGATCCGGATCGACGCTCGCCTGCGGGTGGCATCGGCGCACCTGGCATCGCCCGAGTCCGCCCGACCGATCTCGATGCTCGAGGCGATCGTCGCGGACGCGCCGCTGCGCGAAGACGCGTGGGCGCTCCTCGTTCGATCGCTGATCGCCGCGGGACGCCCCGCCGAGGCCGTCCGCGCCGCCCATCGCTGCCGCCGGCAGCTGGCGGACATCGGCCTCGAGCCGAGCCCAGCGTTGCTCGAGGCCGAGGCCCTCGCGCTGGCGCAGCGGTTCGAGCCCGCCGCGTCCGCTGCCACCGAGCAACCCACGCCGGGCCCGGTCAGGTACGCGCAGTGCGGCGGCGTCCATCTCGCACACCAGCTGATCGGCGGCGGACCCGTCGACGTGGTGCTGAGCTCCTACGGGAGTATCTCGATCGACTCGATCTGGGACAGCGACCACTTCACCCGGTTCGTGGCGCACATCGCGCGATCGTGCCGCGTCGTCCTGTACGACACACGTGGTGTCGGGCTGTCGGATCCGATCGACGTCGTTGTTCCTCCCACCATCGAGGAACAGGCCGAGGACCTTCGCTGCGTCATCGCCGACGCCCACGCCGAGCCGGCCGTCGTCGTCGGCATCGGAGACGGCGGACCGACCGCGATCACATGCGCATATGCACACCCCGACGCGGTCGCCGGGCTCGTGCTGATCAACACCTTCGCCCGACTCGTCGCCGCCGACGACCACCCGATCGGCGTGCCACAGAAGATGTTCCACGCCAACGTCGCCATGTCGGTCGACCCCGACACGCGTCGGGACACGAGCCTCGTGCTTCGCAACCACGCCCCCTCGGTCGCGGGTGACGCCGAGTTTCGTCGATGGTGGGACCGCGCCGGCCGCCGGGGCGCGAGCCCTTCGACGGCCGCCGCCCTGTGGAACGTCCGCTACGGCGCCGACGTCCGCGCGCTCCTGCCCGAACTGACGGTACCTACACTTGTAATCCACCGCCGTCGAACGAAGGTCGTTCCCCGGCGCTTCGGCCGCCACCTGGCCGACGCGATCCCAGGTGCGCGTCTCCTCGAGATGGACGGCGCAGACCAGCCGCCGTTCACCGAAGGCGCCGTCGACATCGCCGACGCGATCGCGTCGTTCGCGACACCTCTCGCTACACACTGAGTGGCTGGTCTCGTGCTCTGCCTCGCCTTCCGAGGGAGTCGACATTCCACGGTCAAACTCTGCGTGCAGCTCCAGGTCGGTCCGGCGGCGACGACGACGTCGGTGAGCTCGTGCTTCGCACCGGCGAAGCACGACCTATCAGCGCGCGACTCGGACGCTTGCGACACCTATACGTGTCACAGATCCGGCGATACGCGCGGACCTCGACCGTCCGAATAGTCGCGGGGTGGGGCCGCGACCTCACCCACGATGCCGATTCGAAGGCGCGCCGTCATCCGGAGGGCAGCGTTGGTGGGGAGGAGCGGTGACGAGGCGCTACCCCGCGATGGTTACCGACGGTGCGGGCCTGATGACCAGGGAGAAGGCGCATCGGAAGGCGCCCTGAGGATCGCGATCACCCGTATATCCGGCGTTCGGTGTCCTGGCATCGCCCGCTTTCGGGGACGAGCGTTATGTGGCACGCGGCCGCTTCCTACGCGCCGATAGCGCGGACCTCTTCGGACCCGTGGCATTGACATTCGGTGTGCCTGATCTGTGCGCCCCGCGGTGGCAAGCGCCCGCGCGAGCCGGCACTTGGTGCGGTTGCTAGGCACCGTCGTTTCAGGAGGCGTCACCCAGTGGTGGCACCGTGAGGTTGCCGTGCTCGTCGAGTGGAAACCCCGGATTGAAGGCGATCTCCCACACATGGCCGTCCGGATCTCGGAAGCAGCCTGCGTACCCGCCGTAGAACGTCTCACTCGGGTCGCGGGTGACCCTCGCACCAGCCGACGCTGCACGACGGACCACTTCGTCGACCTGTTGGCGCGAGCGCACATTGTGGGCAAGGGCGATCCCGCCGAAGGAGGACCCGTCGTCATCGCTGACTCCCGAGTAGGCAGCGAGCTTGTCACGACTCCAGAGCACGACGGCCAGGCCGCCCGCCTGGAAGAACACCGTCTCCTCCACCTGTTGGCCACGCCACCCCAGCTCCTCGTAGAAGCGAAGCGACCGTGCGAGGTCCCTCACGCCGAGCGTGACAATGCTGACTCGCTGCTCCACACGCGGGACGGTACCTCTGCGGTTGACCATGCCGCCCCGACCTGCCGATCGCGCGGCCGGGTCCGCCGCGCATCTGGCGCAGCGATCACCCGCCGGAGATGCGCCGATCTCCGCGCCTCCTGGTGGGGTGGCGATCTGGAATCGCGAGCGCGCGATAGGGCGCGTCCGAGCTCGGTCCCGGCGGGTAGCGACGGTTGCGAAACGCGACGACCGTTCGCCCGCCATGATGTGCCGATGAACGTCCAGCTCGCCGACTCGATGGCCGAGTTCCAACACTGCATTGAAGCCCGGGATCGTGCCGGAGCTGAACAGGTTCTCGATGGCGACTTCGCGCTCATGCTGGTGACGCCGGCCCGAGCCGTCATGTCGCGTGAGCGGTGGCTCGAAGTCCTCGAGGACTACGTCGTTCACGACTACGCGGTCGAGGAGGAGATCGTCGACGAAGATGGCGACTGCGCGGTCGTCGTCCATCGCGTCCGAATGAGTGCAACTGTCCTCGGCGAGGATCGAAGCGGCGTGTTCGTCATCTCCGACGTGTGGCGGAAGCGAAGCGGTGGCTGGCGAGTCTGGCGGCGGCACTCAACGCCGCTTTCGGCCGGTCCGCTTCCCGGCGTGGACACATAGTCGAGGCGTCGGCGGGTCGCGGGCGTGAGATATCGAGCGCGTGTTCGGCGCTCGTACTCGCAGCCGACCGCGATCGTCTGCGTGCCATCGGGCCATGCCAAAGACTGGCTAGTCGTTGCGCTTTGAGAATCGGAAGGGCACTCTGAGCCTGACCGGGGAGGTCCCCGGATCGCTGGTCGAACGGGGGAGACCTTCATGGCACAGGTAGTAACAACGGGTTCCGCATCTCGAGCGAACCTCGCGCTAGGTGTCTCGGTCGTGGCGGTCGTTCTGTGGGTAGTCGCGATGATCGTCGCCCAAGAGGAAAATGGGTGGCTGTGGCCCTCATCGGGTCTGGTTGGTGGAGCGGGAGCCGTCTTGGGGTGGACGGCCGGCACGCCCCGCCGCGGCAAGGCGATGGCTGCGATCGTTCTCGGCGGCCTGGTCTTTGCGATGATCCTCGGCTGGATCATCTGGGCGGCAGCCACCGGCAACTTCGACTGATCTCCTCATATCTGTCCGACAGCTCACCGGACGCCACGCGCACGCCGACATCACATCGGTGACCACACGATCAGACGCGGCGATCACGTCCAGCGCGTGCTCGGCGCCACGAGCCGTGACCTCGCCGTGTTCGATGATCCTGACGTCGTACCTCTCGATGGCCCCAACGCCTCACGGCCCGTCACCTTCGGCGCCGACGTTCACTTCTGCATCGGCGCCTCGCTCGCACGTGTCGAGGCCGAGATCGCGTCCCAAGCGCCCGTGCGACGTCTGCCCAACCTCAAGCTTGCGAGCGACACCCTCCACGCACCGGGATACCGCACAGCGGCGGACTTCATCTCGGCGCGCCTGAACTTCCATACGTCACCGCTCGATGTCGACGAGGAGCGCATCGTCCAGACGATGGTCGACTTCTGCATCGCTGTCGCCAGTCGTCCTCGGCGCGCACGCCGATCACGCACACACCGCTCGGAGAACCGCCGCCAGCGATGCGCCGATCGGTGCGCTTCCCCGTCGCCCGCCGCTCGGAGTTAGGGGCGCGCGTTCGGTGTTCGGCCACGCCGCGCCGATCGCCGAATTTCTACGGGTTCGGTCACGTCGGCCGGCAGCCCCGCGGAGGCTCTACGGAGACCCCGCTAGTCAACAGCACTTCTGCGCTCGTGAACACGCGTCGGCCAAGGGGCTGCCATGCTTCCGAGATGGTTAAGCCGCTCGATTGGCAGGCGCTGCTCGTTGACGGCTATGAGCCGATGAAGATCGCGCAGCGAATCTTTCGCCGGCTTCCGCACGGCCCGCGCTGCAAGCTGTGCCAGAACCCCTTCGCCGGTGCCGGCGGCAAGCTGGTTGGGCTCATGGGGCGCAAGCCGTCGCGCAAGAACCCCAACCTGTGCCAGTACTGCTTCGACCACCTCCCGAACGGAGGCATCGAAATCGACATCGCCGTGGTGTTCGCCGACGTGCGAGCCTCGACGACGATGGGCGAGCGATCCACCGCGACCGAGTTCGCTGCGCGCATGAACCGGTTCTACGCGACCGCGACCGACGTGCTGATCCATCACGACGCAGTGGTCGACAAGCTGATCGGCGACGAAGTCATGGCCCTGTTCTTCAACGGGGTCGCCGGGCCGGACTACCGCCGCAAGGCCGCCCTGGCCGCGCTCGACCTCGCTACCACCATCGACGACCTGCCCGTCGGCGTAGCCGCCAATGCCGGCATCGCGTTCGTGGGCAACGTCGGGTCAGGAACGGTGACGGACTTCACCGCCCTCGGTGACGCAGTCAACATCGGAGCCCGCCTGCAGTCGCACGCGGCTCCCGGAGAAGTGGTACTCGCCTTGGATCTCTACGCCCTCATCGCCGTCGACCATCCCCGCGCCCGACCCGAGCGCGTCGAGGTGCGCGGCCGCGCTGAGCCGGTCGACGTGGTCGTGCTGGCAGTGTGATCGCGTCGCCACGGCATCCTTGGACGGGACACTTGGCTGGCTCCGAGGCTCTACGAACGTGCTCGACTACCTGAGGCTCACCCCCACCAGCCGGTCCCACGACCACAAGCCGAGCGATGTCCGCTGCGCCGAAGTGGGAGCATCCCCGAACGACCGAAGGCACGCCGTCGGGGTGTCCCAAAATGGGCGGGAGCGTGCGACGGAGCGGGGCCGGTGAGGCGCTCCTAACGACGGTCTCCCGCATCCCATATCCGCGACGTCCTCGCGACCGAACCGGCGATCGTTTGCGCAGCTGGACCGCCCCATAATCGCGGAGGCGGGAGCCGCGACGGCACCCTCGATGCCGTTCGAAGGCGCGCCTTCATCTGGGGAGCAGCGTAGGTGGGGAGGAGCGGTGACGAGGGATCACGACTCCGACCCACCATCGCGGCCCCGGTTACTGGGACGAGCGTGTCGCCTGGGAAAAGGTCACCGCCGACCCTCGCGATCGCACGGACCTGCCAGCACACGATGAAGCGCAGCCTCACCTTGTTCCTCGTCCGGCCGTGGCGGTCGGTTATCGTGCGGAAGATCGAACGACGACGTCACCTTGTCGCTGTGAAACGCGAGGTGGGCGTCTACGTCACGCCAGCAATCGGGGGGAACCGTGTCACGAACGCTGTGGCGAGCCATCGCCGCCCTCTTGATCCTGTCCCTCGCGGCTAGCGCGTGCGGCAACTCCGACGACGAGAGCGGCGCGACGACGACCGCCGGCGGAGAAGCGTCCTCGACGACGGCGCCGGGCGGCGGCGACCGCGACACGTTCAAGCCGATCTCCGGTGTGCCGGGCGTGACCGACGACGAGATCGCCTACGCCGCCATCGGCACCAAGACGGGCAACCCACTCGGGAACTGCATCTTCGATTGCTACGTCGACGGCATCAACGCGTACTTCGCGTTCCGCAACTCCGAAGGTGGCATCTACGGCCGCGATCTGGTCCTCAGCCAAGAGCTCGACGACGAGCTTGCCCAGAACCAGGTGCGCGCACTCGAGGTCACGTCGGGCAACAACGCGTTCGGAGTCTTCGAGGCGACGCTGCTCGCGAGCGGCTGGGGCGACCTCGACGCGGCTGGCGTGCCCACCTACGCCTGGGGCATCCACGCCGAGGAGGCCGCCAACCGCCAGCACATCTTCCCGAGCACGACGATCCGTTGCGCCGACTGCACGCTCCGGGGCGTCCCGTACGCGATCAAGACCGCGGGGGCCAAGCACGCCGCCGCGATCGGCTATGGCATCAGCGAGAACTCGAAGGTCTGCACCAACAGCACCGCGGCCTCGATAACGATGTACAGCGCAGACATCGGTGCCGACGTCGCATACACCAACGACAACCTCGACTTCGGGCTGGCGAACGGCATCGGGCCGGAGGTCACGGCCATGAAGAAGGCCGGCGTCGACTTCATCTCCACGTGCATCGACCTCAACGGCATGAAGACGCTCGCCACCGAGCTGCAGCGCCAAGGGATGCAGGACGTCGTCCTCTACCACCCCAACACCTACGACCACGCCTTCGTGGCGGAGGCGGGCGGCATCTTCGACGGCGACTTCGTGAGCGTGCAGTTCCTCCCGTTCGAAGCTGACAGCTCGGGCACCGCCCTCGAGGACTTCCTCGCCTGGATGGACAAGCAGGGCAGTGAGCCCTCCGAGCTGGCGATGGCCGGGTGGATCAACGCGACGCTCGCGTTCGACGGCCTGCTCGCCGCTGGACCGGAGTTCGACCGCGACAAGGTGACCGCGGCCACCAACGCCATGACCGACTTCACCGCCGGCGGGATCATCGAGCCGATCAACTGGGGCGAGGACCACACGCTCTACACGGAGGCGACCCGGAGCGTCGACAGCGACGGCGAGACGTGCGGCGCCCTCACGCGGGTCGAGGCCGGCAAGTTCGTCACGGTCGGGCCGAAGGACAAGCCGTGGTTGTGCTGGGACAACGCCGACCTCGGCTGGTCGGAGCCCGTCCCCACCTCCTTCGGCTGACACCACGCCGAACCACCACGCATGACACTCGCCGCATCCATCGGCGAAGACCTCTTCCGGGCGGTGCTGCAGGGCACGCCGCCCGGCACCGTCTACGCGCTCATCGCACTGGGCTTCGTCCTCACCTACAAGACGTCGGGCGTCTTCAACCTCGCCTTCGGGGCCCAGGCCTACATCTCCGCCGCGATGTTCTTCCAGGCGCGCGTCGAGTGGGACTGGCCGATCCTCCCGGCGCTCATCGTGTCGGTGTTCGTCCTCGCTCCTGCGATCGGGCTGGTGCTCGAGCGGCTGATCTTCCGCCACCTTCGCACCGGCTCGTCGGTCGCCAAGCTGGTTGTGGCCCTCGGCCTCTCGGTGGCACTGCCCAACCTCTTCGACCTCGTGGTCGGGTTCGAGGCGGTGGCCGGCCGGACGCCGCGGGGGATCGTCGCCGACGGGGCGTCGGTGTTCTACGACCCCTTCGGCGTCTACGCCTTCAGCCGGGACGAGTTGATGGCCATCGGCGTCGCCGTCATCGGCATGGCCGCACTGGCCGGGCTGTTTCGCTTCACCGCCATCGGCCTCCAGATGCGCGCCGTCGTCGAGAGCCCGCGCATGACCGAGCTCAACGGCATCCGCGCCGATCGGGTGTCCGCGTTCAGCTGGGCCCTGTCGAGCGTCTTCGCGGGCATGGCGGGGGTGCTGATAGCACCCCGGTTCAACACCCTCGCCGCACCTGACTTCTTCAACCTCGTCGTCGTGGCGATCGCAGCGGCGGCCATCGGGCGGCTCGTCAGCCTGCCGCGGGCGCTCGTCGGCGGCCTCGGTCTCGGCATCTTCATCGCGCTCGTCGACACCTTCCTGCCGCGCTGGTCGGACGACCACAGCTGGCTGCGACCGTTCCAGGAGAACCTCACGCCGTCGATGCCCTTCGTCGTCCTCTTCGGGGTGCTCGTGCTGTGGCCTGCCATCCGCCGGTCGCGGGAGGCAACCGACCCCCTTGCCGGCGTCGAACCGCCACCGCCATCGCTCGCAGCGGCGACGCGCACACCCGCACTCACCCGTGCGACGCGCATCTTCGCCGTTGTCTTCTTCTCGGTCGTCGGCGCGATCGTCTTCACCCAGGCGGACGCGGCGTGGCTGTTCCTCGTCACCCAGGCCGTGATCCTCTCCACCATCTACCTGTCGATCACCGTCATCACCGGCTTCGCCGGCCAGATCTCGCTGTGCCAGGGCACCTTCGCTGCCATCGGCGGCTTCACCGTCTTCCAGCTGGCCGACCGCCACGGCATGTCGGTGCTGCTCGCCGCAGTCATCGGGGCGACGATCGCCGCCGCGGTGGGCGCGGTGCTGTCACTGCCAGTCCTGCGCCTCGGTGGCATCTGGGTGGCCATCGCCACACTCGCGTTCGCCTTCTTCTTCGATGCGGTGATGGTCAAGTTCTCCTGGGTCGGCGGCGGCGGCACCTCACTCCTGCAGGGCACGCGGGTGCCGAGGCCAACGGTGGGACCGTGGGACCTGGCCGACGACCGGACCTTCCTCGTGCTGTCCATCCTCATCCTCGTCGTCGTCTCCGTGGCCGTGATCCAGATCAGGGAGGGCACGGTCGGCAGGACGCTGGGTGCCTTGCGCGGCAGCGAGGTCGCAGCCGAGTCGATCGGGATCTCACCGGCGCGGGCCCGGGTCACCGCCTTCGCAGTGTCGGCGTTCATCGCCGGCCTCGGCGGCGCCATGCTGAGCATCCACCAGCAGAACGTCAACTACACCAGCAACTTCGCGCCGTTCGCCGCGCTCTTCTGGCTGGTGCTCGTCGTGTCCCTCGGCTCGCGCACCGTCGAGGGGGCGGCCCAGGCGGGCGCGGCCTACGCCCTCTTCGACGCGGTGCTGCTGCGCGGCGCTGTCTTCGGCTGGGTGTTGCGCGGCGCCGACCGGATACCCGGCATCTTCCCGGTCTCGCCCAAATGGCGGTTCATCCTCTTCGGGCTCGGCACCATCCAGTTCGCCCGACACCCGGAGGGGCTGGTCGAGCACGGCAAGCGCCAGGCCGCCATCCGCGTCGAGCAGCTGAGGGCGCGCCGGTGACTGCCGTCCTCGAAGCGACGGGCATTCGCAAGACCTTCTCCGGCATCGTCGCCCTCAGCGACCTCGACCTCACGGTGGACGAGGGCGAGCGGGTCGGGCTCATCGGCCCCAACGGCGCGGGCAAGACGACGTTCTTCAACTGCGTGCTCGGAGTGCTGCGACCCGACGACGGCACCGTGCTGTTCAACGGAGAGGACATCAGCCGGCTGCCCGTCCACGGGCGCGCCCGCCGGGGGATCGGCCGCACGTTCCAGCGCACCGAGCTCTTCGCCGAGTCGACCGTGCGCGAGCACCTCTTGATCGCCGAGCGCACGCGGCGAGGTGACGGTCGGCTCTGGAGGGATCTCGTCGGCCGCGGCCGACCGACGCGCGACGAGATCGCGAGGTGCGACGCGGTGCTCGACCTGCTTGGCCTCTCTGATCTGGCCGAGGAGCCCATCGAGCACCTCAGCCTCGGAAAGTGCAGGCTCGTCGAGGTCGGTCGCGCGCTGATGACCGAGCCGAAGCTCCTGCTGCTCGACGAGCCGTCCTCTGGACTCGATCGAGAGGAGACCGATGACCTGGCCAGGACGCTGCGGGCCGTGCAGTCCGACCAAGGCTTCGCCATCCTGCTGGTGGAGCACGACGTCGAGTTCGTCGCCGGTTTCACGGAGCGGACCTACGTCCTCGACTTCGGCTGCATGATCGCCCACGGCTCGACCGCGGAGGTGCTGCAGAGCGACGCCGTGCGCGACGCCTACCTCGGCGAGCCGCGTTCTTGCGTCATTTCGTCGGGAAGACCCCGACAAAACGACGCAAGAAGCGCTGCCCTCGAGCTGCGCGACGTCTCCGCCGGCTACGGCCCGTTCCACGCGCTCTTCGGCGTGTCCGTCACGGTGGGGGCGGGCGAGGCGGTCGCGCTGCTCGGACCGAACGGCGTGGGCAAGACGACCGTGGCGCGGGTGGCCACCGGGCTCATCGCGCCCACGAGCGGTGCGGTCGTGGTCGACGGGGCGGACATGACGGGCGCACCGGCGCACGAGTTCGTCAGAGCGGGCGTCGTCCACGCGCCGGAGGGAAGGTCAGTGTTCGCGACGCTGTCGGTCGAGGAGAACCTCGCGCTCGCCTTCCGTCAGTCCAGGGGTCGAGCGGGCGTGCATGCCGCCCTCGACCACGCGTTCGAGCTGTTCCCCGCGCTGGCCAGCCGTCGCCGCCAGACGGCTGGCACGCTGTCCGGTGGCGAGCAGCGCATGCTGTCGATGGCGCGCGTGCTGGTCGAGGCGCCCAAGGTGCTGGTGGCCGATGAGCTCTCGCTCGGGCTGGCCCCGATCGTGGTCGACGAGGTCTACGCCAACCTCGAGCGGCTCCGCAGCGCAGGCACATCGCTGCTGATCGTCGAGCAGCACGTCGGCCATGCGATCGGCCTGTGCGACCGAGTCGTCGTCCTCGACCACGGCGCGGTGTCGTGGCAGGGCTCGGCCGCGGATGCGGCCGAGCGGTTCCTGACTACCGCGCCGGGTCGATGGCGACCTTGATCGCCCCGCTGTGCTCCTGCTCGGCGATGGCGTAGAAGGCGTCCTGCCACTGGGAGAGCCCGAAGGTGTGGGTGAGCATCCCTGTGAGATCGACGCGGCCGGCGAGCACGAGGTCGAGGTAGTGCTGGATGCCGTGCTTGCGAACGCCGTCGACCTCCTCGATGCCGAAGGCGTTCGAGCCGACCCAGCTGATCTCCTTGAAGTAGAGCGGGCTCCACTCCCAACGCCCTGGGGCGTGCACGCCACTCTTGACGAGGGTGCCGCGAGCCTTGAGCACCCGCACCTCGACCTCGAAGGTCTCCGGCTTTCCGACGGTGTCGTACGCGATGTCGATCCCGCCCGGATGGCACATCGGCAGACCGTTCAGGCCCTCCATGGTCGGCCACAGCACGCCGCCTGACCACGCCGCCAGCAGCTCGACCATCTCGAGCTGGGTGCCGAGGCGGAACACCTCGTGCGCGCCGAGCTTCCGAGCCAGGTCGGCTTGGGCGTCGAAGCGGGCGACGACGCCGATCTCGACGTCGGGGTAGAGGGCGCGCAAGATGGCGACTGCGCACGAGCCGAGCGCGCCCGCTCCCCACACGAGGACCCTGCCGCCGGGGGGCGGTGAGTGGCGCGTGATGCTGTGCAGCGACACCGCGAACGGATCGGCGAAGATCGCGTGCTCGTCGTCGATGGCGTCGGGGACGGCGAAGAGCATCGTCGAGTGGGCCGGCATGAGCTCGGCGTAGCCGCCCGTCGCGTCGCTCGACACCCCGGTGTGGATGCCGGTGCTGATGTCGCCGGCGGCGAAGCTCAAGCACAGGCTGAAGTCGCCCGCATCGCAAGCGGGGCACAGCGGGCTGATGCCGCGCGGCGCGCACGACAGCCACGGGTTGAGCACGACGCGCTGCCCGACGTCGAAGCCCTGGGCCTCCGGCCCGAGCTCGGTCACCTCGGCCACGACCTCGTGCCCCATCACCTGCGGGAACGAGCAGAACCCGCTCATGGCGTTGTCGCTGTCGCCCTCGCCGAAGTCGAGCAGGATCTGCTTGGAGTCGGAGCCGCAGATGCCGGTGAGCAGGGGACGGGTCACGAGCCAGTCCGGGCGCAGCGGGCGGGCGTCAGGGATGTCGCGCAGGGCGACGGGGGTCACCGCCAGGTTGCCGGCAAGGCGGTTGGCGCCCTCCGGTGGGGTGAACGGCTGGGTGTCGACCCCGAAGACCAGTGCTCTCATCGCTACCTCCCGAAGCCCATCGTCGGAGGGCCGGGGCTGTCGTCGCCGAACAGCTCGCCCCGTCGTGCCTCGATCTCCTCGACCGACCAGCGGTGGTCCTGCTCGATCTCGGCGGTCATCTCCCAACCGCGGAAGCGGTGCACGCGTCCGCCGATCACGACGAAAACCTGACCCGACACGTCGGCCGCGCTGTCGCTGGCCAGCCAGGCGACGACGGGACCGACGTTGTCAGGGTCCCACTCGTCGAACGCGCCCTCGTGCGCAGCGGCGAAGTCGCCGAGCAGCGCCTCGGTCATGCGCGTGCGCGCCCGCGGTGCGACGGCGTTGACGCGCACGCCATACCGGCTGAGCTCGCGCGCGAGTCCGATCGTCATCCCCGCGATGCCGGCCTTGGCCGCGACGTAATTGGCCTGGCCGGTGCCGCCATAGAGGCCAGCCTCGGACACGGTGTTGATGATCGCGCCGCCGGCGTCGTCACCCGCCTTCGCGCGCGCCCGCCAATGGATCGCTGCGAACCGGGTGGGGGCGAAGTGGCCCTTGAGGTGGACGCGCACCACCTCGTCCCACGCGGCCTCGTCCATGTTGAAGCACATCTGATCGCGCAGGAACCCGGCGTTGTTGACGAGCACGTCGAGCCGCCCGAAGTGGTCGACCGCCGCGTGCACCAGCGCCTCGGCGCCGCTCCACGAGGCGACGTCGTTGCCGTCGGCGACGGCGCGCCCACCGGCCGCGGTGATCTCCGCGACGACGACATCGGCCGGGCTCGACCCGACGCTCGTGCCGTCGGCCGAGGCGCCGAGGTCATTGACCACGACCGCTGCGCCCTCCGACGCAAGGGCGAGCGCCTCACCCCGGCCGATGCCGCGGCCGGCGCCAGTCACGATGGCCACCTTGCCCTCGAGCGCCTTCATGGTTGGCCGAACGTAGCAGTCAAGGTGACACGAGTGTTAGGTGATCTACGGTGGCGCCGTGCCGGACCCGCTGCCGTTCCACGACCCCGACTTCTGGGCCGGCGACCCGTACCCCACCTTCGCCGAGCTGCGGGCCAACGACCCCGTCCACCGCTACGACGGACCGGCCGGCCAGCTGTGGGCGGTCACCCGCCACGCCGACGTGCAAGCGGTGTCGAAGGACCCGGCGACGTTCTGCTCCGGCAAGGGCGTGCTGCTGACCGACCTCACCCGCCCGGTGCTAGCGGCCGACTCGATCCTCTACCTCGACCCGCCCCAGCACTCCAAGCATCGCAAGCTGGTGAGCCCGAGCCTCACCGTCCGACGTGTGGCCGACCTCGAGGATCGCGTGCGGGCGATCGTCACCGAGCTGCTCGATGGCGTGACCGCGGACGACGTGGTCGATGCCGTCGAGGCCGTTTCCATCCCACTGCCGTTGATGGTGATCGCCGAGCTCGTTGGCGTGCCGAGATCCGACCTCGCCGACTTCCGGCGCTGGTCCGACGCCATGATCGACGCGGCCAGCGACTTCACCGACGAGGCCCTCGCCCTCGCCGCCGAGCTGTTCGGCTACATCGACCTCATCGTGGCGGACCGCCACGCCGCGCCGAGGGACGACCTCGTGTCGGTGCTCGCCCACGGCACCGTCGACGGCGAGGCGGTGTCGGACCTCGACATCAACATGTTCGTGCTCACCCTGCTCGTCGCTGGCAACGAGACGACGCGCACGCTGATCTCCAACGGCCTGATCGCCTTGGCCGACTACCCCGATCAGCGGGCGAGGCTGATCGCCGACCCGGCCGCCATCCCCACCGGCGTGGAGGAGCTGCTGCGGTGGGAGGCGCCGATCATGAGCTTCTGCCGCACCGCCACGCGTGCCACCTCCTTGTCAGGCACCGACATCGCCGAGGGCGACTACGTGCTGCTGCTGTACCAGTCGGCCAACCGCGACGAGTCGGTGTTCGGGCCCACCGCCGACCAGCTCGACGTGACTCGCGCGCCGAACCCGCACACGTCCTTCGGCTACGCCGAGCACTACTGCCTCGGTGCGGGACTGGCGCGGCTGGAGGCGAGGGTCGTGTTCGAGGAGCTGCTCGCCCGCTGGCCCGGCTACGAGATCGCGGGACCGGTCGAGCGGCTGCCCAGCCGGCTCGTGCGCGGCGTCGCCCACCTGCCGATCGCGCTGCACCCGTAGCCGTCGAGTCGCGTGACAGAGCTCGAGTCGCCCGGCGCCGGATCACCGGCCGAACGCGTCGACGCCGCCGTAGCGCGGTGGGGGCAGGCGGAGGTGGTGCGCCGGTGCGCGTCGTTGCTGCGACTCGGCCGCGGCGATGACGTGGTCGGCGCTGGGCTCGAGCTGGCGATGGTGCTCGGTGGCCGCCGCGATCCGGACTGGTTCGCCGGCGGCAAGCCACCCGGCCACGGCTACTGGGCGCGTGTGTTGGCGGCTCGGGCGCTGCTCTACGCGTGGGACGATTCCGCGAGCGATGCGGTGATCGGCGCGCTGGACGATGAGCAGTGGCGGGTACGTGAGCTGGCGGCGAAGGTGGTCCGCCTTCGTGAGCTGTCAGTCGCCGTCGACCGCCTCGTGGATCTCACCGACGACGACGTGCCGCGGGTGCGCGTTGCCGTAGCCCGCGCCTTGGCCATGGTTGGCGAGGGCGAACACGCCCCGGCGTTGGCGACGCTGATCGACGATGCCGAGCCCGCGGTGGCACGCGCCGCAGCGGACGCGCTCGACGAGCTCTCGCGGCGGCTTGATCGGCCGTTCTGAGCAGTCGTCGGAAATGGATAGATCGATGGACGCGAGCGCCGTACGGTCGGTGCGATGCGGCGTGCGCCGGCCCCAAGGGACTTCGACGGTTGGGTGAGTCAGCTGGGGTTCTCGTCCTGTCGACAACGAGCGAGGATCCACCTCCTGATGGCGGGGCCGCCCGCACTACCGGCACTCCGCCGAGGTCTCCGGCATCGAAAGGCCATCGTGCGGCAGCAGTGCGTGCGGATCTTCGATCAGCTCGTCGACGAGGAATCGCTGCCAGAGCTGGTCCTCGCCTTGGACGACGAGGATCCAGGCGTCTGCGCCCGTGCCCTTCACGCCTTGGCCTGCGATCGGTGCAAGCAGAACGAGTGTCGACCCGGCGAGGATCAATGGGTACCGAGAGCGCTCGACTTCCTCCGGAACCACCCCGACCCAGACATGCGCGCCGCTGCCATCGACGCGCTGGGCAAGGTGGCACAGCACCGACCGGACGTCGTCACTGCCCTCGCCACAGCAGCCGAAGGCGAGGCGGACAAGGGGCTGCGGGGCATGGCGCGGCGGCACGCCCACGTTCGATCAGGAGATGGCTCCGGTTCGGCTAGGGGTTGATGTTGCCGAGCAGGCTCAGCCACTCCATGCGCTTCGGCTCAGCTACCCCGGCCTGCCCAAGCGCCGGCCCGAGCGTGGATGCCATCCACGACTCCTGATCCGCTCGCGACTCCCAGACCTCGACGACAACAACCGTGCCGTCGCCGCCACCGCCGACGTGGGTCAATAGCCCCTTGGGCCAGTCGCCCGCGCCGGTGGTGGGATCAAGTCCGAGGGTTTCGTTGACCTTCCGGTAGAGGGCCGGGTCGCAGTCGACTTCGATGATGATGACTTCAGCCATGGCGCGGACGGTACTGGACCTCCACCCGCGGTGGCGCGTCAGCCCGAGCAGTCGGCGCCGAGCGCGGCGCAGAGCGTGGTGATCGGATCCGCGGCGAACGACGATCCCGAAGGTGGGTCTCCGGCCGGTGGTGTGCGGAACGGATCCACATGCGGGAGAAGCATGCGAGACGGGGTGTCTGACCCGTGGCTCACGACGATGCCGCGGTTGCTCAGGGCGGGTTCGGCCTCGAGGATGTCCGTGGCGGTGATCGTGAGGCGCAGGCGGTTGCCGGGGTCGATGCGCCAGCTCGAGGTACCGACCGCGATCACCCGCTCGGTGGGCGTCGCCGTCAGGTTGGCGAACCCGCGGCGCACGCGGGCGAACTGGGTGCTGGTGCCGTCAGGTGCCACCTCATCGAGCGCCACCGTCACCTGCCCGAACGCACCGCCGTCGGGCGTCGACAGCCAAAGACGCAGTACCTGGAGACCCGTGATCTCGGCCAGCTCGGTGAACGGCTCCGACTCGTAGCGCAAGGAGTCACCGGGGAGCAGGCCTACGGTCTGGAGAGCGACGGCGGAGCCGACCACGGGCACCCATGGTCCAGTGCTGACCACCGGCACGTTGGCGACCTCGCCGGTCGTCGTCGCCGGCTCGGTCGTGGTGAGCTGCGGACCGGTGTCGCCGATTCCGAGGTAGCGGGTGATCGTCTGCGTGCCGGCGATCGGCCAGCCGTGCTCGAGACGGAACGCGTTGCCCGCCCACTCCTGCGCTGACGCGACCGGTGCGTCGCGAAGTGGCGTGGCGTCGCCCTTGAGCTGGCGCTCCAACCAGGTGAACAGGTCGCCGAGCACGGCGAAGTTGGCGCCGATGTCGCCGTGGGCGTCGTTGCTGATGATCAGGCGAACGTCGGTGCCGGCGTAGCTGTCGTCGGGGTCGGCGGCTCGCGCCCGAAGACGTTCGTACATCGTCGTGGCGATGCTCGGCGGCACCAGGCGGTCGAAGTAGCTGGTCGCCAGATAGACAGGGACGTCGACGCGGTCGATCCGGGCGACGTAGTCACGGACGTCGTTGTCGCGATCGAGGCCACCCTCGGAGATCGCTTCGCCGGCCGCCTCGACGGCCTCGTCGCCGGGCATGCCATCGAGCAGGCAGCGCGTCGTCGACGCCGTCAGGTCGGGCTGCAGGCGTGACTCCGCCATGGCGGTCAGCATGAACTGCGAGCAGGTGCCGTCGCCGACGACGATGTCCTCGAAGCGGGCCGGCGCTTGCACCGAAACGATGGCGTCCACCCACCGCTCGCCCCCCTGGTCGCAGGGGATGGTCGAGTCGAGCGCGGCGGCCCGCGCCGGTCCGCAGTTGAAGATCGCCGCCATCAACGCGTGCACACCGCCCTGGCTGATCCCGTACACCCCGGTTCGCGTCGGCCCTACCTGCTCGTGGAACCAGCGCAGCACATGGGCCTCGTCGGCGATCGTGTCGGGGCCCATCATGTCCGCCTGCCCGCCGGACTGGCCCTGGCCACGCACGTCGTAGGCCAACACGTACATGCCGCGGGCAGCGAGGTCGCGCATGTCGGCGAACGTGGTCTCCTTCGTCCCGCCGAAGCCGTGGACCACCAGCACGCCGGGGCAGCCGTCACGGGGTGGGCACGCGGCAGGTACCCACAACCGAGCCGAGAGATGGGTGGGCTGACCTCCGTCGGGCGCGCCGGGCGAGCACAGCACCAGCTCCTCGTCGTGGAACCCGAACGCCTGTCCTTGCGCAACGAGGGCTGGGAGCGACGGATCGGGGCGAGCGGTCTCCACGCATGCTGTGGGCGTCGGCTCGGATCGGGCGGCAGGAGCCGTCGCCAGACCAACCGTTGCGACCGCCGCCAACATCGACAACAGCCTTCGATGTCGAACGCGCAAGCTCCTCACGATCCGCCCGCGAGTGTCGTTGCCCTCGCGGGCTTGTGCGCGGCGCCGACCACATTCCCGTCGCGCGGCACGCGCAGCTGGCTCCAGTGAACCGCGGTGATGACCGCGGCTGGCACCCAGATGAGCACCGCGGCGCCGCCGAGGGTGTCGGCGTCGAGCACGAAGGCGACCACCGCGAGGTGGAAGACCTGGGCGTGGTAGGTGATGAGCGCGACGAGGTGGGGGTGGTCGCGCACGCCCCGCCCGACAGCCACGTCGGGGGCATCGCTATCGAGGACGTGCAGCGCGACGATGAGGATGCCGGCGGTGACGGCAAAGCCGATCTGCGATCCCAGCGGCAGGCCGAACCAGAAGCCGGGGCCGTGGTAGCGGAACAGCTCGCCGAGGTAGAAGTCGTCGCCGAGGCGGCTGACCGGGTCGAGCACCCAGATGGCCCACACGGCGAGCATCCACGCCACGGCGAGCTCGTGCCAGGCGCGGGGTGCTCGCGTGCGGAACGGGCCTGAGGCGATGAGCCTGCCAGCGGCGAACGCGAAGTACGCCATGAACGTGTAGCTGAGCGGCACCATCAAGGGGACGTCGAAGATGAACAGCTCGTCGTCGCGCAGCGCGCCGTTGAACGAGTAGCGGGTGTACGGGACGCCGAGGTGCACCGAGCCGTTCTCAGCGAGCACGCCCACCACCAGTGCGATGGCCACGTAGATGCCGGTGCGCCGCCAGCCGAGGTGGCGGGAGGCCCGCCACAGGAACGTCAACCCGAAGAGGGTGACGTACCAACGTCCGATCACCGTCCCGATCAGCAGGTCCATGCGATCCCCCCGAGATCGTCGCCGGGGCAGAGCATAGGCTGACACGCGTGTCAGATACGTTGCCTCCAGAGCTGAAGGTCACGGTCGGGATCGACATCGGCACGACCTCGGTGAAGGCGGTGGCCGTCGCCGGCGACGGCACGGTCCTCACCAGGGCTCGCGTCCCCCACGAGGTGCGCACGCCCACGGCCGGGGCCTTCGAGCACGACATCGACCAGGCGTGGCGGGCCAACGTGCTCGACGCGCTGGCGCAGGTCGCCGCCGGCCGTGCCGTCGAGGCGGTGAACGTCTCGGCCATGGTCCCGTCCCTCGGCGCCGTCACCGAGGCCGGCACCGCCGCAGGCCCCGGGCTGCTCTACGGGGATCGGCGCGGCGAGCGCGCCGGCCACGACGCCACCCAGGCGGGCGACAGCGGCGAGCTGCTCGCCTTCCTCGCATGGCACGCAGCCGCGGCACCGGCGGCCGGCGGCTTCTGGCCGGCCCAGGCGGTGGCGAACCACGCCCTCTGCGGCCGGGGCGCCATCGACTCGACGACGGCGATGACCGCCTACCCGCTGTTCGACTTCGTCGGCTGGGATGCGGCGCTGGCCGCCGAGTCCGGCACCACCCCAGCGAAGCTGGCCGACATCGTGTCGGGCGTGGAGGCGGCGGGTCGAGTGCGGCCCGACCTCGCCGGTGCCGGCGCCCTCGTCGGCGGGGGCGGCATCGACGCCTTCGCCGAGCAGCTGGTGGCGGGCGCTGACGAGGCGGGCGACGTGCTCGTCCTGTGCGGCACGACCATGATCACCTGGGGTGTGCTCGACGACTGGCGCGAGGTGCCAGGGCTCTGGACCATCCCCCACACCGCGGCCGGGAAGACGATGATCGGTGGTCCGAGCAACGCGGGCGGACTGTTCCTCGAGCGGGTGAAGCGCTGGCTCGGCGACGACGCCACGACCGGTCTGGCCGACGTCGCGCCTGGCGACCTACCGGTCTGGCTGCCCTACGTGCGCGGGGAGCGCACGCCCCTGCACCGGCGCGACCTGCGCGCCTCGCTGCACGATGCCGCGCTGCACCACGGCCCGGCGCACGTGCTGCGGGCCGCGTACGAGGCGGCCGGCTTCGTGGTGCGCCACCACCTCGACCTAGGTCGCCAAGCCGGCCTCGAGCCCCGCCGCATCGTCGCCACCGGAGGCGGCACGCAGGTCGAGATGTGGATGCGGGCGCTTGCCGACTGCACCGGCCTGCCGGTTGACGTCGCCGCGGTGCCCGAAGGCGCCGCGCTGGGCTCCGCCTTCATCGCCCGCTGCGTCGCCGGGCTGGAGGGGTCGATGATCGATGCCTCCCGCTGGGCGCGCACCGCGCGCACGATCGAACCCCACCCGGACTGGGTGGAGGCGGCGGCCGCCCGCTACGACCGCTTCCGCGCCTACGGTGCCGCGCTGTGAGGGGAGCGCACGAGCTGTGGTTCGAGGACGTGCACGAGGGCGACGCCGCGCCGGAGGTGCGGCACACGCTGACCCGCACCGACCTCGTCCGCTACGCGGGCGCGTCCGGTGACTTCAACCCCATGCACCACGACGACGTGCAGGCGCGGGAGGTCGGGCTCGAGTCGGTCTTCGGGCACGGCATGTTCTCGATGGGGCTGCTGGCCCGATCGGTCACCGACTGGGTCGGCGTCGGCGCGCTCCGCAACCTCAAGGTGCGGTTCACCAAGCAGACCTGGCCGGGGGAGGAGCTCGTGTCGGTCGTCACCGTCACCGCCAAGCGCGAGGTCGGTGGCGAGCACCTCGTCGACCTCGAGGTCGCGCTGGCCAACAGCGACGGCCAGGTGAAGGCCGC
>CAYSAC010000026.1:0-23581 GCA_964428815.1 uncultured Acidimicrobiaceae bacterium | reverse complement strand
CCCGCCCGCGGCAGTGCCTCACCGCCGCGACCTACCGTGACTGCGACGACGGGAGGACCTCATGTCGTTCATCCAGATCATCGAATGTCGGACCATCAAGCTCGATGAGCTCAATGCCACGCTCGACGGATGGCTGGAAGCAACCAAGGGCAAGCGCGCTGCGACGCGTGGCGTGCAGACCAAGGACCGTGACACAGTGGACACGTGTGTGCAGATCGTCGAGTTGAGGAACCGGCCGGAGGTGTTGAGGAACATCCGGTCGTCGGCTCCGAGGGGGGAACCCGTCGCGGGAGAGCTTCTGTTGCCAATGTCGGAGGATCGTGATGGTGTCGGCGTCGAGGTCGATGCGGGAATAAGCGCGGGACCTGTCACCCGGCTCGCCCGTGTTGACCGCGGTGTGCTGGTCGTGCTCGCCGGAGCCGCGCTGGTGGCATGGTTGGCCGTGTTGGCTGGCTTCGACGGCGAGGGAGCGGGCATCGCGGGGTTCGTGGCGGCGTGGACGGTGATGATGGTGGCGATGATGTTGCCGTCGGCAACCCCGTTCGTCCTGCTCTACCGCCGAGGCGCGACCCCGGCGGCCACGGCCCGTCTCGCAGCGGGCTATCTGGCGGTGTGGGGTGGAGTTGGGGTCGCCGCGTGGGCGCTCCATGAGGTGGCGATGGACGTGCCAGTCGCGGCGGTGCTTGGCGTCGCCGGCCTCTATCAGTTGACCCCGGCGAAGCACGCCTGTCTGCGGCAGTGCCGCACGCCGGCGGACTTCCTGGTGCAGCGGTGGCGAGCGAACGCGTTCCTTCTCGGGGCGGACCACGGCCGATGGTGCATCGGCTGCTGCTGGGCACTGATGGCGGTGCTGGTGGTCGCCGGGATGATGGGGATCGTCTGGGTGGCGGCGATCGCCGCGATCGTGGCGGTGGAGAAGCTCTCCAGCCACGGGGCGGGACTGGCGCGCTGGACCGGCCTCAGCCTCATCGCGGTGGCCGCGTGGGAGGGTGTGTCATGAGCTGGCAGCTGAGCGGGAACGTGCTGATCGCTTGCAACTGTGACTGGGGTTGCCCGTGCAACTTCAACGCGCCGCCGACCCACGGCGACTGCGAGGGCGGCTGGGTCTGGTCGATCGACGACGGCGAGGTCGACGGCATCGACGTGGCCGGCCGAGCCGTGGCGGTGTTCGCCGACTGGCCGGGGGCCATCCACGAAGGTGGTGGGCAGGCCAGCGTCTACCTCGACGACGGCGCCGACGCCCATCAGGAGGAGGCATTGACCCGGCTGGTGCGCGGGGAGGTCGGCGGCCCGTGGTCGATCTTCATCAACACCTATGAGCTCGACGGCCCGCACCGTGCCCGCTTCGCCGTTGATGTAGCCGACCACAAAAGCACCGCTACCGTCGACGGTGTGGCCGAGCTCGAGCTGCAGCCGATCCGCAACCCGGTCAGTGGTGCCGAGGTCCACCCCGAGATGGTGCTGCCCGAGGGCCTGATCGTGAAGCGCGGCGGGCTGGCCGCATCGAAGGTGTTCCGGGTGCACGGCGGGGTGGCCTTCGACCACTCAGGAAAGTACGCGGCGTTCGGGCCGTTCAGCTACAGCGGCTGACGCCCAGCATTCCTGGCGGGCGCGCCTGGAGGTCACCGACCATTGGCTTCGCCTCGTCAACGGCATCCGCGGCGTCCAGTCTCGCGAGGACCATATGGACTTGATGCCCACTCTCCGTAGCCGGTTTCGCGACGTGCTTGGTCGGGCCGTGTCTAACGGATCGTCTAACGAACACGCCGTCACGAGACACCACCCGCTGGATCACCCGGACGGGCCGTCACAAGGACGACCTGCTCAGCGCTACCAGCGGCCACCCGACGACACCTGCTGTACGGGCTTCGAATGACTCATAACCCGAAGGTCGCAGGTTCAAATCCTGCCCCCGCCACCAACGAACATGCAGGTCACCCCACTTCTCGAAGTGGGGCCTTCTGCGTTCAGGGGTGCCTTCTACCGGATCTTCTACCGAACGAACTGGCACGACCCGGCAGTCAGCGGTACCCGGCGGCAGCGGCCTCCGGAAATCGGCCGATTCTCGGAGCCTGTTGCGGTACCCTGTCGGCGTGAGCTTGATCGCCGATGTCAATGCTGCCGAGGCTGCAGTGCAGGACTTGATCGACCTTGACGTGGCTACGCACGACCCGTCGGTGAGCCCGCAGCTCAAGCGCCGGTTGACACTGATGCGTCAACGCCGCGAGCAGGAGGTGCCCGGCGTGCGGGTGTCGGTCGCCGCCAAGATGCTCGGGCTGTCGGAACGGACCACGAGGGACTGGTTGGCCGATGGCCCGCTTGACCCGGTGCCCGGCGCGAAGCCGGCGAGAGTGTCGACAGCCTCGTTGGCCGCGGTGCTGCCGGCGGTCGAGAAGCTTCGGGAGCTCGGCCAGGATCGCGAGCTGCTCCGTGCGCTCGTCGACCGTCTCGAGGATCAGCGCATCCGGTCTCACCCGCGTGTTCGCAAGTCGCTGGAGGAGATGCACCGGGGCGAGTACGAGCCCTTCTCGAGCGCGGACCTCTGACGTCGAAAGGGTTCCGGCTGGCCTGGACCCCGACCGGCAGGCAGGCGGCTGGCAAGCTCCGCTGACCGGTGAAGGTTGCCTTCGCCAACGCGACCGGGGCATTGGAACGCGAAGGCTGCGATGCCGCCGGCTACCGGCTCGCCGGAGAAGGCGTCGACAAGCTGTGCGTGATCCACCTGTGGGGCCGCTGGCGCTTGGTCCTCGCCTTCCCCGAGGTCGACGTGGCCCTCGTGGTCGACGTCGGCGAGCACCTCGACAACGACCGAAGCCGTGACGCCTACACCCGCCTGTACGACGCGCTGGACGTCGACCCGCCCGCCGAGCCGAGAGACAAGCCACCGTGTTGCGACGAGAGCGGCCCACCCACTGACGACGCCCAGCTTGACGCGGTCGAGACCGGCTACCGGGCGCTCACTCGTCGTCGGCGACGTCGCTGATCGCTACAGCGGGCGGGAGAACTCCGGCGACGAGATCCGAGAACACGGTGGCTGCGTCGGCTTGCATGCCCAGGATGATGTGTTGGTAGACGGTGATCGTGAACGCGGGGTTGGCGTGGCCGAGGCGTTCGCTGACGGCTGACCTCCTGTGGAGATCGGCAGAACGACGACAGACAAGAAGGTATGAGCTGATGGATTTCGCCGTGGATCGCACATGGGACCTACGAATGCGCTTGATCGGGCGCGCGGCGCTCGTGGCGCTGATCGTCTTCTCCGTTCCGATAGCCGTCGGTTTGCCGGTGCTCCTCGCGATCACGCTTCCTGCCGGAATGCTCGTGATACATCGGCTTCAGCTCGACAGTACGAAAGTGGGAATCGTGAGTGACACCGCCATCGCACATCAGAGGAAGACGCGGGCCATTGTCGTCGTCGCGTCAATCGCCACCTTCGGGATCGGCCTGTTCGTCGATTCTCTTCCGAGCTCGGACGTACACGACAGGTATTGGGTGCTCTTCGTCGCTCCTCTGATGATCGCCTTCATCGTCGGCGTGGTCGCTCTACCCATGTTGGTGTGGAGCTACCTCCCGCGCCGCCAAGAGCCACGCGCATGAAGGCGAACCTGATCGACGGGCGTTCTGAACAGACCTTCGTTCGCATGATCTCCCGATGACAGCCGCCACGAGTTCCGGCGGGGCTGACGGAGCACACCTGCACGATCCCGTCACCGGTCAGCACCTCACGTTCCTGCAATCAGCGCGCGACACGAGCGGCGCGCTACTCCAGGTCGAGGTCCGTCTCGATCCTGGCGGGTGGGTTCCCCGTCATGTCCATGCGCGCCAGGACGAGCGCATCGAAGTGTTGGCCGGCTCACTCACCCTCGTCGCGAGCGGCAAGGAGCTCCATCTGGATGTCGGCGACACTGCGCACGTGCCCCGTCGCAAGCTCCACGTCGTCCGTAACACCGGCGACGTCCAAGCGCGCTTCATGCTCGAGGTACGTCCTGCGCGGCGAATGGAGGGTGCCATGCGTGCCCTCTTTGCTGTCATGCGCCTCGTAGCTCCCGTAGCGCGCCTTCGACGTCGCTGAGCGCACCCCGACGGGATCGTCTACATCGACGAGGCCTCCGTCGACGCCTACCTCGAGCGCCGCGGGTTCGGAAACGGCGGGCTCGACTTGCACTCCCAGGGCAAATATATGTAGTACACGTAACGAAGACTATGTAGGCTTGATCGGGTGAAGACCGTCACGATCACCATCCCCGAGGATCTCGACGAACGAGCCGCCGCCGAGGCGCGCCGTCGCGGGATCTCGAAGTCCGAGCTGATCCGGCGAGGTCTCGATGCGGTCCTCCCTGATGTGCCCGACGCGCCCGCGATGGACCTATGGCGATCGCTTGCTGGCTTTGGTTCGGATGATCTCTCCATCGCGCCCGGCGAGATCGATGACGTGGTCTACGGAGAGTGAAGTTCGCGGACACGGGCTGGTGGGTTGCTTGGGCGCTGCCCGGCGACGCCCGACACAATGCTGCGCTAGGGATGCTCGCGGGTCTCGGGCGAACCGAGCAGGTGCTCACCACCAATCTCGTCGTCGGAGAATCGTGGACGTTTCTTCGGCGGAAGGACAGTCATCGCAGTGCGGTGGCCCTTCTCGATCGACTCGACCAGCTCATCGAGGACGATCGGCTCGTTGTGCATCGGGTCACCGAAGAGCAGGAGGCTGCGGCGTGGGAGTGGCTTCGCAAGCACGACGAGCGCGAGTACTCCTTCGTGGACGCAACGAGCTTCCGGGTCATGCGCGACCGCCGGCTGCGGGAGGCCCTCGCGTTCGACCAGGACTTCGCGGCGGCCGGTTTCATCGAAGCTCAGTCGTGAGGAAACGTGTCAAACAACTTGTCAAACGAACCACGACGCACCGAGCCGGACGACGCCGGACGAACCGCCGACGAAACCGACTCTGACGTGCATGACGACGGACGTAGGCGCACCTCACAACCGAAGGTCGCAGGTTCAAATCCCGCCCCCGCCACCAACGAACATGCAGGTCACCCCACTTCTCGAAGTGGGGCCTTCTGCGTTCGGGGGGCCTTCTACCGGATCTTCTACCGAACGCTCCGGCACGACCCTGTGCGGTGACCAGGCGCCGGTCGACGAGGGAGCCCACACAACGCTTCGTTACCGGGCCGTGGAATGATCGCCGAGTGGCCGTGCCGGTCCAAGAACTGATCGACGAAGGTCGCGCTGCGCTGCGGGCCGGCGATGCCGCGGGCGCACGTCGCGTCCTCGGGAGCGCCTTTGCCCAGTCGCCATCCGGCGACGTGATCGAGTGCTTGGCTCGGGTCGCCTATCTCGAGCTCGACTTCTCCCAGGCGATCGACGGTTGGGAGCGCGCGTACGCGGCCCATCGTGACGGCGGCGACCGTGTCGGCGCCGTGCGCGTTGCTCGGACGCTTGGGTACATGTACGGGACGGTCGTCGGCGACGGAGCGGTCATGAGCGGCTGGCTTGCTCGGGCGCAAACGCTCCTCGCGGGCGAGATCGAGTCCGCCGAGGCGGGATGGGTGTCGCTGAACGTCGGCATGTTCGAGGGCGACCGGGTGCAGAAGGAGAAGCGCTTTCGAGAGGCTCTCGAGCTGGCTCGCCGCTTCGGCGACAACGACCTCGAGTTCGTGACGCTCGCGTACCTCGGCGCGAGCCTCGTTCACGCCGACCGGACCGAAGAGGGCATGGTGCTCCTCGACGAAGCGCTCGCGGCGGTGGCGGGCAGCGATGTCGACGACTTCTGCGTGCTGCAGGAGATCTTCTGCCAGCTCTTCTCGGCCTGCGAGCACGCGCACGACGTGTCGCGCGCCGATCAGTGGATCCGGATCGGGGAGGCGATCGCGGAGCGGCGGCACCTTCCTGCCGTCTCGGCCTTCTGCCGCACCCACTACGGCGGAGTCCTCACCGCCGCTGGGCGGTGGCCGGAGGCCGATGCCGCGCTGACCGAAGCGGTCCGCCTGTGGGGCCTCGGTCACCGCTCGTTGCGCGGCGACGCGCTCGCCCGGCTGGCCGATCTGCGCGTCCGACAAGGACGCTTCGAGGAAGCCGGGCAGCTGCTCGACGGTCTCGACGGCCACATGGACGCGGCGCGCCCGCTCGCGGCCATCCATCTGGCGAAGGGGGAGACGTCCCTCGCCAAAGACACCCTCGAGCGCGCCCTGGACCAGGTCGACCCGCTGAGCTCGGCGGTCGCGCCGTTGCTGGCACTGCTCGTGGACGTGCACATCGCCGCGAACGTGCTCGCCGAGGCGGATGCCGCGGTGCAGAAGCTCGAGGCGTGCGCAGCCCGTCACACGAGTCACTATCTGGCGGGCTCGGCGGCGCTCGCGCGGGGACGAGTCTGTCTCGCCGCGGGCACCGGCGACCCGCAAGCGTGCCTCCGCGAGGCGCTCGCCGGTTTCGACCGGGCGCAGATGCCGATGGAGGTGGCCCACTCTCGGTTGGAGCTTGCCAATGCCCTCCTCACCGACCGCCCCGACGTGGCGATGGCCGAGGCCCGGGCGGCGCTGGAAGCGTTCGAGCGGCTGCACGCTGCTCGCCACGTGGATGCCGCTGCGGCAGTGTTGCGGTCGCTCGGCGTCCGGCCATCGACGGGCGGAAAGGGTGGCCGGCTGCTGAGCAAGCGCGAAGCGGAGGTGCTCGAGCTCCTCGGCCACGGCCTGTCGAACCCGGAGATCTCGGATCGCCTCTTCATCAGTCGCAAGACAGTCGAACACCACGTCGGCAACATCCTCGCCAAGCTCGGCCTGCGGAGCCGGGGCGAAGCCGGCGCCTACGCCGCCCGAGCGAAAGCAGGGGAGCAATAGGGGAGTTCCCCGATGCGCCGGCAGCGGGTTGGGCGCATCCTCGGGCGACTGGCCAACTCTGGAGGACGACACCATGACGACCGACTACGACGCGATCATCGTGGGCGCACGCTGCGCAGGCTCACCGACTGCGATGTTGCTCGCCCGCAAGGGCTACCGCGTGCTCGTGGTCGATCGGGCGTCGTTCCCGAGCGACACGCTCTCGACGCACATGATCCATGCGCCCGGAGTGGCCGCGTTGAGCCGCTGGGGGCTACTCGACGCGGTCACGGCCACGGGCTGCCCGCCGGTCGAGACCTACTCGTTCGACTTCGGGCCGTTCACGATCACCGGCAACCCCCGGCCTCGCGACGGCATCGCCACGGCGTACGCGCCGCGGCGAACCGTCCTCGACAAGATCCTTGTGGACGCCGCCGCCCACGCAGGCGCCGAGGTGCGCGAAGGCTTCACCGTCGAGGACGTCGTCGTGGAGGACGGCACGGTCGTCGGCATCCGCGGCCACGGCGAGGGCGGGGAGACAGTGTTCGAGCGTGCCCGCGTCGTGATCGGCGCCGACGGACGGAACTCCCACGTCGCCATGGTTGTCCAGCCCGAGCAGTACAACGAGAAGCCGATGCTCCAGTGGAGCTACTACACGTACTGGAGCGGCCTGCCGGTCGACGGCTTCGAGATCGTGATCCGTCCCGATCGAGGCTGGGCCGCGTTGCCGACGAACGACGGGCTGACGCTGCTCGTCGTCGGTTGGCCCTACGCCGAGTCAAAGGCGTACAAGGCCGACGTCGAGGCGAACTACCTCAAGACCCTCGAGCTCGCACCCGAGATTGCGGACCGCGTGCGCGCCGCGACCCGAGAGGAGCGGTTCGCAGGCGGGGCTGTCCCGAACTTCTTCCGCAAGCCGTTCGGTCCTGGCTGGGCCCTTGTCGGCGACGCCGGGTACAACAAGGACCCGATCACCGCGCAGGGGATCGGCGACGCCTTCCGCGACGCCGAGCTCTGCACCACCGCGCTCGACGAGACGTTCAACGGCGGGCGCTCGTTCGACGACGCCATGTCCGCCTACCACCGCACGCGGGACGCCGAGGTGCTACCGATCTACGAGTTCACGACCCAGCTGGCAACCCTCGAAGCACCGCCCGTGGAGATGCAGCAGCTTCTGGGCGCGGTGCACGGCAACCGCGACGCCATGGACTCGTTCGTGAGCGTCACCGCCGGGACGGTGTCGCCGGTCGAGTTCTTCGACCCCGAACACATCGGGCGCATCATGAGCGCCGCCGCCACCGTTTAGTCGACGGGCGCCGGCTGAGGCGCCACCCGTGCAGCGATGCCCGGTTGGGCATAGCGTCCTGGGCACTTCGAACGAAGGGGGCGACCATGTTCATTCAGGTCATCCAAGGGAAGGTCAGCGACGCCGATCACCTGCAGCGCGAGCTGGAGCGGTGGCGGACGGAGATCAAACCCGGAGCCAGCGGCTATCTCGGTTCGACGAGCGGTGTCACCCCGGACGGACGGAGCATCACGCTGGTCCGCTTTGACTCCGAGGAAGCCGCTCGCGCCAACAGCGAACGACCGGAGCAGGGTGCGTGGTGGAACGAGGCAGTGAAGGCGTTCGATGGCGAGGTCATCTTCCACGACTGCCGGGAGGTCGACTCGGCCTTCGGCGGCGGGTCGAACGACGCGGGCTTCGTCCAGGTGATCCAGGGGCGCGCCAAGGACCAGGAAGAGATGCGTCGCCGCGCGCCCCAGCTCGAGAAGCAGCTGCACGAACGTCGGCGCGACATCTTGGGCATCGTGGTGGGCTGGCACGGCGACGGCACCTTCACCGAAGCGGTGTACTTCACCTCAGCGGAGGGCGCCCGCCAGGGGGAGGCCGCCACGGAGAACGACGAGCTCCGCCAGGAGTTCATGACGCTCATCGACGGTGAGCCCACCTTCTTCGATCTCACCACGCCCGACCTCGACTGAGCAACGCAGCGTCGCTGGGCACCGCTCAGCGGTATCTACACACACACCAACCCACCCGAGGAGCACAAACCATGTCCGGTCTTGTTCACAAGAGCTTCGATTCGCCTGAGGAGACCCGCCCGTTCGAAGAGGGCAGCGGCAAGCTCGAGCTGGTCAACATCGAGGGCGGTCCTGTCGGCCGCGCCACGTTCGAGCCCGGCTGGAAGTGGTCCAAGCACGTCAAGCCGATCGCCGGGACCGACAGCTGCCAGGCCGCCCACATGGGCTACCTCATCTCCGGCCGCATGAAGGTCGTCATGGACGACGGCCAAGAGGACGAGTTCGGTCCCGGTGACTTCATGATCTGCCCGCCCGGACACGACGCCTGGATCGTCGGTGACGAGGCGTGCGTCGTGATCGACTGGCAGGGCGTCGCGGACTACGCCAAGCGATCCTGATCGCCGTCGCCGGCCCACGTCGCCGGTAGGTCACCTGGGCTCTGACGCGGCCGGTTCTCAGCGGACCAGGTTGTGCACCTCGTACTCGGTGATGTCGGGCATCGGAAGGCCCAACTCGCCCAGGACCAGCTGCACGTGCGCGCCCTGGTGCTCGACTTCCTCTCCCACCATGCCCTCATGCTGTTGGACTGGGCGACCGCAACACCATCGCGGCCGAGATCATCGAATCGAACCTGGCCGCCTACCCCGAGGCCCGTTCGGCATCGGGATCAGTCGCGGGTTAGCGACGGCTGCGGAGTCCAGCACGCGGCAAGCTCCGGCTCGGAGAGCCGTCGTGTCGGGTCGCTCGTCCTGCCCGTTCCACGGTCGGAGCACCGTGTCGACCTGCCGTGCCGGCGTAGCGTGTCGGCGTAGCATCGCAAGGGAGGGCGTTCCATGCTGACGATCGACGGACTCGTCGAGCAATGCCAAGCGGCGGCCCGTGAGTCGACTCCCGAGCTCGCCGTCAGAGAGGTCGTGGCTCGAGCTGTCGCTGATCCGACGACCGCTCGGCTGTTCGACGCCGATCGAGCAGCCTTCGATGTCCTGCATCGGTCCGACACGCTCACCGTGCTCCACATCGGCCTGCCGCCGACGCTCGCGTCGATGCCTCATGACCACCGGATGTGGGCGGTGGTCGGTGTCCTGAACGGACAGGAGGACAACGCGTTCTTCCTGAGAAGCGGCGACGCGCTCGAGGCGAGGGGTGGGCGGGAGCTGCAGGAGAGGGACGTGCTCGTCATGGGTGACGACACGATCCACGCGATCAGGAACCCGAGGTCCCGCTACAACTCTGCGATCCACGTGTATGGCGGCGACCTGATGGGGGTCAACCGATCGGAGTGGAGTCGCGACGGGCGCGACGAGCACCCCTACGACGAGGCGCGCATCCCCCACCTTGTCCAGCGGATCAAGGACGAGGAGGAACGTGTCGGCCGCGGTCTGTCCGAGGACGAGGTGTCGGTGGTCCTGTCGGATCGTTGACGCCACTGCGAGGGGACCATGACGAGCGCGTCGTTACGGTTCCATCACGACCCAGCCGCGGCGCTGAAGCTCCGCGGCGAGCTGCTCGGCCGGCATGCTCCGCAGGGTCTGCTCGGCGGCGGACAAGCGCGGTGCCGGCGCAGCTGCGGCGACGCCATCCGACGCGTGCTCGGCCTCCTGCAGCAGGTCGATGAACGCGGCCGCCTCGTCGCGGGTGAACTTGCCGCCCGCCTGGCGCTGCGTGAAACCCATCGGGCGGCGCGCGTCGCGAAAGTCCGTGTGCCCGGCGTCCTGGACCAGCGCGAGCAGCTCTCGCACCTGGCTCGCCGATGCTGGCAGACCCGACTGCTGACCGAAGGCCATGACCGGCAGTCTCCCACCGGGGTGTGACACAGAGGGGCCAGGCGGTGGTGGAAGACGGCCCGCGCCATGGCTATGCCGTGATCGAAGAGCTGCGGCGCCGCACCGCCGACGCGCTCGACCTGCCAGAGGGCAGGATCTACCCCGCGCTGCACCGCCTCGAGCGCGCCGGGTTGCTGGCGTCGACCTGGGACGAAGTCGGCGGCCGTCGCCGACGGGTGTACGAGCTGACGTCGCACGGCAAGGGCACGGTCAGGGAGAAGCGCCGGGACTGGCAGGCGTTCGCGCTTGCGGTGCAAGGGGTGCTCGGGACGAAGGCGGATCCATGGCCGAACCCGGCCTGATCGCTGCCTACCTGACCGAGCTGCGGTACTCGACGTCGAAGCTCGCGGACATCGACGACGTGGTCGCCGAGGCCGAGGACCACCTCCTCGCCAGCGTGGAGCCGCTGTTGCTCGCGGGAGGTCACGGGTGGACGCGGACGCGGAGGCGTTGGCCCGCTTCGGCTCTGCGGCTCTCGTCGCACGCGTGTTCATCGAAGAAGCAAAACGAGGAGGAGCCGTGTCCACCACTCTCACCCGACGAGCCGGCCTGGCCGCCATAATCGCCCCGCCGCTGATGATCGTGGGGCTCCTGACCGCCAATGCGGCGAGGAGCGAACAGCCGGGCTCTGGTATCGGCATCACGTTGGCACTCGCGGCCACCGCCGCGTTCTTCTACGGCCTCGTAGGGCTGCGCGCTCGCCACGGCGGGCTGGGCCTGCTCGGCCGCATCGCGTTCTGGCTCACCATCGTCGCCGTTCCAGCTGCGATGCCGTTCAGCTATGCCGGCCTCGTCGTGCTCGCGGTCGACATCGGCGTCATCGTCGTCCTCTACGGCGTCGCCATGCTTCGCGCCGGGATCCTGCCGAGGCTCCCCGTCGCGCTCTTCGCCTTCACCTGGCCGGCGTGGGCGCCCATCGCGTGGGCGATCAGCGCGGCGGGCAAGGACGCCAACGAGTACGCGCCGATCCCCGCGCTGGTGACGCTCGCCGCCTTCATGACGCTCGGCCTGGCGATGTGGCGTGAGCCCGCGCTCGACGCGCGCGCCGGGACCAGGGCCGGTCCGCTCGCGACCGCCTGAGCGGTCAGCTGCGTTGTTGCAGGCCGAGCTGGTCGGCCGCCATGGGCCGGCCGAAGAGGTAGCCCTGCCCCAGATCGCATCCGAGGTCCTGGAGGCGAGTGCGCTGGCCAGCGGTCTCGATGCCTTCTGCCACGACGGCGAGGCCGAGCTCGTGTCCGAGCGAGATGATCGAAGCGACGATGGTGCTCCCACGTGACGTGCGGCCGAGCTCTTGCACGAACGTCCGGTCGATCTTGAGGGCGTGCACCGGGAACGTCTGCAAGTAGGTGAGGCTGGCCCACCCCGTTCCGAAGTCGTCGATCGAGATGCGCACGCCGAGCGCGTCGATGCGCTGGAGGAGCTCGGATGCCTTGTCGAGGTCCTGCACGAGCGATGTCTCGGTGACCTCGAGCCAGAGCTGGCCGGGCGCGATCGAGGCGTCGGCCATCGCCCGCTCAAGGCGTTGGGGCAGGTCCTCGTCAGCCAGCTGGCGGCCCGACACGTTCACGGCGACGTAGAGATCGCGACCGGCATCGTGCCAGCTCGCAGCTTGTCGGCATGCCTTCTCGATCACGACCTGTTCGAGCTGGACGATCATGTCGGTTGCTTCGGCGGCGTCGAGGAACGAGCCGGGCAGCAGCAGCCCTCGCTCTGGATGTTGCCAGCGAACGAGCGCCTCCATGCCGATGTGGCTTGCATCGTCGAGGCGGACGACGGGCTGGAAGTGGACGACGAATTCGTCCCGGTCGAGGGCTTGCTGGATGCGGTACTCGTGTTCCGGGTCGCGGCGGCTGGACGTTGCGGCCGTGCCTCGTGGGAAGGGCCGGTTGACGCTGATGACGCCCACGGCGCGCCCCGTGCCGTCGCGCAGCACGGTGGTGGATGCGAGCGTCTGCAGCACGCGACCATCTCGCCGGCGCTGGATCGCTTCGCCGTGCCAGCGTCCGTCGGCCTCGAGCGTCTGGCGGGCGCGTTCGAGGTCGCGTTCGTCCCCTGCCCACGGGATGACGTCGTTGACGAAGCGACCGAGCAGGTCGTCCTCCAGCCATCCGTACAGCTCTTCGGCTGCAGGGTTCACGCTCTGGATGCGGTAGTCAGCGTCGGTGATGATGACGGCGTCGGGCACGTCGGTGCGCACGCCGGTGGCGAGCTCCCGCAGGCGAGCCGTGTCGCCCGCGAGCTCCCACATCGTGATCTGGCTGGCGGGTTCGCCCTCCCAGACGACCGATGTCGACGCCAGCTCCACGAGGACCTCCTCGCCGCTGCGCAGGAGGATCGTGATCAGCTCAGGACGCGGCCAGCGGCCTGCTTTGGCGCTCTCGTGGCGTGCGGAGGTGGCGGCCACCGACTGCTCCGCGACGAACTCGAAGACGTCGTGGCCGACGATCTCACCTTCTGACGACGCGCCAAGGAGCGTGAGCGCCGAAGGGCTTGCGTACACGATGCTCCTGCCGACGAGGACCACGCTTGCGTCCAGCGACGCCTGCGCCCCTGCCGACGCCGGCGGAGCGACGGGCTCGGCGGTCGTGATGCCGGGCTCGAATCGGTAGCCGATGCCCCGCACGGTGATGATGTGCTCCGGTTGTCTCGGGTCGCGTTCGACCTTGGCCCGAAGCCGCCGAACGTGCTCGGTCACCGTCGCCGCGCTCTGCCATGTGGCCGATGATCCCCAAGCTGCTCGCAAGAGCTGATCGCGGGTGAACGTCCGGCGGGGGTTCGACCCGAGGAGGTGCAGGAGGTCGAACTCGCGCCTCGTGAGCTCGATGACCTCGGTGCCGCGGCTGACCAGGCGAGCGGCTGGGTCGATGCGGAGGTCTCCGTGCGAGATCGCCTGGCTCGCGGGATGGCGGTGTCGGCGTGCCGCGGCGTTCACGCGTGCGGCGAGCTCGCGCGTTGGGAACGGCTTGACCATGTAGTCGTCGGCGCCGCTGAGCAGGCCGCGCACTCGATCTTCCTCTCGGCCGGCACCCGTCAGGACGATCACCGACACGGTGGGCATGCGGTCGCGCAGCTCGCGGAGCAGGTCCAGGCCGGGCATGTCAGGCAGGTGGAGGTCGAGCACCACGATGTCGACGTCCCCCTCGGTGACGGTGCGAAGGGCGGCGGCTCCGTCGCCGGCTTCGATGACCGTGAACCCTTCTCGCTCGAGCACGACACAGACGACGTGGCGAACGTCTTCATCGTCGTCCACGACCAGGACAGACTGTCCTCGTTCCGAAGGTGCCTCTAGGTCCATAACACAAGTTAGGTTATGTTATGTTCTGACGAGCGCAACCCCAAGTCAGGGGACACGTGACGGTCACGACGCCGAGGGCGTACTACGAGGCGACGATGAAGCTGCTCGCAGCGCGCGGGTTCAAGGGCGTGACGATCGCAGCGCTGAGCACCTCGCTCGGCGTCACGAGCGGCTCCTTCTATCACCACTTCGGCGGCGGCTGGCATGTGTTCGTCGACGACTTCCTGCGGCGTTGGGAGGAGGAGGAAACCGCCCGCTACATCGAGCTAGCGCGACTCGAAGCGGAGCCTGAGGAGCGTCTGAGGCTGGTCATCCGGCTCGCGCTGGGCGTGCCCCACGAGGCCGAGTCCGCGATCCGGGCGTGGTCCAACACGGATGAGGCCGTCGCGGCGGCGCAGTCTCGGGTCGACCTGGCCCGCCTCGCGTACATGGAGGAGCTCATCGGGAGCCTCGTCAGCGACACCGCTCAGGCCAAGGTGCTCGCCAGGTACTCGCTGTCGGCCTTCGTCGGTGCGGAGAAGCTGCACCACCTCTTCAGCGGAGATCAGCTGAGCGCGACGCTTGGCGAGGTCGAACGGAGCATCCTGTGGCACTCGACCTCTCCCACGAAGTAGCCCCTCGCCAAACAGAGATGAACGGTGGCTGTCGCGCAGCAGATCGCGCCTGACTACGCGGCCGTCGCGGCGCCGATCATTCACCGCTCTCGGAGTCGAACAGCTTGTCGATGCCTGACAGCGAGAGCACGCGTCGTGCCGCGTCGGACGGGTTCCGCAGGATCAGCGAACCTCCGTCGGCGCTCAAGGTCCCGCGTGCCTGCACGAGCACGCTCAGGCATGACGAGTCCATGAAGGTCACGCCCGAGAGGTCGAGAACTATCCGCTGTCCAGGGCCCAGGTGCGGCTCGATCGCGTCACGAAGGCGTTCGCATGTCGCGATGTCGATCTCACCGCTCACGTGGGCAACGGTCTGCCCAGCGTCCTCTGTCACCACCACATTGAAATCGGGGGGATCGATCTCCGCGCTCGCAGGCCGTGCCGGGTCATCGTCGACAGCAGGTGTGTGACTCATCGTGAACCTCGGTTTGCATCAGATGCGTCGCCAGGTTCCGGAGCAGCGCTCCAGCCCGCCGGGAGCCGCGGTTAGCGCAAGTATAGCCCTTGCTGCTTGCGTTGATCGGTCGCCGACGAAGAGGTCGATAGCCTCGGCGATCGTGAGGCGGCGATGAAGCTCTTTGTGACCGGCGGGGCCGGGTTCATCGGTTCCAACTTCGTCAGGTGGATCTTCGCCAACACCGACGACGAGGTGACCGTCTACGACGCCCTGACCTACGCCGGCAGCCTCTCGACGCTGCGCGATGTCGACGACGACCCCAGGTACCGGTTCGTCAAGGGCAACATCTGCGATCCGGGCACCCTCGAGGATGCGATGGCGGGCCACGACGCGGTGGTGCACTTCGCGGCCGAGAGCCACGTCGACCGCTCGATCGCCGGTCCCGACGACTTCATCAACACGAATTGCTTCGGCACCAACGTGGTGATGGACACAGCTCGCAGGCTCGAGGTGCCGCGCGTCGTGCACATCGGCACCGACGAGGTCTACGGGTCGGTGGTCGAGGGCTCGTCGAAGGAGACCGACCCGCTCGAACCCCGCTCCCCGTACTCGGCGTCAAAGGCCGGGAGCGACCTCATCGCGCTCTCCTACCACCACACCTTTGGGCTGCCGGTGACAGTGACGCGTTGCACCAACAACTTCGGGCCCTACCAGTTCCCGGAGAAGGTGATCCCGCTGTTCGCCACCAACGTCCTCGAGGGCAAGAAGGTGCCGCTCTACGGCGACGGGTTGAACGAGCGCGACTGGTTGTTCGTCGACGACCACTGCGCGGGCGTCGACCTCGTGCTGCGCCACGGGACGGCGGGCGAGATCTACAACATCGGCGCAGGCAACGAGACGTCGAACCGCGTGCTGGTCGACAAGCTGCTCGCGCTGCTCGGCGCCAGCGAGGAGATGGTCGACTACGTCGAGGACCGTCTCGGCCACGACCGCCGCTACTCGGTCGACATCGCCAAGATCACCGCGCTCGGGTGGGAGCGGCAGCGCAGCTTCGACGAGGCGCTCGGGGCCACGGTGGACTGGTACCGGGCCAACGAGTGGTGGTGGCGCCCGCTCAAGCAGCCGGCTGCGCGCTAGTGGAGACGCGTTCTTGCGGCAGCTATCGACGGCGGATTCAATCGGTGGGCGCAACGCCCCAGCGCTGCGCGCCTTCGGCGGGCGCCCACATCGTGGCGTTGCCTTGCGCAGGACACCACACCCGCGACAAGCGAAGGACACCGTGCCTGGGCTGGTCGACAGCGCCAGCGCCGGAGGTTCGGGGCAGGGACCGTCCGAAATCGGATGGCTGGTGCCCCCAACCTCGACGCCACGCGAGGTTGGGGGCACCACACGCCCGAATCGACCATCCCATGCCCCCAACCACTCGTTCGCGCAGCTGTTGCGACGATGCTTAGAACCCGCCGACGGTCTTCGTCGACAACTGCCGCAAGAACGCGAGGGGGGAGCGGCTGATGCGCATCCTCATCACCGGCGCGGCCGGGCAGGTCGGGCGCGAGCTGGCCGAGCTGTGCGAGCGGGCCGGCGACGAGGTCATCGCCTGCGGCCGCAGCGAGCTCGACGTGAGCGACCGCGACGCGGTGCTCCAAGCCATCACGACGACGCGACCGGCTGCGGTGGTGCACGCCGCGTCGTGGACCGCGGTCGACGCGTGCGAAGCCGACCCCGCGCGTGCCCACGCGGTGAACGCGCTCGGCGTCCGCAACGTCGCGGAAGCAGCGCGCCGCGTCGACGCCCACCTCGTGCACCTCTCGACCGACTACGTGTTCGACGGCACGAAGGAGACGCCCTACGACGAGTGGGACCGGCCCAACCCGCTGTCGGTGTATGGCCGCTCGAAGTGGGCCGGCGAGCAGGAGCTGGCCCAGGTCGGGGGAGGCGACGCGACCATCGTGCGCACCTCGTGGGTGTGCGGTCGCCACGGCAGCAACATGGTGCGCACGCTCCTGCGCCTGGCCGACGAGGGCACCGACCCGGCGTTCGTGGACGACCAGCGCGGGCATCCCACGATCGTGGCCGACCTCGTCCCCATGCTCCGCCGGCTGGCCGCCGAGCGCCGCCCCGGTCTCTTCCACGTGACCAACCAGGGAGTCACGACCTGGTTCGGGTTCGCCCGCGCCGTGTTCGCCGCCGCTGGGCACGATCCTGGACGCGTGCGCGCCATCAGCACCGCGGAGCTCGACCCGCCCCGTCCCGCGCCGCGCCCGATGAACTCAGTCCTCGACAACGTCGCGCTGCGGTTGGCGGGGCTACCACTGCTCCCACACCACGAGGCGTCGCTCGAGCGACTCGTGCACGAGCTGACGTGAGGCCCGTGAAGCCGTGGCGATGACGGCCACGCGCACCGATGTCGTTGTCCTCGGCGCAGGGCCAGCAGGGCTGATGGCCGCTCTCAGGGCAGCTCGAGGTGGCCGGTCGGTCGTCGTGCTCGAACGGGCGCCGGCAGTCGGGGGGATGGCGGGGAGCTTCGAGGTCGCCGGCATGCGCGTCGACTTCGGGAGCCACCGCCTCCACCCGGTCATCGCCCCCCGCTTGCGTGCAACGCTCGACGGCCTGCTCGGCGACGACCTCCAGACGAGATCGCGCCACGGCCGCATCTCATTCCAGGGCGAGTGGCTGGCATTTCCCCTGCGCTTCACTGATGTCTCGCGCAACATGCCGCGCGCCACGCTGGCGCGGATCGCGGTTGACACCTTGGCAGCCCCGCTTCGCCGATCCGACGGGGTGACCGCGGCGGACGTCATCTCGGCGCGGCTCGGACCGACGATCGCACGTACCTTCTACATCCCGTACCTGACGAAGCTCTGGGACACATCGCCGCACGAGCTCTCGGCGGAGCTCGCCGATCGCCGGGTGTCCGCCCGCAGCGGCATGGCCGTGGTGAGGAAGGCGCTGCGTCGTGGCGCCCGCGGCGGTGATCGGTTCCTCTACCCGCGACAGGGATTCGGTCAGATCTCCGAGGCGATCGCCGGGGCGGCGACCGAGGCCGGTGCCCGGGTCTGCGTGGGGACGGCGATCACTGGCCTGCGACTCGATGACGACGCTGTCCAGGTCGTCACGGCCGACGGCGCCGTCACGCCCGCAGCGACGGCGCTCTCCACCCTCCCGGTGGCGCAAATCGCGCGCCTGGCAGGAGCGCCCCCTGACGTCGTCTCGGCCGGCGACCGGCTCCAACATCGCTCGATGGTCCTCGCGTACCTCGTGCTTGCCACCGACCGGTTCACGGAGTACGACGCGCACTACTTCCCGTCGCTGGACACGCCAGCCAGTCGACTCAGCGAAGCCAAGAACTACCGCGCCGGCGATGATCCCGCTGGTACGACGGTGCTCTACGCGGAGCTGCCGTGCTGGGAGGGCGACGCCACGTGGACCGCGTCGGCCGAGGAGCTCGGCCGCCTCGTCGCCGACAGCCTCACGCCTCTCGGGCTCGACTTCCGACCCCTGATCGCGACCGACGTGCGCCAAATCCGCCGCTGCTACCCCGTCTACAGCGGGTCCTACGTCGACGATCTGGCCACGGTCGAAGCGTGGGTGAGCGCGCAGGCTCGTCTGCTCACGCTCGGCCGCCAAGGGCTGTTCGTCGCCGACAACACCCACCACACCCTGACCATGGGTTGGGAGGCAGCCGACGCGCTGCGCCCCGACGGCACGGTCGACCGCGCGCGCTGGAGCTCGAGTCGGGCATCGTTCCGCACCAACGTGGTCGAGGATTGAGCGAGCCGCGAGAGGTCCGCGATCCGCCACGGGTCCTGGTGTGCACGCAAGGCTTTCCGCGCAACGACACTGACCACCACGCACCCTTCATCGCTGACCACGCGGTCGCGGTCGCGGCTGCGGGCGCAAGGGTGACGGTCCTGTGCCCATCGGCGCCCGGGCTCGCGGCCCGGGATCACCGTGGCGACGTGGTGATCAAGCGATTCCGCTACGCGCCGCGCCGGTGGGAGACGCTGGCCTACACCGGCGCCATGCACCGTCGCGCTGCAGGACCGGGCGCGGTCCTCATCTTGCCCTTCCTCGTTGCCTATCTCGTCGCGGCGACTCGCCACGCGAGGCACGCCGACGTGCTGCACGCCCATTGGTGGGCGCCGTCCGGGCTCGTCGCAGTCATCGCATCGCGGCTCGCGCGCGTCCCAGTCGTCATCCACGTTCACGGCACCGACGCGGCCATCGCGCGCGGCCCCCTACGGCCGCTCGCCCGCTGGACCTTGCGGCGAGCGGACGCGGTGCTCACTGCGAGCGAGGACCTCGCGCTCTGGGCGCGGGAGCTCGCCGGCGTCCATGTCAGCGTCGTCTCGATGCCTGTCGCGCTCGACCGGGTGCCCGCGCCCTCGCCACCGCCAGCCGACGGCCCAGTCCTCGCGGTCGGCCGCCTCGTGCCGGAGAAGGGCTTCGATGTGCTCATCGAGGCGGCCGCCTTGGCTGGGGTCGTGGTCGAGCTGGTGGGGGAGGGTGCCCAAGAGGCCGTGCTGCGCGCACTCGCGATCCGGGTGGGGGCCGACGTCCGCTTCTTGGGCGCGCTCGCACCACACGAGCTCGCGGACCGGTACGCGGCCGCTCGTCTCGTCGCGGTGCCGAGTCGCCGCGAGGGCTTCGGGCTGGTCGCGGCTGAGGCCGCGGCTGCCGGTCGCGCGGTCGTCGCGTCAGCGGTCGGCGGTCTCACGTCAGTGGTCCGAGACGGCGTCACGGGCGTGCTCGTGCCGGCTGGAGACGTGACCGCCCTCGCGAGGGCACTCCGCGACGTGGATCCGGACCTCGGCAACGCGGGCCCAGAAGTCGTGTCGGGATTGCACCCGCGATTAGTGGGAACCGCGACCATCGCCGTCTACCACCGCATCCTCGGCCAAGAATGTGCAGGTGGAGGTTCCTCTGGGGTGCGTTCTGAGTAGAGTGCCACCCGTGCCTCGGTGGGGGGCGCGGCGGGCGGCGGAGACGAAGCATGAGTCGGATGAGCGTGATCGCTCGGAGGGGTTGACCGGTGGCGATCACTGAGCTCGATGCGCGCCAGCTGGTTGAGGCCCACCAGGCCGGCGACGAGCGCGCCTTTTCAGAGATCGCGCGCCTCGCGTACCCCGCGCTCCACAACCACGCGCTGCGACGCTTGGGCGATCATCACGCTGCAGAGGACGCCGTCCAGGAGACCTTCGTGCGCGCCTTTCGTGCGCTCCCCCGCTTCGAGGGCGAGTTCCGGCTGCAGGCTTGGCTCCATCGCATCTGCGCGAACGTCTGCGCCGACGAAGGCAACCGTCGCACCAAGGAGCGTCTGCTCTTGGCGCAGGTGGACGGCGAAGAGCTCAGCACGAGCCCAGGGCCCCACGACTCGGTGCCCGAGGTCGACCGCGTCCGGCGAGCGCTGGATGCGTTGTCACCTAGCTATCGCGAGGCTCTGGCGCTTCGCGTGTTCAGCGATCTGCCGTTCGCCGACGTCGCCGACCGGATCGGCACGAGCGAGGAGAACGCCCGCATCCGCTATGGCCGGGCCCGCCGAGCGCTCCGCCGGGTGCTGCAGGCGCCAGGCGCTGCGGTCATCTGGCTCATCGCACCGGTGCGCCGAATCACGCGTGTACTGCCGGTGCCGGCCCCAGGAGCTGAAGGCACCGCGCTCAACGGCGCGCAGGTCGCCCAGACCGGTCCCATCGCCTCGCCCCTCCTCTCGGCGCCGAACCTGTTGTCGAACCCGGTCGTCTTCGAGCTGGCGCAGGTCGCCGCTCAACCAGAGCGAGTGAGCGTCGCGATGAAGACCATCGGGCTCGTGGCTGCTGCCGCGCTGCCAGTCATCGCGCCGGCGGCGGTCGGCCAGCTTCAGCCGGACCGCCTCGCGCCCGACGCATCAGCCGCCGTCGTGGAGACAGAGTCGTCAACCGCACTCGACACCACGCCGACGACGACAGCCATCGTGATCGAGCACGCCGACACCGCGGCCGCGTCGGCCGGTCCATCGATCGTCGACGCGCTTCCGGTCGCAATGGCGCCGATCGTCTCGGCCGTGCTCGACGACGCCGCGATCGAGTCAGACGGGCCGGACGTGGGACCTTCCGACGACCCCGACGACCCGACCGCCGCGCCAGAGGCGGGCGGTCTACCGGCGCCCGAGCCCAAGGACAAGAAGGACGAATCGGACAGCTCCGGCGACGATGATGGGCGCGCCGATGCCGCCGACCCCAGCGAGTCCTCGATGGTGGTCGGCGAGGACATGCAGGCGGGCACCGACGACGAGGAACGAACGACTCTCGACGGCCGAGCTCGCATGTGGGTGGACGAGCGAGTGGTCGTGGGAGACCTCACCTGCGTCTGGCGCGACGCTGACTTCAGTAGCATCCGCTGCACGTTCACGCCGGCCGAGGAGACCGAGGGCGCGATCATCCAGATCTCGATGAGGCGCCAGGCCGACGGCGCCTTCCAGGGCCGCTGGGAGGCTGTCGGAGGATCATCCGATGGAGGCGCGTCCGCAGACCTCGTCTCCGGCGATGAAGGCCTCGAGATGACGATCGAGCTCGCGCCGAACCGCTGACCAGCCCGTCGATCGGTTTCTTGCCTGTCCCGGTGTCACGTTCTGCGTCTGCACGCGGTTGAACCTGATGTCGACCGCAAACCGGTCGTGTCCGGCGAATTTCACCCTCCCGGGTGGATCGTGGGGTAGCGTGCCACCCGGCTCACCGAGCTACGGGCGAGATCCCAGAACTTGAACCAAGGAGAACAGATGACATATGGGCGATGGAAGTCGTCTCGCAGGGCGCTCGCTGCGCTCGTAGCGAGCACGGCTCTCCTCCTTCCCCTGGCCGGGGGCGCGTTGGCAAACGACAACCCCGATGGCCACGATCCCTCCCAGTGGCCCGCTGCACCTGGTGTCAACCCCAGCCTCGACGGCTTGGCGAACGGCATCCGGTACATGGGCGTCGACCGCTACCAGACCAACTTCGCCACAGTTCTGAGCCAGACCACCGGGGGCACCGACGAAGGCGGCGGCGACTACCCGTTCACGAACTCTGACCGCACCAACGGCAACGACAACGACAGCGATCTCGGCAACGCCTCGTTCTGGGGTGCGAACGGCGACTCTTGCGCGATCCTCGTGACCGCCGGCGACAAGTTCCCGGACTCGCTGACCGCCGCCGCGCTCTCCGAGGCTGGTGACAACGGCGACCGCGTCACGGCTCGCAGCCTGAACGACGGCGACGTCAACACGATCGACACCGAGGACGCGCCGATCGTCATCACCCGCTCCACCCGTGAGGGCGCGACGGGCCTCTCGCCGACGGCCGCTCAGGCCGCGCGGTACGCGTGGGACGAGACCTGCGTCGGCAACGATGAGGGCGACGAGGCCGCGATCATCGTCGGCGGCACCTCTGCCGTCCCGACCGGCGTCGAGGGCGAGCTCCAGGCGATCGGCTACGACGTCTACCGCCTCGGTGGGCTCGACCGCAACGACACGGCCCGTCAGATCGCGTTCGCGATCAACAACGAGGACGAGGACGGCGGCAGCGACTCGACGAACGGCACCTGTGACGACTCCGATTCGCGCGACAGCGCCGACATGGTGGAATACGGCATCGGGGCCGTCGAGCTCCGGCAGGCCAACAACACCTGCCAGGTGCTCAACCGCACCGTGTTCATTGCCGACGGCATCACCGGAGCCGACCCACTGGCCGTCAGCTGGGCGTCAGCCTTCTCGGGCGCGCCGGTTCTGCTGACCAACGACTCCGGTCTTCCCAACTTCACGCAGAGCGCGCTGCAGACCCAGAACTACGACAACGTGGTCGCCATCGGCGGCACGGCCCGCATCTCCGATGCGACGCTGGCCCAGGCGGGCACGCTGGCCGGCGTTCCTGCAAGCAACACCTTCCGGGTGGCTGGTGTCGACCGCTACGCGACCTCCGTGGAGATCGCGCAGCGGCTCGGTGGCTGGTGGGCGCAGACCGACGCCGACGCTGAGCGCAGCATCTTCAGCCTGGCCTCCTCCGGCGGTCAGGGCGATGCTGGCACCGGCTGGCCCGACGCCCTCGGCGCCGGTCCCTGGTCGGCAGTGGCACACGGCTACAACGATGACCCGCACTCGCCCTTCCGGGCGTCGGCTCCCACGAACGGCAACGAGGCGTTCGAGGCCGGCGGCCATCCGGGCAACGATGCGGTGCCGATCCTGCTGACGCAGACCAACACCGGCACTCTGCCGAGCTCGGTGGCGACGTTCCTGGCGAGCATCTTCCCGGCGAGCGAAGAGTGGTGTGACAGCAACACCGGTGACGACTGTGACGGCAACCCCGGCTTCGTCGTCGCCTTCGGTGGCACCGCTGCCATCCCGCAGGGCGCTTTCCAGCAGGCCAACACGCTGGTGACCGGGGGCCAGTACACGGACTTCGGCGATGCCGATCCGACCGTGGCGCCTGGCTTCTGGACCCGCCTGGACATGACTCCGGTGTTCGTCAGCGGTGAGAACGAGCCCGCTGGTGCGAACAAGGCCTGCTACGGGCCCAACTCGCTCCAGGACGTTCGCTGGCTGTCGGTGTACGACAACGCCGCCAAGACAGCGTTCG
>CAYSAC010000025.1:0-24479 GCA_964428815.1 uncultured Acidimicrobiaceae bacterium | reverse complement strand
GGGGTCGACGGGCGCGCCGTCGACCGTCGTGTCGCCCGTGGCATCGCCGGGAGCGAGCGCCTGGTCACCGCCCGCGCCACCGTCCGCGGCTGTCGCGATGGCCCGTTGGTCGTCGCTGAGGCGGGCGCCGCACGCGGTGGCCAGCAGGAGGCAGACGAGGACGAGGGCGACCGGGCGAGCAGAGCGCACGCGACCTTTCACTTGCACGAACGGCACCTCCCCCGGGGTGGCGGGCACGAGCGTGCGAACGACACCCACGTGCGATCTGACACCGTATCAGGTGCTTTGTTCAGGGCTCCTACCAGGGGGTCCTGCCCCGGTCGACACGGACCTGACGATGGGTCAGAATCGAGAACGAGAACACGTTCCAGTTACGCCGGACCGTCAAGGACGTCGATGTACATCGCCTACACGCCCGAGCAGGACGCCCTCCGCCGTGAGGTGCGGGCCTACTTCGTCGACCTCATGACGCCCGAGGTGCAGGAGGAGTGCGCGGCCGGCGAGACCGGCGGGCGCCACTGCCTCGCCGCCGTCAGGAAGATGGGCGCGGACGGGTGGCTCGGCATCGGCTGGCCCGTCGAGTACGGCGGCCAGGGTCGTTCCGACGTCGAGCAGTTCATCTTCTTCGACGAGGCGTGGCGGGCCGGCGCACCGATCCCGTTCCTGTCGATCAACACGGTCGGCAAGACGATCATGGAGTTCGGCTCCGAGGAGCAGAAGCAGAAGTTCCTGCCCGCGATCCTGCGCGGCGAGCTGCACTTCTCGATCGGCTACACCGAGCCGGGCGCCGGCACCGACCTCGCATCGCTCACCACGCGCGCCGTCAAGGACGGCGACGAGTGGGTGATCAACGGTCAGAAGATCTACACGTCGCTCGCCAGCTACGCCGACTACATCTGGCTCGCGGCCCGAACCGACCCTGACGTGCCGAAGCACAAGGGCATCACGATCTTCCTCGTGCCGACCACCGACCCCGGGTTCTCCTTCACCAAGATCAGCACCATGGTGAACGCCAGCACGTTCAACACCTACTACGACGATGTGCGCGTGCCAGAGAGCGCGGTCGTGGCTGATGTGAACCGCGGGTGGGATCTCATCGTCAACCAGCTGAACTACGAACGCATGTCGCTCGGCCCTCCGGGGATGGTCGAGCGCAGCTACGAGGACGTCCGCACCTGGGCGCAGCAGACGAAGCTGGCGGACGGGCGCCGGGTGATCGACCAGGAGTGGGTGCAGGTCAACCTCGCCCGCGTCCACGCGCGGCTCGAGTTCGTGAAGCTCATCAACTGGAAGGTCGCGGCCGCGGGTGGAGCGAACCCCGCCGACTCCAGCGCGACGAAGGTCTTCGCCACGGAGTTCTACACCGAGGCCTACCGGCTGCTGATGGAGGTCATCGGGCCGGACGCCTACCTGCAACGGGGCTCGCCCGGCGCGGTCCTGGCCGGCAAGCTCGAGCGCGGGTTCCAGGGCACGCTGATCCTCACGTTTGGCGGCGGCGTCAACGAGGTGCAGCGCGACCTCATCGCCCTCTTCGGCCTCGGCCTGCCCCGAGTCCCCAGGCACTAGGAGCGCGGATGGACTTCACGCCGAACGAGGAGCAGGTCGCGATCGCCGACCTCGCCCACAAGATCCTTAGTGAGCGCCTTGCACCCGAGCGGCTCCGCCAGGTCGAGGCCGACCCGGTGTGGTTCGCGATGGACACCTGGCGCGAGCTCGCACACGCCGACCTCCTCGGTCTCTGCCTGCCAGAGGCCCACGGTGGTGGTGGCTACGGCATCCTCGAGGCCTGCTTCGTCGCGGAGGCAGTCGGTCGCTCCGTCGCTCCCGTCCCGTACCTGCCCACGGTCGTGCTGGGCGCGATGCCCATCGCCCGCTTCGGCACCGAGGAGCAGCAGGCTCGGCTCCTGCCGGGGGTGATCGACGGGAGCATGGTGCTGTCCGCGGCGCTGCAGGAGCGCGGCGACAGCTCCGGGCTCGGCCTCCCGACCACGACGGCCGCGGAGGACGGCGACGGCTGGCGGCTCGACGGCGAGAAGCACCTCGTGCCGGCCGCAGGGCTGGCAGCCGCCATCCTCGTCCCGGCCCGCACCGGCGATCGTGGCACTGGCGTGTTCATCGTCGATCCGAGCGCGCCGGGCGTCTCGCTCGTCCGCGAGGTAGCCGTCAGCGGTGAGCCGCAGTGGCGCATGCGCCTCGACGGTGTCGCGATCAGCCGCGCTGACGTGGTCGGCGACCCGGCGGCAGGGGACGAGGCCGTGCGATGGATCGTCGACCACGCGACCGCCGCGCTCTGCGCGACCCAGGTCGGCGTGTGCGAGGAGGCGCTGCGCATCACGGCTGCCTACGTCTCCGAGCGCGAGCAGTTCGGCACCAAGCTCGGCACGTTCCAGGCGGTCGCCCAGCGCATCGCCGACGCGTACATCGACACCGAGGCGATCCGCCTGACCACGCTGCAGGCGGCGTGGCGACTGGCTGAGGGACTACCCGCGCACAAGGAGCTCGCAGTGGCGAAGTTCTGGGCCGCCGATGGCGGGCAGCGCGTCGTGCACGCCGCCCAGCATCTGCACGGCGGCATCGGCGTCGATGTCGACTACCCGATCCACCGGTACTTCCGGTGGGCCAAGACGCTCGAGCTCACCCTCGGCGGCGCGACGCAGTCGCTGGTGCGTCTCGGCGCGACCCTCGCGGCCGAACCGGTGGACGCCTGAGCCCGGGTAAGGTCCGCGGCCACACACCGCCGCCCACACGACACCACTACGCACTCCCGAGGGGACAACAGCGTGCACCGCACTCGTTCCATCGCATCCATCCTCGTGTTCCTCGCCCTCGTGGCGAGCAGCTGCTCACGCTCGAGTGACGAGGAGACCGGCACGGGCGAGGAGACGACGTCGACCACCAGCGAATCGGGTGGGCTCGACATCGGGAACTTCGGCGACCTGAAGTCGGTGTGCCAGAACGGTGACGCCCGCGGAGCCACCGCGACCGGTGTCACCGACACGCAGATCCGTCTCGGCACCATGACCGACAAGGGGTTCGCTGGTGCGCAGGGCTTGAACAAGGAGATGTACGACGCCGCGGTCGCGTTCACCAAGTGGTGCAATGAGCACGGCGGCATCCTCGGCCGCGAGCTGGTCCTCGATGACCTTGACGTCAAGCTGTTCGAGTACGAGGCGCGCATCATCGAGGCTTGCGAGTCGGAGTTCGCGCTCGTGGGCGGTGGCGCCGTCTTCGACGAGGACCCGAAGGACCTCCGTGTCGGCTGCGGGCTGGCCAACATCGCCGGCTACGTGGTGTCCGCGCGCGGCCGCGTCGCCGGCCTGCAGGTGCAGCCGCTGCCGAACCCGATCTACTCGATGGCATCGGGGCACTACCGGCGGATCGCCGCGCTCTATCCCGACGCGGTCGGTGGCTACGCGGTGATGGCGTCGAACCTCCCGGCGGTGCTGCTCGTGCGCGACCAGTCCGTGGAGGCCGCGACCGCGGCCGGGTTCACCGAGGTCTACCGGGCCGACTACGCACCCCAGGGTGAGACGGGCTGGCAGAACTTCGTCCGGGAGATGCGCGACAAGGATGTGAAGGTCCTCGATTTCATCGGCCAGCCGGAGACCCTCACTGCGCTCGCGAAGGCCATGGACACCGAGGGGTGGTACCCCGACGTCATCACCACGGCGCCCAACTTCTACGACGAGAAGTTCGCGGTGGAGGGCGGAGCCGTCGCCGGCAACACCCTCATCCGGAGCGCCTTCCACCCCTTCGAGCTGGCTGACGACAACCAGGCTACGGCCGACTACCTCCAGCTCATGGACGACTACAACCCGGGCGGGAAGAAGGCACTGCTCGGCGCGCAGAGCATCTCGTCCTGGCTCATGTTCGCGACGGCAGCGACGGCCTGCGGCAGCGACCTCACCCGCGAATGTCTGCTCGAGGAAGCCGCCGCGCTCAAGCCCTGGACCGGAGGCGGCCTGCACTCTGAGCAGACGCCAGGCAACAGCGACGCAGGGCAGTGCTTTCTCTTCCTCAGCGTCGCCGCCGAAGGCTTCCACTACGAGCAGGAAGCCACCGACCCGACTGATGGCGTCTTCAACTGCGACCCGGCCAACGTCACCGAGCTGAAGGGCGATTACGGCGTCCCGAAGCCAGTTGAGTGAGCGAGCTGCTCAGCCTGACGGTCATCGGCCTGTGCACGGCCGCGATCTTCGCCCTCGCGGCGAGCGGCCTCGTGCTCACCTACACGACGACCGGCATCTTCAACTTCGCCCACGGCGCGATCGGCATGCTCGGCGCGTTCGCCTACTGGCAGCTCCAGGTGGACTGGGGCTGGCCGGTGTGGCTGTCGCTGCTCGTCGTGCTCGCCCTCCTCGCGCCGGCACTCGGCGTCGCCATCGAGCACGGCATCATGCGAGGCCTGACCGACGCTCCGGAGACGGTTCGGCTCGTCGTGTCGCTGAGCCTCCTGGCCGCGCTGCTGGGGCTCGGGTTGTACGTGTGGAGCCCGCAGGAGCCGCACTCCACCAGGCTCCTCTTCCCCGGCCATCGCGTGCGGATCTTCGACGTGAACGTCAGCTGGCACCAGGCGAGCGCCTTCGTGCTCGCCGGACTCACTGCAGCAGGGCTGCGCCTGCTCCTGCACCGCACGCGAGCGGGGCTGGACATGCGGGCATCGGTCGACAGCCGGCCACTTGCGATGCTCCACGGCGCACGTCCCGACCGCTCCGCGCTGCTGGCCTGGTCGATCGGCTGCTCCCTCGCGGCACTCGCGGGCATCCTCATCGCGCCGCTGTCGTCGCTGTCGCACACGAACCTCACCCTGCTGATCGTGAACGCGTACGCGGCAGCGATGATCGGCAGGTTGCGAAGCCTCCCGCTGACCTTTGCCGGGGCCGTGGTGCTCGGGCTTGCCGACTCCTACGCCATCGGCTACGTCCCGACGGGCAACGCCTACTTCTCGACGTTCCGCTTCGCGCTTCCCGTCGTCATCCTCTTCGTGGTGCTCCTCGTCATCCCGCCGCCGACCCTGCGGACTCGCGCAACGGCCGCGTCGCGCGAGGACATCCCCCGACCGAGCTGGCGCGGGTCGCTACTCGTCGCTGCCGGCATCGTCACGACGGCCGGGGTGCTGGCCGGGCTGCTCACCGAGGCGGACGCGCTGCGGACGGCGAAGATCTTCGGACTTGCGCTCATCGCGCTGTCGCTCGTGCCCCTCGCCGGGTTCGCGGGTCAGATCTCGCTCTGCCAGATGAGCTTCGCCGGCATCGGCGCCGTCCTCATGGCTCACCACGGCCAGGGCGGTGACCCGCTCATGCTGGGAGTGGTCGGGGTCGCGTGCGGCGCGATCGGCGCGCTCATCGCCCTGCCTGCGCTCCGGCTCTCCGGGATCTACCTCGCCCTGGCCACCGCCGCCTTCGCGGTGTTCCTCGACCGTTGGGTGTTCAACCTCCCGAACTTCGACCTCGGCCCCTGGACCATCAAGCTGTTCGAGTTCGGCACGCTGCCGGTGGACCCCATCGACGTGCCGGGGGTGGGGGAGAGCCGGCGGGCGCAGCTCGTCACGCTCGCGGTCGCGTTCGCGTTCCTGTACCTCGTCGTCGTCGGCATCCGGAGGTCGACCTTCGGCCACCGGCTCCTCGCGATGAAGGACAGTCCAGCGGCGTGCGCCACGCTCGGCATCGACGTGACCCGGATGAAGCTCGCAGTGTTTGCGCTCTCGTCAGCGATGGCCGGCGTCGGTGGCGCTCTCTTTGCGGGGACCATGGGTTCGGTCAGCGCACAGACCTTCTCGCTGTTCGAGAGCCTGCCGTTGCTGTTGTTCGCTGTCGTCGGTGGCATCGGATCGGCGTCCGGCGCGCTCTTTGCCGGCCTCGCGCTCGGCGGCTTCCCCATCGCGGTCGGCGTTTGGCCCTGGCTCAGCAGCCTCAACCTCGTCTTCGCCGGCACGTTGGGCGTCGCCCTCGGCCGCAACCCCAACGGGGCGGTGTCGGACGTTGCCGCGCAGTACCGCGTGCTCGGGACGGCACCGGTGGCGCTCGTCGGGTTGGTCGTGACCGTCGCGTCGGGAGCGCTGCTGGCAGCAGTCGATGTCCTGTCGGGGTGGGGTCTCCTGTACTGGGTCGCGACGGCACTCGTCGTGTGGCCCGCGACCGCGCAGATCGCACAGCGGCGTCGCGAACTGTCCACGCGAGAGCGCATCCCCGACCTCGAATGGGCCGGCGTCGACCGTCCGTTCAGCGCTGCAGAGCTGGCCGTCGTAGCGCGCGGGCTCGGCCTCGAGGGAAGCCAGACGTGAGCGCCCTCCAAGTCAGCGGCGTCACCGTCGGGTTTGGCGGCCGAATCGCGCTCGACGGCGTCGCCGTGCACGCCGAACCAGGTCAGATCACCGGACTGATCGGCCCGAACGGCGCCGGCAAGACAACGCTGTTCAACGTGATCTGCGGCCTCCAGCCGGCCACGGGCGCTGTCATGCTCGACGGTGTCGACGTGAGCAGGCTGGCGCCCTACAAGCGAGCTCGGCGCGGGCTCGCTCGCACCTTCCAGCGGCTGGAGCTGTTCGGGCTGCTCACCGTACGGGAGAACATCAGGCTCGGTGCGGAGATGCGGCGCGACGTCGACGCCCGCGTGACCACCGACGCCGTGCTCGACCGCCTCAGGCTGACCGCGATTGCAGACATGCGCGCTGACCGTCTGCCCACCGGCCAGGCCCGACTGGTGGAGCTGGGGCGGGCGCTGGCGACGGCACCGCGGGTGCTGTTGCTCGACGAGCCCGCGTCCGGGCAAGACGACGCGGAGACCGAAGCCTTCGCGGTCGTCCTCCGCGGCATCGCCGCCGACGGCGTGGCTGTGGTCCTCGTCGAGCACGACGTGCCGCTCGTGATGGACACCTGCGACCTGATCCACGTGCTCGACCTCGGCCACATCATCGCCTCCGGGTCACCGGCCGAGGTCCAGCACGACCAGAAGGTCCTCGCCGCCTACCTCGGCACGACCGCGGAACGAGCGTGACCGTGCCCGCCGCGCTCGAGCTCAGGGGCTTGCGCGCCGGCTACGGCGTCATCGAGGTCCTCCACGGCGTTGACCTCGTCGTCCCGAGCGGCAGCGTGCTCGCCGTGCTCGGTCCGAACGGCGCTGGCAAGACCACGTTGCTGTCGGTGGTCGCCGGGCTCTTGCGACCCACGGCGGGCGACGTGCTGCTCGCGGGTCGGCGGGTGAACGGCGCTCGCCCTGACGACCTCGCGCGAGCGGGGCTGTGCACGATCCCAGAGGGACGAGGGATCTTCCCCACCCTGACCGTGCACGAGCACCTGCGCATGGCGACGCACAGCGGGCGCGCGCTCGCGGCGATCGAGGAGGAGACCTACGACCGGTTCCCGCAGCTCGGTCAGCGACGGTCACAGCTGGCGGGCACGCTGTCAGGCGGGGAGCAGCAGATGCTGGCGCTCGCTCGCGGCCTCGCGACCCATCCCGCGCTGCTCATCCTCGACGAGCTGTCGATGGGCCTGGCGCCAGTCGTCGTCGAGGGTCTGTACGCGCAGGTCGCGTCCATCGCCCGGGCGGGCGTGACCGTGGTCGTCGTCGAGCAGTTCGCCCGCACGGTCCTCGGCGTCGCCAGCCATGCCGCCATCCTCACCCACGGCCGGATCACGACGATCGGCAATCCCGCTGTCGTCGAGGACGAGCTGTTCGACGCCTACCTCGGCGCTACCCACTGACCCGCCACCACGGAGCCCCCATGCACGAAGAACCAGAGCGCGCCGAGCAGTTCAGAAGCGAGATCGCCGCGCTCGACATCAAGGACCCCTCCACCGGACGAGACCGGCTGCTCGCCCGAGCCGGGCTCTTCACGATGATGGCCGGCATCGCCGCCACCGCGCTCGCGTACGCGCTCTCCCATGGGACCACCAACCCCCTCGAGCAGCGCGACGCGCTCGTGCTGGCCGTGCTCGGGGTAGCGGTCGTCGTCGCTGGCGCCGCCGTCTACGTTCGGGCCGCGCTGGCCGGCTTCCTCCGCTTCTGGCTTGTTCGCGACATCCACGAGCGCCGGGTCCAGACCGATCGGCTGCTCGACTCGAGGGGCGGCTCACCGCCGGACCTGCGATCATCTCCCTGACACACCGTCAGGCCGGAGGGTCAGCATCCGATGTCGTTGCTGGAGGTACGAGGAGCGAACGTGCGGTTCGGCGGCCACGCCGCCGTGCGCGACGTCGACCTCGATGTCGACGCGGGCATGGTGACCGGCCTCATCGGCCCGAACGGCGCGGGCAAGACGACGACCTTCAACGTGATCACCGGCCTGCAGGAGACCGTCAGCGGCAAGATCATCCTCGACGGCACGGACATCTCGCGGCTCAAGGCCCATCACCGAGCCCGCCGCGGCATCGCTCGCACGTTCCAGCGGCTCGAGGTCTTCGGGTCGCTCAGCGCCAGGGACAACATCCTCACCGGGGCCGAGATCCACCGGTCGTGGTCGCACGACCGGTCCCTCGACCCGCGAGCGGAGACCGAGCGCCTCATCGACCGCGTCGGCATCCGTGGGGTCGCCGACGAACGGGTCGACTCGATGCCCACCGGCCTGGCCCGCCTCGTTGAGCTGGGGCGGGCGCTCGCGACCAACCCGAAGGTGCTGCTGTTGGACGAGCCGGCGTCCGGCCTGGACGACTCAGAGTCGGAGGACTTCGCCGACCTGCTGCTCGAGCTGGCAGGGGAGGGGATGGCGATCCTGCTCGTCGAGCACGACGTGCAGCTGGTCATGAAGGTGTGCGAGCAGATCCATGTGCTCGACTTCGGGGCGATCCTCGCGGTCGGGACGCCAGCGGAGATCCAGCAGAACCAGACCGTGCTCGACGCCTACCTCGGCTCGGCCGACGACACGGCCGAGGCATCGTGAGCGTCCCCGCGCTGGAGCTGCGAGGGCTGCGCGCTGCGTACGGGCGCATCGAGGTGCTGCACGGCGTCGACCTCGTCGTCCCGGAGGGCACGGTCATGGCGCTGCTCGGCCCCAACGGAGGCGGCAAGACGACGACCATCAAGGTCGCCAGCGGGCAGATGACCCCGACCGCCGGCTGCGTCCACATCGGCGGCCGTCACGTCAACGGCGCCAGCCCTGACGCGCTGGCGCGCATCGGCGTGTGCACCATCCCGGAGGGCCGCGGGATCTTCCCCAACCTCACGGTCAGGGAGAACCTGCGCATGGTCACCTACGCGGGCGCGCCGATGGAGCAGGTCGAGGAGCGGGCCTACGCGACCTTCCCCCGCCTCAAGGAGCGCCGCAGCCAGGTGGCCGGCACGATGTCGGGCGGCGAGCAGCAGATGCTGGCGATGGCCAGGGGTCTGGCCGTCGACCCGGCGATGCTCTTCCTCGACGAGCTCTCGATGGGCCTGGCCCCGCTCATCGTCGAGGAGCTCTACGAGATCGTCGGCCAGATCGCGCACAGCGGGGTGTCGATCCTGGTGGTCGAGCAGTTCGCTCGCACGGTGCTCGGCGTCGCCGACTACGCCGCGATCATGCTGCACGGCCGGGTGACGTCGGTTGGCCAGCCAGCGGACATCATCCCCGAGCTCGAGCAGGCCTACCTCGGCGCCTCAGCCTGAGCCGCGTCCACGGCGTCGCTTCCTCCAACTTCGTGCGCCAACCCGTCTGAGGGACGGGCTCGCGCACGCGGATGGGTTCACGCACGCGGTTCGACCTCGATCGGTGCGTCGAAGCGGCTCTGCATCGTCGACACGATCGACGACATCAGGGGTCGCTTCGGGAGGCCCAAAGCCCGCAGCTCGCGCGCCATCGGATGCGTGTGACCGAGATCGAGGCGCGCACCACCAGGCCCGGCCCTTGTGCCACGCGCGTGCGTCCAGAACGGTGTTCGCCGCAGCGTGCCGTCCGCGTCCGCGTACGCGCTCATGGTCGTGGGCCTTGACGGCAGCGGGATCGGCCGAGGGCGCACGTCGAGGCTGAGGATGCGCTCGCCCTCCACGGACAGCTCGCAGCGCCCCCGCCGTCCGATCGTCAGGTCGATGTCAGCGAGCCACTTGGGGAAGCCCCAGATGTCGCGCCCTGCCGCGAGGGTGAAGGTCTCGTTCACCGGGAGCTGGTGGATGTAGGCGCCGGCCGGACCATGCTCGCCAGCGGACACAGGGAACGCGACCGCGACCTCGTTGTAGGCGCCGAGGTCGTTGTCGACGTAGAGCACCGTGGCGATGATGCAGAGCGCGCGACCCAACGGCAGCCTGGTCGGCCGCAGGCCGCTCGGCTCGATCAGGCGCCGTACGGCGTCGGCGTCGACGAGGAAGGTGGCCATGGCCGCGCTCGCCTGCCGCACCTCTACCGGCAGGGCGACCTCCCTGCCGAGCACGGTGACACTGGTCATCGTGCCGGGGTGAAGGAGACCGGCATCTCCTTGAGGCCGTTGATGAAGTTCGAGCGCAGACGACGAGCCGGACCAGCCAGATGGATGTCAGGGAGCCGAGGTAGGAGCTCTTGGAACACGGCCTTGATCTCGGCGCGCGCGAGGTTGGCACCGAGGCAGAAGTGCGGACCGCCGCCGCCGAAGGCGACGTGCATCGTGTGCGGGTTCTGCTCCCGCCCGATGTCGAAGGCGTACGGGTCGTCGAACACGGCCTCGTCACGATTGGCCGACATGTGCCAGATGACGACGGCGTCGCCCGCCTTGATCTGCTCACCGCGCAGCTCGATGTCGCTCGTCGGCGTCCGCCGGAAGTGCATGACGGGCGTCGACCAGCGGAGGATCTCCTCGACCGCGGTGTCGATGAGCGCAGGGGCCTCGACAAGTCGCGCGTACTGGTCGGGGTGCTCCATGAAGGCCAGCATCCCGTGAGAGATCGAGTTGCGGGTGGTCTCGTTGCCAGCCACCGCCAGCAGCAGGAAGAACAGGTTGAAGTCGAGCTGGCTCAGGGCCTCACCGTCGACATCGGCGTTGATGAGCGCGGTGACGATGTCGTCGCGCGGGTTCTTGCGACGCTCCTCGGCGAGCGCGTCGGAGTAGGCGTAGAGCTCCATCGCCGCCGCCTGCGACTCCGCCGGTGTGCTGCCGAAGTCGGGGTCGTCCGAGCCGATCATCCGGTTGCTCCAGTCGAAGACCAGGTGGCGGTCCTCCTGGGGCACCCCGAGGAACTCGGCGATGGCCTGCAGGGGCAGCTCGCAGGCGATGTCCTTGACGAACTCGCACTCGCCCTTGTCGACGATGCCATCCACGATCGTCTTGGCCCTGCGCTCGAGGACGTCCTGCAGCTCTCGGATGCGCTTGGGCGTGAAGCCCCGGTTAACGATCTTGCGGAGCTTCGTGTGCTCCGGAGGGTCCATGTTCAGCATCATCATCCGCATCGATTGCAACGCCTCGTCCGGCAGCGGGTCGAGATTCACCACGCCGCCCTCGTAGGACGAGAACAGGTGCGCGTCGCGGTTCACGTGCACCAGATCCTCGTGGCGGGTGATGCACCAGAAGCCGGTGCCGTCGGGGCGCGGGTGCCAGTACACGGGCGCCTCACGGCGGAGCGTGGCGAACATCTCGTGGGGCACGGCGTCGACGAAGCTGTCCGGGCTGTAGAGGTCGACGTCGGCGAGCTCGACGGTCGTCATGGCTGCGCCTCTCGGAACATGGGAGCGACCTCGGTGATGAACAGGTCGAGCGCGTCCTGCTTGCGCTCCCAGGTGTTCATCGTGAAGTCGGGGATGATGATCTCGTCGACCCCGGCAGCGGCGTAGGCGCCGATGATGTCGACGACCTCGGCTGGCGTACCGAGGATGACGGGGCGGCCGACGTCGCGGCCACGCATCTTGTCGAGGAACGCGGTGTCCTTGCTCAGGAAGAGCAGCGCCTGCGCCGAGTGGGCGATGGTCGAGGGGTCGCGCCCGATCCGCTCGCAGTGACCCGCCAACACCTCGCTCTTCTGACGGAGCAGCGCTGGCGTGCCCCACACGTTCCACTCGTCGGCATAGGTGGCGGCTATGCGCAGCGTGACCTTCTCGCCGCCCCCGCCGATGAGCAGCGGGAGGTGGCCCGTGGTGGGCTTGGGTTCCAGTGGCGCTTGCCGCAGCTGGTAGACGTTGCCGTCGAAGTCGGTGCGCTCGCCCTCGACCAGTCCGGTGATCACCTGGCATGCCTCATCGAGGCGGCGGAGACGGCCGGGCACGTCGAAGAAGTCGATGCCGTAAGCCTCGTGCTCGTTCTCCTGCCAGCCGGCGCCGATGCCGAGGATGAAGCGCCCGCCGCTGATGTGGTCGATCGTGACCGCCATCTTGGCCAGCACCGCGGGGTGGCGGTAGGTGTTGCCGGCCACGAGGCTGCCGAAGCGCAGCCGGGGGACCGAGGCCGCGAGGGCCGCGAGCGTGGTGAAGCACTCGTCGGTCGGCGTGCTGACGTCCTCCGCGTTGGGCATGAAGTGGTCCGCGTACCAGCAGCCGTCCCACCCCGTCGCCTCGGCGTGGCGGACGATGCGGAGCACGTCCTCCCAGGGTTGGTTCATGTTGGGCCACACGCTGAACCGCATATGGACCGGAAATGTAACGCGTTCTAGTCTCGCCGCATGAGCGACCCGCACCTGCTGTTCGAGCGCGACGGCCACGTCGCCACGGTCACGCTGAACCGCCCGGACAGCCGCAACGCGCTGTCCGGCGAGATGATCTGCCGAATGTACGACGCGTGGGTCGAGATCGACTCCAACCCCCAGATCCGCGTCGCGATCGTCACCGGTGCGGCCGGCCACTTCTGCGCGGGCGCCGACCTCAAGGACATGGCGGCGGGGTACGACCGGCCGGAGACCGAGTGGACCAAGCGCTTCGCCGAGGACGACGACCTGCACTGGAAGGGCCTGCTGCGCCACTTTCAGCCGGCCAAGCCGATCGTCGCCGCGGTCGAGGGCTACTGCGTCGCGGGCGGCACCGAGATCCTGCAGGCGATGGACATCCGCGTTGCGGGCGAGTCCGCCACGTTCGGCGTGGCCGAGGTGCGCCGCGGCCTGTTCCCCCTGGGCGGGTCGACAGTGCGGCTGCGCCGGCAGATCCCCTACACCGTCGCCGCCGACATGCTGCTGACCGGCCGGCACGTCTCGGCCCAGGAGGCCAAGGAGGTCGGCCTCATCGGCTACGTAGTCCCCGATGGCGAGGCCGTCACCAAGGCCCGCGAGATCGCCGACGCGATCGCCGCGAACGGGCCGCTCGCGGTGCAAGCGGTGCTGCGGTCGCTGCGCGAGAGCGCGGACCTCAACGAGACCGACGCGCTCGCCAACGAGCTCGAGCTCGGCTGGCCGGTGTTCGCGTCCAACGACGCCAAGGAGGGCCCAAGGGCCTTCAAGGACAAGCGCCCGCCCCAGTTCACCGGCACCTGAGGCTGGCGTCTCTCGTAGCGTGACGGCGTGGCGCTACCGCTGTCCGTGCTCCTCTCGCACGCCCTCGTCGCGCTGAAGGAGGAGTTCGAGCGGGCCGGGGCCGGCACCGACACTCTTCCGTCGCTCCCGGTGTGGTCGGACGTGCTGCGACTCGTCGGCGACGACGGCGTCGACGTCCTCGAGATGCCCCGGCTGGCACGCCTCTCGAGGCGGACGATGAAGGTCGCCGTCGACCGGGTCGTGCAAGCCGGCTGGGCGGTCACCGCGAAGGATTCCGCTCCCCGGAGCCCGAAGGTGGTCCGGCTGACCGAGCAGGGCCGGGAGGCCCGCGACGCGTGGGAGCCGGTCAACGCCGCGGTCGAGCACGCCTGGCGGAAGCAGCTCGGCGACATTCGCTTCGACGCGCTACGAGCGTCGCTGGAGGCGCTGGTCAGCCAGCTCCACCTCGAACTGCCGCACTTCCCCGCGAGCTACGGGCCGTCCGACCCGAGCATCACCGGCGGCATCTACACGCAGGCGTCGGCTGCCGGAGACGTTCCGCCCCACGGTCAGGACTGGCCGGTGGTCCTACGAGGTGAGGGCGACACGGTGTCCCCGCTACCGCTCGCCGCGCTCCTCTCCCAGGCGCTGGTCGCGTTCGCGATCGACTACGAGTGCGACGCCCACATGGGGCTCGCTCAGAGCGCCAACATCCTCCGGCTGATCGATGACGACGGGGTCGCGCTCGACGACCTCCCGGCGCTGGCGGGCGTCGGCGTCGAGGCGGTCGCCATCGGGCCGCTCTGATCCTCGCTTCTGGCGGCTGTTGAGCCCGCATACCGGGCCGGACAGCCGCCAGAACGATGGCGGGTTCTGCGGTCAGCCGGTGTAGTCCATCGGCAGGACGATCGTCTTGAGCTCGAGGAAGGCCTCGAGGCCCTCGCGACCGAGCTCGCGACCCATGCCGCTCGACTTGTAGCCGCCGAACGGGTTCTTCACGTCGACGGTGGCGTAGGAGTTGACGCCGTAGGTGCCGGTGCGGACCTTGCGGGCGATGTCGATGCCCCGCTCGACGTCGGTCGTCCAGACCGAGCCGGAGAGGCCGTAGTCGCTGTCGTTCGCGATCTGCACCGCCTGGTCAGCGTCGTCGTAGGGGATGACCGCGATCGCGGGGCCGAAGATCTCCTCGCGGGCGATCGTCATCGTGTTGTCGACATCGGCGAAGACCGTCGGGTCGACGAACCAGCCCGTCGGCTGGTCGGCCGGTCGGCCGCCACCCACGACGACGCGGGCCCCCTCGGCCTTGCCCTTCTCGTAGTAGCCGAGCACCCGCTCCTGCTGTCGTGCGGCAACGAGCGGGCCGATCGCGACCTCTGGATCCTTCGGGTCGCCGACCAACATGGCCCTCACGCCTTCGGCCAGCGCTTCGACGATCTCGTCGTAACGACCGCGCGGCGCGAGGACCCGCGTCTGCGCGATGCACGCCTGACCGTTGTTCATCAGCGCATTCGGCAGCAGCATCGGCAGCGCGGCGTCGAGGTCGACGTCGTCGAGCACGATGGCCGCCGACTTGCCGCCGAGCTCGAGCGTGAACCGCTTCAGGTGCTCGCCGCACGCGGCCGCGACCTTGCGGCCGGCCGCGGTCGAACCGGTGAACGACACCTTGTCCACGCCGGGGTGAGTGACGAGGTACTCGCCCGTCTCGCGGCCGGCGGGGAGGATGCTGAGCGCGCCCTTCGGGAAACCGATCTCGTCCGCGATCTCACCGAGGATGTACGCATCGAGGGGCGTCTCCGGCGAAGGCTTCAGGACCATGGGCACGCCAGCGGTGATCGCGGCGCCCAGCTTGAGCGCCACGATGAACAGCGGCACGTTCCACGGGATGATCCCCGCGGCCACGCCGACCGGCTCGCGGCGCACGATCGTCTGACCGAGCGCGCCGGGCCGGCGCTCCTCGAACTGGTAGCTGCGCGCGAGCTCGGCCCAACCGTCGAGCACCATGGTCGCGGAGATGACCTGCCCCATCAGCGCCCACGACGACGGCGAGCCCATCTCGGTCGTGATGGCATCGGCCAGCTCCGTGCAGCGCGCGTTGATCGCGGCGGAGAGGCGCTCGATGAGCTGCGCGCGGTCCTCGATGCTCATCGATGCGAGCTCGCCGTCGAGCGCCCGCCGGGCCGCCTCGACGGCCCGGTCGACATCGCCCTCGGTGGCCTCCGGCACCACCGCGATGACCTCCTCGGTGTACGGCGAGATCACCTCGATCGTGCTGCTCGTCGCGGGTGCGACCCACTCGCCGCCGATGTAGAGGGTGTCGCGCTTCTGCACGTCTGGCTTCTCCAACTGGTGCTCCTCGGGTTCAGGTGGACGAGCCCGCGGCGATGCGCTGGGCCCAGGGGTAGTCGGGCTTGCCGCTCGGGGAGCGGACGACCTCGTCGACGATGGTGAGGTGGCGCGGCACCTTGTAGCCGGCGATGTAGGTGCGGCAGTGCGCGTCGAGCTCCTCCAGGGACGGCGCCTGGCCGGGGCGGGGCTGAACGACGGCAGCGACGGCTTGGCCCCAGCGCTCGTCCGGCACGCCGACGACAATGGCGTCGAACACGGCGGGATGGGCCTTGAGCGCGGATTCGACCTCCTCGGGGAAGACCTTCTCGCCGCCGGAGTTGATGCACACCGAGCCTCGCCCGAGCAGCGTGATCGTGCCGTCGTCCTCGAGCAGCGCCATGTCCCCGGCGATCGCGTATCGGGTGCCGTCCGGACCGGTGACGAACGTGGCTGCGCTCTTCTCCGGGTCCTTGTAGTAGCCGAGGGGAACGTTGCCAGCGCGAGCCAGCCGCCCGACGACACCGGTGCCCAGCGCCAGCGGCACGAGGTCGTCGCCGAGCACGACGGCGTCGCGGCCGGGCTGCACCGTCGGGAGGCCGCCCTTCATCGCGGTCGCGCCCTTGGCGACGCTCATCATCCCGTTCGACCCCGTCTCGGAGGACCCGATGGCGTCGATGATCATCAAGTTCGGCAGGTGCTCGAGGAACCGATCCTTGACCGCAGGGGAGAACACCGCGGCGCTGCTGGCGAGCACGAACATCGAGGCCAGGTCGACGGAGTCGGGGCCGATCCGCTCGAGCGCCTCGATGAGCGGCCGGCCCATCGCATCGCCCGTGATCATCAGGTTGTTGGCCCGCTCCCGCTCGACTGTGCGCCACGCGTCCTCCGGGTCGAACCGCGACTGGAGGATCGCGGTGTTGCCCTCGAAGAAGAAGCGCAGCACGCTCCACTGCGCGGCGCCGTGCATGAGCGGGGGCAGGCACAGCGACACGAGCGGTGCGGCTGCGGCCTTGCCCTTCTCGGCGAGCTGGGTCTCGGAGGTGACGCGCTCGTTCGTGTACGCGTCGATGCCGCCCCCCAGCGCCATGAAGACGTCCTCGTGGCGCCACATGACGCCCTTCGGCATGCCCGTCGTGCCGCCCGTGTAGATGACGTACAGGTCGTCGGCGCTGCGCTCATCGAAGTCTCGGTCAGGCTTCGACGCGGCCACCGCGTCGTCGTAGGAGATGGACCCGAGCGCGTCCACGTCGACCTCCGACCCGTCCTCGACGTGGACGAGGTGCCGCAGCTTCGGGAGGCTGTCGCGCACGGCAGCGAGCCGGTTGCCGAGCTCGCGGTCGTACACGAGGGCGACGAGGTCGGCGTTGTCGAAGAGGTAGCGCAGCTCCTCCTCGACGTAGCGGAAGTTCACGTTGACGGGGATGGCCCGCACCTTGAACGACGCCAGCATGGCCTCGACCCACTCGACGCTGTTGGCGCCGTAGATCCCGACGTGATCGCCCGGGCCCACGCCCTGCGAGGCGAGGTGGTGGGCGAGCCGGTTGGCGTTCGCCTCGAGCTCGGCGAAGGTGCGGCGCCGGTCCGCCACCACGAGCGCCGTCCGGTCGGGCACGGCGTCGACGGCGTGCTCGAACAGATCGGCGATGTTGAGCGCCATCCGCGCAGGCTAGAACACGTTCCAGTTGGCTCCCAAGCCGCGGAACCGGGCATGGTGGGCGCCATGTCGAGAGCGCTGCTCATCGTCGGGGTCGTCTCGCTGCTGCACGCGATCAATGCGGTTGTGCCTCGCCGCGGCCGCATCAGCCTGCTCGGCAGCTTCTTCGCCGCGTGGCTGACCATCGAGCTGGCCCTGCACTGGGTGGCGGCCGAGGTCATCGTGTCGTCGGTGCTCATCGCGCGTGGCGCGCTCGACGAGACCGAGGGCGTGGTCGGCCTGGCGTTCGTCGTGCTGTCGATCGTGGGGCTGGTGTGGGTCGGGCTGGCCGGGCGCAAGACCGTCGTGACGATGCGGGGCGTGCTCGAGGACCTTGATCCTGGCGACGACGCGCCACGGTTCCCACGCAGCCAGGTGGTCTTCCCCCCGCTCGGGTTCATGCCGCGTCGCGGCGTCGAGCGGGTGCGCAACATCGAGTTCCGCCAGGTCGGGAAGAAGCGGCTGCGGCTCGACGTCTACAAGCCGGCAGAGCCGTCGGATGAGCTGCGCCCCGCGATCCTGCAGATCCACGGCGGCGGCTGGGTCATCGGCGACAAGCGCGAGCAGGGCATCCCGCTGCTCAACCACCTCGCCGCCAACGGCTGGGTCGGCTTCAACGCCAACTACCGGCTGAGCCCGAAGTCCGCGTTCCCCGACCACCTCATCGACCTGAAGGCCGCGCTCGCCTGGATCCGCGAGCACGGGCCCGAGCACGGCGCCGACCCCGACTTCGTCTGCGTGACCGGCGGCTCGGCGGGGGGTCACCTGACCGCGCTCATGGCGCTCACCGCCAACGACCCGCGGTACCAGCCGGGCTTCGAGGACGTGGACACGACGTTGCGGGCCGCGGTGCCCTTCTACGGCATCTACGACTTCACCAACCGGCTCGGGACCCAGCGCAAAGAGTTCCTGTCGCGGTTCATCGAGCCGATGATCATGAAGGCGAGCATCGCCGCTGAACCCGAGCGCTTCGCCGCGGCGTCACCGCTCGACCTCGTCCGCCCCGACGCGCCACCGTTCCTCGTCATCCACGGCAGCCTCGACACGCTGGCACCAGTCGAGGACGCCCGCCTGTTCGTCGAACGCCTCCGGGCCGTGTCGCGCAACCCCGTGCTCTACGCGGAGATGAAGGGCGCGCAGCACGCGTTCGACGTCTTCCCCTCGGTGCGCACCGCGCACGTCATCGAGGGCGTCGAGCGCTTCCTGCACACCGTCTGGACCCAGCGCGGCGAGCCGCCCGCCGAGATGGCCGAGGACCTGGCCGACGCCGTGACGGACTAGTCGGCATGTCCCGCAGCCTGCGGCTGCGGCTCATCAAGCTCGGCGTAGCCGTCGCGCTCGTCGTGAACACACGGGCAGCGGCGCTGCTGGCGGCGGCTGCGCTCTGGCCGTTGGTGATCGTTCGATCAGGATCGATGTTCCTGGCGGTGAGCGGTTTGGTCGCCCTCGCCGGGATCTTGGTACGGGCCGTGGCCGGCGCTCGACCAGAAGACGGACCCGGCGCCTTGCTCCTCTGGCTTGCGATGACGTTCTTGCTGAGCCTGGCAGCTGCGTGGCGAGATGCGCGAGAGCCTTAGCTGGCTGGTGTCGAACGTCGGTCTCGGTTCTAGAGCGAGGACCAGAAGCGCTCGAGGACGGCCGCGCCGGCGTCGGACGCCTGGTACGGCCAGAAGTGCCCGGCGCCCTCGATGGCCTCGAAGCGAGCACCCAGCGCGCCCGCGACCTCCTTGGCCATCGTCTCCTCGCCGAAGGGGTCGTCCGTCGGGTGCAGCACCAACCCAGGCGCTGACGTCGGCGTCCACGGTCCCCAGTGGCTGTGGGCGTTGGGCACCGCCGACCGGTAGAGGTCGAGGATGCACGAGCCCATCGTCGCGTCCGACCCCGCGGCCATCGCCAGCGCATCGTCGTGGGGCACTCCCATCGCCTCGAACAGTGGCGCCCGCTCCTCGGGCGGCAGCGCGTTCTGGCTCTCAATGAACGCCTCACCCTCGCCCGGCGTCTGCCAGAGCTTGGCGAAGTCGTGCCATTCGTACTCCGGGTGGGCGATGTTGCCGATGTCGGCCGCCCAGGAGCGAACTCGATCGCCGTGCGCGGTCGCGACCCGGTAGGTGATGCCCGCACCCCAGTCGTGACCGACGAGGTCTATGTCCCCGCCGATGCGGTCGAGCTCGCCCACCAGCCATTCGGCGTAGTCGTCCTTGGTGGCACCGAAGCCGTCAGGTCGAGTGCAACCGAACCCGGGCATCTCGAGTGCCGCCGACTCGCGGTCGATGGCCTTGCGGACCTTGTCCCAGATCGACGCGGTCTCGGGGACGCCGTGCACGAAGACGATCACGGCGGCAGGCTACGTGACCTACTCGGGCAAGGTGATGCCGCGCTCGGCGACGAGCTCGGCCACCTCGTTGGGGAACACGTTCTTCACGAGGTAGACGTCGCGGGCCATGTTGTAGTCGGGCGCGAGCTCCTTGGCGTAGCGCTCGAAGTACATGAGCTGCTTGGTGACGAGCACGAGCTCGCGTGCGGCACGCGCCCCGTACTCCTGCTGCAGGTCCATCTGCTGCTTCAGGATCGAGCCGAGGCTGACGTCGCCCAGCTTCATGTCGAGCATCGGGTCCATGACCATCTTGATGCGGGCCGCGACCTCGTCCTCCGGGCCGATGTCGTCGCCGAGGATGCCGATCTTCTGCCAGGCCCGGACGATCCGGGTGTAGTCGCCGTCGATCATCGCCGTGTACTGCGCCGCCTTGACCGCCTCCTGGTGGTCGGGAGGCAGCTCGCCCATGATCCCGAAGTCGAGGTAGGACGCGCGCCCGTCGTCGAGCAGCCACAGGTTGCCGGCGTGGACGTCGCCGTGGAACGGACCGTGGACGAGCGCGGCCTCCATCCACACCTTCACGCCTCGTCGCAGCACAAGCTCGCCGTCGATGCCGCGCGCCTTGAGGTCGTCGAAGCTGTCCATGGGAACGCCGTACATGCGCTCCATGCAGATCATGCGCGGGCCGCAGTGGCTCCAGAACACCTCGGGCGCGGTGATCCACTCGTTGTCGCCGAAGGCCCCGATGTTGTCGCGGAAGAGCGTCTGCCGGTGCGCCTCGAAGGCGAAGTTGAGCTCCTCGTTCGACACCTGGTGGAGGTCCTCGACGACGCCGGGGACGTTCATCAGGTGGCCCTTCTTGGTCCGGTCGATGAGCTTGGCGATCAGGTACATGATCCGCAGGTCGCGGTTCATCACCTCGCGGATCTTCGGGCGCTGGATCTTGAGGACGGCCTCGCGACCGTCCGGCAACGTGGCGGCGTGGACCTGCGCGATGGACGCGGCCGACAGGGGCGCGTCATCGAAGGACGCGAAGGCGACGGAGATCGGCGCGCCCAGGTCCTCCTCGACGATCCGGCGAGCCTGGTCGGCCGGGAACGGCGGCACCTCGTCGAGGGTGCGGAGGCACGCGTCGGCCAGCGGCGCTGGGAACATGCCGGGGGACGAGGCGATGAGCTGGCCGAGCTTGACGTAGGTCGGACCGAGCAGCTCGAAGGCATCGACCAGACCGCCAGACATCGTCGTGGCCCAGCTCTGCGCGGTCCGCCGCTGGACCAGCCGGAGGATCACCGCCTTGGCCAGCGTCACGAGAAGGATGAAGGCGACCTCCACGGCGCGGACGGCCTCGGCCCAGCGGATCGCGGTGAGGTCGGGGGCGCCGACGCGCAGCGCGTCCGGCGGCGGGCCTGCGGTATAGGCGCCCTCGAAGGACGCTGGCGCGATCATCAGAGAACGATCGCACGTCCAGCGGTGTCGCCCAATAACTAGAACACGTTCTACCATCGGGGTGTGGACTTCCACGACACGCCGGAGGAGGCAGCCTTCCGGGCCGAGGCGCGTGCGTGGTTGGCGGCCAACGCCGTCCCGAAGGGCCACCCTGATGACTTCTCGTCGGGCATGCTCGCCAGCGACATGGCCGAGGAGGTGTACCTCAAGCGGTGCCGGGAGTGGCAGGGGCGGTTGGCCGAGGGCGGCTGGGCCGGCATCACCTGGCCCGCCGCGTACGGCGGCCGCGGCGGTCGGACGATCGAGCAGGTGATCTTCAACCAGGAGCAGGCCGCGTTCGGCGTGTCGGTCGGCGCATTCATGGTCGCCATCGGCATGGTCGGGCCGACGATCCTCGCTCACGGCGACGAGGACCAGAAGCGCCGCTACCTGCCGGCGATGCTCGAGGGCCGCGAGGTGTGGTGCCAGCTCTTCAGCGAACCGGATGCCGGCAGCGACCTCGCCAGCCTCACCACCCGCGCCGCGCGCGACGGCGACGAGTGGGTCGTGAGCGGACAGAAGGTGTGGACGTCGAGCGCCGGGCGGGCCGAGAGGGGGATCCTGCTCGCCCGCACCGACCCCGCCGCCGACAAGCACGCTGGCATCACGTACTTCCTGCTCGACATGCAGACGCCCGGCATCGACATCCGACCCCTTCGGCAGATGACGGGCGATGCCCACTTCTCCGAGGTGTTCCTCGACGACGTCCGCATACCCGCAGCCAACGTGCTGGGCGATGTCGAGGACGGGTGGCGGGTTGCCATCACGACGCTCAACAGCGAGCGCTCGTCGATCGCCGGCGGCTCGGGCGGGGCAGACCCGCCGGGACTGATCGCGCTGGCGCGTGACCTGGGCCTCGCCGCCGACCCTCTCGTCCGCCAAGCGCTCGCCGACGTGCACACGCGCAGCGAGCTGCTGCGCTTCCTCCGCTACCGCGCCCAGACCGCGCTGTCACAAGGCCGCCGTCCCGGGAACGAGACCTCGGTGATGAAGCTGGCCTACGCCGACTTCATGACCCGCATGACCACGACTGCCATCCACCTGCAAGGTCCCGTCGGCATGCTCGCCCACCCTCACGTACCGCGGTCCGGTGTCTGGACGAACAAGTTCCTCCACACGCCGTCGCTGCACATCGCCGGCGGCAGCGACCAGGTGCAGCGCAACATCGTCGGCGAGCGCGTGCTTGGCCTACCTCGAGAGGAGCGCGTGTGAGCGCCAACGGCGACGCCCTCACCAAGAGCCAGGCGGCGCGACGCCAGCGCGTGCTCGTCGCCGCGTTGCAGCTCGGCGCGACGGGCGGTTACGACGCTGTCCAGATGCGCGACGTCGCCACGTCAGCCGGCGTCGCCCTCGGCACGATCTACCGCTACTTCTCCTCCAAGGATCACCTGCTGGCGGCGGCGATGATCGAGTGGGTGGAGGACCTCGAGCGGCGCGTGACCCAGCGGCCGCCGCGGGGGGCGACGACGGCGGAGCGCGTGCTCGACGTGCTGCGCCGCGCGCGCGCGGCGATGGAGCGCGAGCCAAAGCTCACCGAGGCGGTCATCACCGCGCTCACCTCGTCCGACGAGCAGGCCGGTCAGTGCCAGCTCGGCGTCACCGAGGTGATGGACCGGATCATGCTGCACGCCTTCCCGGAGGGCGTCGACGCGGCGACGAAGTCCGGCAGCACGAAGGTGCTCGGCCACGTGTGGTTCAGCTGCCTCATCAGCTGGGTGAACGGCCTCGGCGACATGGCGTGGGTCGGCGACGAGCTCGACACCGCCGCCCACCTCCTCCTCGACCAGTACGAATGATGACCGAGCTGCGTCTCTCAGCCCGGAATAGGAATAGGTGGGCGGCTCAAGCGGATCGGGGCGCCGAACCCCCGCGAAGCATGGAGGCCACCTCACCCGAGGTTCGGGGCGCTAGACCACCGTCTCGGTGCACAGACGCCCCCAACCTAACGCTCCTCCCACGTGGCGAGATGGCCGGTGAGGTCCTTGATCGACCACACGCCGCCGCCGAGAGCGCTCACGGCCGTGACGTGCTGAGGCGAGAGGTCCGCGATCATGGTTTCGCTGACCGATCTGGTCGTCTCGCAGTATGTCGAGTGCCTCGACTCGCGTCGGCGTCCGCCACAGAGGCACGAACCCCTTCACGACCGCGGCCGGGTCGTGAGCATCCGTTTCACCAACCATGGCACCTCGGATCTAGAGGCCGATGGCGCTCAGGGCGTCTGCCGCGCGGCCGATCACGTCCGCGAGGGACGGGTGGCTGGCCTCCCAGCGCTGCACGCGGTCACGCAGCTCGTCGACGAGACCCTCGGTGTCGTCGTCGGCAACCCGGCGCTCGAGCTCCGCCTTCAGGCGGGTCAGCTCCTCGTGATCCGGATCGCCCGCCTTCGCCTTCTCGATCTCAGCTTGGAGGTGGGCCCGCAGCTCGTTGAGTGACTCGTCCATTGGTCCGCAGGCTAGATGGCCCGCTCACGGCCTTCCCAGTAGGGGTCGCGAAGCTGGCGTTTCAGGAGCTTGCCCGTCGGCTCTCGCGGCAGCTCGTCCACGAAGTCGATCGACCGCGGCCACTTGAACCTCGCGAGCCGCGGCTCGAGGTGGGACATGATCGACGCCGCCAGCTCGTCGCCAGGCTCCGCGGCGGGCACGGCCTGCACGACCGCCTTGATCTGCTCGCCCATGTCGTCGTCAGGGATGCCGAACACGGCGACGTCGTCGACCTGCGGGTGGGCGAGGATCTCGCCCTCGATCTCCGCCGGATAGATGTTCACCCCACCCGCGATGATCATGTCGCTCTTGCGGTCGCAGAGGAACAAGAAGCCGTCCTCGTTGAGGTAGCCGACGTCGCCGACGGTGAAGAACCCTTCGGCGTCGTGGCTGTCATCGGTCTTGGCCTTGTCGCCCTTGTACTCGAAGTCCTGGCCGCCCATCCGCATCCACACGATGCCGGGCTGGTCGGGTGGGCAGATCTCGCCGTCGTCGCCGACGATCTTGAGCTCGCTGATCGGCCACGGGCTGCCGACGGTGCCCGGGTACTTCAGCCAGTCCTCAGGCGTAGCGGTGGTGCCGCCGCCCTCGGTCGCGCCGTAGTACTCCCAGATCACCGGCCCCCACCAGTCGAGCATCTGCCGCTTGACCTCGATCGGGCACGGTGCAGCGGCGTGGATCGCCCAGCGCATCGACGACACGTCAGCGTTCGCCTTCACGTCCTCCGACAGCTGCAGCATGCGGTGGAACTGCGTGGGGACCATGTGGGTGTGGGTGCAGCGGTGCTGCTCGATGAGCCGCAGCGCGTGGCCCGGATCCCACTTGTCCATGATCACGACGGTGTGGCCGGAGTGGATCGCGTTGCCGGCGA
>CAYSAC010000024.1:0-25836 GCA_964428815.1 uncultured Acidimicrobiaceae bacterium | reverse complement strand
CCAAGGCGGAGTGCGAGAAGGCCAAGGCCGCGGCCGCGGCTGCAGCAGCGGCGGCCGCCGCGGCCGAAGCAGGCAAGCCCAAGCCGCCCGAGCCCCCGAAGGCGGCGTCCGATCCCCCATGCGTGAACGGCACGGAGCGGCGACTGACCGCCAGCACGCAGACCTTCGTCGTTCCGACCTCCCAGCCCAAGGTCACCATCTCGTCGTGGTCCCGGGGTGAACGCCTCAGTGCCGACTCGTTCAGCGGTCTCCTCGACGCCGCGGGCGTCGCGGCCGAGGTGCTCGAGGTCGTCGACGACGTGCTGGGTTGGGCCTCCTACGTTGGGGTGCCCGCGCCAGCGGCGATCGGTCAAGCCGCCGAGGCGCTGCGAGCCATGGCCCGGGGACTGTCCGCAGTCACCAAAGCCGGAGGCGCCATCGCCAAGAAGCTGCCCGACCTCTACGACCTGCTGATCATCATCGACATGAAGGAGATCGTCTGCACCTGTGTCCGGGTGAGCGTGTGCATCGACGGCGCGTGGGTCGACCAACCCACCGAGCTCCAGAAGACCGAGAAGGCCCGTGCTAGCTACCGAATCTCCGAGACCGGCGCGAGCCTCGACGTCGTCGCCGCTCGGCTCGCCTCTGCCGCCGCCGCGATGGACAGCGCAGTCGCAGCTCTCAACGCGGCGGACACGTTCACCTGCGCGTGACATCGTCGCCGAACGCCTCGCCCTACAGTCCCGCTCGATGACAGACGTCCATGTACACGATGGAGTCGAGTTGGCCTACGACGTCGCCGGGCCTCCGGGGCTGCGCCAGTCCTGCTGCTGCACGGGCTCAGCAGCGCTCGCACGACGTGGGACGACCTCGTTGAGCGCCTCGAGCCATTCTTCCGCGTCTATTCGCTGCACCAGCGCGGCCACGGCGAGTCGGCGAGGACGCCCGGTGCCTACCTCGTCGAGGACTACGGCGCTGACGCCGCCGACTTCATCGACCGCGTCGTAGGCGCACCGGTCGCGCTGATCGGACACTCCCTCGGTGGACTCGTCGCTGCGTACATCGCGGGGCAACATCCGGAGCACACGCGCGGTGCGTTCCTCGAGGACCCACCGCTGTACATGGGCGACAAGGAGGCCTTCTCGTCGACGATCTTCGCTGCCATCTTCCCAATGGCGCAGCAGGCGCTGCGCGACATCCGCGACCGCGACGCATCGGTGGAAGAGGTCGAGGCGATGGTCGCTGCGATGCCGGCAATGATCGGCGAGGGATCGATGGCCGACGTGCTCGGGCCGGACAAGACGCGTGTGATGGCGCTGTCGTGGAAGCGCTTCGACCCCGAGGCCTTCACGCCAGCGATCGACGGGTCGCTGTTCGACGCTTTCGACATCGACAAGCGGATCGAGGTGCCGGTGCGGCTGCTCCGTGCCGAGCGCGAGCTGGGGGCTGCCTTCTTCGCGGAACACGAGGAACACTTTCGCAAGACACACCCATTCGCATCGGTCGAGCTGGTGCCTGGTGCGACTCACGGGATCCACGAGGATCACTTCGAGGACTTCACGACCGATCTCGAACGCTTTCTCGCCGAGATCTGATACCGCGTCCTGACGCGGTCGCTACTGCGCGCTGATCGACGAGGATCTCCGCGCGCTGCTGGAAGCGCTGGGGGAGAGCTCGCGCGATCGCCGCGCGTCGCTGGTGAGGGTGATCGTCGCGTTCATCGTCGCCCGGCTTCTCCGCACTGGGGACGTCCACGGTCGCCGGTCGTAGGCGTCGTTCCGCGACTGCGCGGCCCTGGCGAACTCGCGGATCTTCCCACGCTCGATCGGAACCTCGAAGGCCATCAGGTCGTTCCCGCCGCGGCCTCGGCGAGCTTGGACACCTGGTCGTTGACCTTGACCGAGCGAGGGAGCTTCTCCATCGCCGCAGCCAGCTCGTCAACCTTCCAGCGGCCCTCGGTGGTGACCTCCTCATCGATCGACCAGCCCGCGTAGATGCCGACGGAGCCGCCGTAGACGGAGAACACCTGACCGTTGAACGGGCAGGTCTCGGCGGCCAGGCAGGCAACCAGCGGGCTGATGTTCTCCGGGTCGAACACCGAAGCGCTCATGGCGTCACCCATGCCCGGGGTCTGCAGCGTGAGCCGGGTGCGAGCGATCGGCGCGATGCAGTTGGCCCGCACGCCGTAGCGGTGGAGCTCGAGGGCGTTGACGATCGTCATGGCGGCGATGCCGGCCTTCGCCGCGGCGTAATTGGTCTGGCCCGTGTTGCCGTGCAACCCGGCGCCCGACGACGTGTTCACGATGGCCCGGTCAGCGTTGTCGCCGGCCTTCGAGCGCTCCCGCCAGACGTCGGCGGCATGGCGCGTGACGTTGAACGTCCCCTTGAGGTGCACGGCGATCACGTCGTCGAACTCCTGCTCGGTCATGGACACGAGCATGCGATCGCGCAGGATGCCGGCGTTGTTGACCACCACATGGAGGTCGCCGAACACCTCGACCGCGGTGTCGACGATCTTCTTGGCCCCCTCGAAGCTGGTCACGCTGTCGGTGCTGGCGACCGCCTCGCCGCCGGCGGCCACGATCTCGTCGACGACAGACTGGGCCGCGCTCACGTCGGAGCCCGAGCCGTCGGTGGCGCCACCGAGGTCGTTGATGACGACCTTCGCGCCGAGCGACGCGAAGAGCAGAGCGTGCTCACGGCCGATGCCGCGCCCTGCGCCGGTGATGATGGCAACGCGGTTCTCGAGCATCAGGCGGTGTGTCCTTTGTTCGGTTCAGCCGACGGTGTCGACCCGGTCGTTGGCGTAGATGTAGCAGGAACAGGAGGGAGTCGGTCCCCGAGGACGAGCGTGGCGGCATCGAGCGCGGCAGCAACCTCGAGGTCGATGGCATTGCCGGCGTCGGGTCGGTCGAGCATCAGTCGGGCGATGCCGGCGGCCACCGTGCACCGGACGGGTCCCGAGGTCACGGTGGCGCAGGCTACTGGCGGTGTTGCCAGTCCTGGCGTTCACGATCCACGACGGCCAGTGGTCGCGGGTCATCTTGTGACGGGGGCTCTGCGGCGTCGAGCAGCGCGATGGTGGCGGGCCAGCCGTCGAGGATGCGCACGACGCGTCGACGGGCGAGGTGCACGAGCCGGGCGGGGGTGTGCCACAGCCCCCAGCGCAGCGTCTTGGGTTCCGCGGACGCGAGCGGGCCGGTGAGGCAGAGCTGTTGGAACCAGCGCACGAGCTGTCGGCGAAGCACACCACGGCGAGCCAGGTTCGGTGGGCGTCGCTGTCGGTGAACGGGAGCCGTTACGTGCGCGACGGCGAGGCACAAGCCCCAGGTGCCGAGCCCTCCGAGCTCATCGAGGACGTCGATGAGCACAGCTCAGGCGAGGTGCAGCGGGCCGGTGAGAGCGCCGAGCGATGCCAGGTCGAGCTCCCGCAGCCGCACCGAGAGGCACGTGACGCAGCCCTCGAGCTTCTGGAACTCGCTGATGTCGACGATGACCGGCTCATAGCCGAGGTCCTCGAGCTGGAGAGCGGTCTGGGGACAGTCGGCGGCCATGAGGAGCTTCGGCCCGCCGAGGAGCACGACGTGCGCGCCGGACTCCTCCGTGACAGGGACGAAGCGCGAGAAGAAGGCAGCATCGTCGACTGCGGGCGGGTAGCCGATGATGGACCCGTCGGGCAGTGCGGTGACCGCCGACTTCAAGTGCAGCACCTTCGTGAGCGGCACGGCCACGACCGTGGCGCCTAGCGGGGTGAGGATGGCGCGCAGCTGGCGGATCCCGTTGGCGTTGGTGCGCCCGCCCCGACCGACGTAGATCGTGTCGCCGATCTTGAGCACGTCGCCGCCGTCGAGGGTGCCGGGCGGGTGGATGCGGTTCATCGAGCACCCGAGCGACTCCAGCGCCTTGTCGACGTCGACGATCTCGGGTTTGCGGCTGTCGGCACCAGGCCGGGTGATGACGGCCACGTTCTTGTAGATGACGACGGTGTCCTCGACGAACACGGCGTCGGGGCAGTCGTCCGCCGGGGGGACCTCGATGAGATCCCACCCGGCGGACTCGAGCGCTGCCAGGTAGGCCGTCCACTGGCTGAGGGCGGCCTGCTCGTCGATCGGAACCCGCTCGATGTGGGTGACGACGCCGTCGGCGAGCCGCGGCCCGGGCCGGCGGACGAGCGCTGTGGTGGTGGCCATCACTGTCACCGCACGTCGAGCTCGGCCGGGACGTCGATGGGCTCGTCCACCTGGCCGAGGCGCTCCCGGCGCGCCTTGAGGAAGGCGTAGAGCGGCAGGCCCAGGAGCAGGAGCAGCATCGCCTGGTACACGGACTGGTAGCCCGAGGCGAAGGTCACCCACAGCGAGAAGGCACCACCGACGACCGAGATGGACAGGTCCCGAGCCAACGCCCACCCATCCACCGTCCGACGCCGTGAGACGAGAAACGCGAGCTGGGCGCAGGCCGAGATGAAGTACGGGATGGCGACGGTGACCACCGACAGGTACACGAGGTAGGTGAACACCTTCAGCCCGGTCTGGCCGCTGTAGCTCCACGCCATGAGCAGCGACGCCACGACGGTCGACGCGATGACACCGACCCATGGCACCTGGTTGCGGTTGACCTTCGCGAAGGCGGCTGGGAACAGACCGTCCTTTGCTGCTGCGAAAGGCATCTCAGCGGTGACCATGGTCCAGCCGTTGAGGGCACCGATGCCGGAGATCACCGCGGTGAGGGCGACGAGCTTGCCGAGCCATCCGCCGTCGAACATCGCGTTGAAGGCGGCCACGAACGGGGCGCCGTCATCGACGAGCTGGTCGTGGGGCACGAGGCCCATCACTGCGGCGGTGACAGCGACGTAGAGCAAGGCGCTGGCACCGGTGCCGATCACCGAGGCTCGCCCGACGTTGCGGCGCGGGTTCTCGACTCGACCGGCTGCAACGGACGCGCACTCGACACCGATGAAGGAGAACAGCGCCACCCCGGCAGCCAGGTTGACCGCGTCGTACAGGCTTCCTCCCGACGCGTTGAAGGGCCCGAAGTTGGCTGAGGTCACGAAGAACCAGCCGAGTGTCCCCACAAGCAGCAGGGGCAGGAACTTCAGCACGACGGTGATGTTCTGGAAGATCGCCATCTGGCGGACGCCGACGAGGTTGATCGCCGCGGGGATCCACAGGCCAGTCAGAGCGATGCCCCAGTTCACCCACGCTGAGGGGTTGCCGATGCCGAACAGCGATTCCACGTAGAGCACCCACGAGGACACGATGGCGGCGTTGCCGGCCCAGCACGCGATCCAGTAGCACCAGGCGGTGAGATAACCGGCGAAGTCGCCGAACTCGTGGCGGGCGTAGGCGTAGAGGCCGCCTTCGTTGTTGGGGACGCGCTTGGTGAGCTGCCCGAACATCAGCCCGAGCAAGATGGCGCCAGCCGAGATGGCGACGAGGGTGAGGATCGAGCTCGTCCCGGCGCCAGCCATGACGGCAGGCATGGTGAACACACCGGTGCCGATGATGCTGCCGATCACGAGCGCGGTCGCGGAGGGCAGGCCAAGCTTGCGGGCCCCTCGCTCGAGGGGAGCTGGTAGAGCGGTCGCGGCCGGGGCTGGCGTTCGATCGGGTTTGATGGTCGTGGCCATGGTCGTCCTTCCTGGGGATGCCAGTGGGCAGGGATCCGCCCGGTTCGATACCAGCGTTCGCCTCCGAACGGGCCGCGCTGTAGTGCCAAACGTCCCGCCGGAGACGGAGAACGTCCTCGCGTGCTCCTCGCCGGCGTTCAGGCCGATGGCCGTCAGAACGAGGACCAAAGGCCCTACGACCGTGGTCGGACCTCGGCGGACGATTGGTCCATGAACGCTCTTCGCGTCGATTCCGAGGTTGGGGTCCTCCGGCGGGTGCTGCTGCACCGACCTGACCTCGAGTTGCGCCGCCTCACGCCGTCGAACTGCAAGGACCTCCTCTTCGACGACGTGCTCTGGGTCAAGCGGGCCCGTCAGGAGCACGACGCCTTCGCCGACACGCTCACCGACCGCGGCATCGAGGTGCTCTACGTCGGTGAGCTTCTCGCCGAGACGGTCAAGGACGACGAAGCGCGGTCGTGGCTCCTCGACCGCGTCATCACCGAGCGAGAGCTCGGACGGGATCTGGCCGAACCGATCCGTGCGTTCTTCGACGAGACGGACCCCACAACGGTCGCCACCCACCTGATCGGCGGGATCATCGTCGCAGAGCTACCCGCCGGCGTGGCCCGCGGGCTGCGCGCTGCGGTGGTCGGCGACCACGGCTTCGTGCTCCCCCCGCTACCCAACCACATGTTCACTCGAGACACGACGTGCTGGATCTACGGCGGCGTGTCCGTGAACCCGATGGCCATGCCCGCCCGGCGGCGCGAGACCGCCCACCTCGAGGCCATCTATCGCTTCCATCCCATCTTCGCCGGCGAGACGTTCGCTCGCTGGTACGGCGGAGTCGACGAGGACCACGGGTCCGCCACCATCGAAGGGGGCGACGTCCTGGTCATCGGCAACGGAGCGGTGCTGATCGGGATGGGTCAGCGGACGACGCCGCACGCGGTCGAAGCACTGGCCCGCCGCCTGTTCGCCGCCGGCGCAGCGAAGACGGTCATCGCCGTCGCCCTCCCCGCCCGACGAGCGTTCATGCACCTCGACACGGTGATGACCATGGTGCGGCCCGACACCTTCGTCGCCTACCCGGGCGTGCTCCAGCAGCTCCGGGCGTGGACACTCATTCCCGGAGACACGCCGGAGGAGCTCGTGGTCACGGCCCAGCCCAATGTGTTCGCCCCGATGCAGGACGCCCTGGGCCTCGATGCCATCCACGTGCTGACCACGGGTGGCGACGAGAGCGAAGCCGAGCGCGAGCAGTGGGACGACGGTAACAACGTCCTCGCCGTGGCACCGGGCGTCGTCGTCGCCTACGAGCGCAACGTCGACACCAACACCAAGCTCCGCAAGGCCGGCATCGAGGTCATCACCATCGCCGGCAGCGAGCTCGGCCGCGGCCGCGGCGGTCCTCGCTGCATGAGCTGCCCCCTCACCCGCGATCCCGCCTGAAGCAAAGGACTGACCCATGAAGGATCTGCTGCGCATCTCCGACCTCGCTCCCGGCGACCTGGACCATCTGCTCGACCTCAGTGAGCAGGTGCACCGCGAGCCGCATCTGCACGCCGACCTGTTCAACGGCGACACCGTGATCACGTACTTCGCCAAGCCGTCGACCCGCACCCGGCTCTCGTTCGGCTCGGCCATCACCCACCTCGGCGGCACGCCCGAGGTCGTCGAACCGAAGGAGCTGCAGCTCGGCCGGGGCGAGACCATCGAGGACACCGCCCGCGTCATCAGCCGCTACGCCCGCGCCTTCGTCATCCGCACCTTCTCCGACGACGACGTCCGACGGTTCGCGGCAGCGGCCACCATCCCGGTCATCAACGCCCTGACCGACCTGCACCACCCATGCCAGGCGCTCGCCGACATGCTGACCCTCCGGCAGCACTTCGGTTCGCTGAAGGGCCTGCGCCTCGCGTACCTCGGCGACGGCAACAACGTCGCCCACAGCCTGCTCGAGGCCTGCGCCCTCGCCGGCATGGACATCACCGTCGCCACGCCGCCGGGCTTCGAACCCGACCCCGACATCCTCGCAACCGCCGAACGGCTGGCGACCACGTCCGGCGCGCTGGTACTGGCCGTTCATGACCCCCTCCGGGCGGTCGCCGGTGCCGACGCCGTCTACACCGATGTGTGGGTGTCGATGGGCGACAGCGACGACGAGCGCACCACCCGAGCCGAGGCCCTCCGCGGCTACCAAGTCAATGCAGCGGTCATGAACGAGGCCTCCCCCGACGCCGTCTTCATGCACTGCCTCCCCGCCCACCGCGGCGAGGAGGTTTCCGCCGATGTCATCGACGGACCGAAGTCGGTCGTGCTCGACGAAGCCGAGAACCGCATGCACACCGCCCAGGCGCTCCTGATCGCCCTGTCGCTCGGTCAGCTCACTGGCGTCGCGCCGGTCGAGACCGGAGCACGGTGATGCTCACCGTCGTCGCCCTCGGCGGCAACGCCCTGCTCCGCCGGGGCGAGCCGCTCGACGCCGCCGTCCAGCGAGCGAACATCAAGATCGCCGCCGAGGCGGTCGCCAAGATCGCAACAGACCACCGCGTCGTGCTCACCCACGGCAACGGACCCCAGGTCGGGCTCCTCGCCCTCCAGAACGAGGCCTACACCGAGGTCGACGCCTACCCCCTCGACGTCCTCGACGCCGAGAGCGAAGGCATGGTCGGCTACCTCCTCGAACAAGAGCTCGGCCGCCATCTCCCCCGGGAACGGCTCGCCACGCTGCTGACCCAGGTCATCGTTGACCCCGATGATCCCGCCTTCGCCAACCCCACCAAGTTCGTCGGACCTGTCTACGACGCGCGCGACGCCCGGTTCCTCGCCCATGAACGCGGCTGGGCTGTCGCCCCCGACGGCCCGCACTGGCGGCGCGTGGTCCCCTCACCCGAACCGAAGCGCATCGTCGAGATCAACACGATCCGGATACTGGTCGACCACGACGTCACCGTCACCTGCAACGGTGGCGGCGGCATCCCGGTCGCGCCGGACGGCGCCGGCGGGCTCCGCGGTGTCGAAGCGGTGATCGACAAGGACCTGTCGGCCTCGCTGCTGGCAACAGAGCTCGACGCCGACGCCCTCGTGCTGCTCACCGACGTCGACGCGGTGTACGCGGGTTGGGGCACGACCAATCAACGGGCGATCCGAGACACCACCCCGGCCGAGCTCCGGTCGCTCGAGCTTCCGGCTGGTTCGATGGGACCCAAGGTCGAGGCGGTATGCCGGTTCGTCGAGGCCGGCGGCCGGCTGGGCGCCATCGGTGCGCTACACCAGGCCGCCGACATCCTGCGCGGTGAGGCCGGGACGGTCGTCCGTGGCCCCGACCGTTGAGTTCGAAGATCTGCCCGCCCGGCTCATCGGGCTGACCGAACCCGAGGCCACCCGCCGACTCGCCCTCGACGGCCCGAACCAGCTCCCGCGACCGAACGACCCGTCGGTCGCGGTGCGGGCACTTCGCCAGCTCGTCGACCCGCTCTCCCTGGTCCTCGTGGCCGCGGCGCTTGCCAGCATCATCGTGCTCGACCACCGCGTCGAAGGGCTCACCATCGCCGCCATCGTCGTGCTCAACGTCGTCATCGGCACGGCTCAGGAGCAGAAGGCGGCGACCGCGGTTGCCGCGCTCGAACAGCTCACGGCGCCGACCGCTCGCGTCCGCCGAGACGGCCACGTCCGTCTCGTCCCGGCGGCGTGCTTGGTCCGCGGTGACGTCATCGAGCTGGTCGCCGGTGACCGCGTGCCCGCCGACGTCGTGCTCGCCCAGGCAGCAGCACTGGCCATCGACGAGGCGACCCTGACCGGTGAGTCGTTCCCAGCGGACAAGCTCGTCACCGAGCGATCGCAACCAGACGCTCCGCTCGGTGAGCGGGCCGGTGAGGCCTTCGCCGGGACATTGGTGGTCCGCGGACGTGGCCTCGGGATCGTCACCGGAACGGGCCGCTCCACCCAGATCGGTGCCATCGCGACGGCGTTGCAGCGCCCGGCTGACCCGCCCCTCGTCCGCGAGCTTCGTAGCGTCGCCGCCCGCATGAGCGCCCTCGCCCTCCTGCTCGGCGCCGCGCTGGTGCCGCTGGTCCTGCTCCGCTCCCACGACGAGCCGGACCCGCTCGTCACCGCCGTCCTGGCCGGCGTCGCCCTTGCCGTCGCCGCCATCCCCGAGGGCCTGGCCACCATCGTCGTAACCGCGCTCGCGCTTGGCGCTCGCCGCATGGCCCGACGCGGCGCGATCGTGCGCCGGCTAGCGGCGATCGAAGCGCTCGGCGCGACGGAGGTCATCTGCACCGACAAGACCGGCACGATCACCACCGGGCGCCTAGCCGTCGGCAAGGCCATCGCAGTGGAGGGTCGGGAAGCAGACATGTGGAGGGCGCTGCTTCGCTGCAACGACGCACACGACGGCACCGGCGATCCCCTCGACCTTGCGCTCATCGACGCGGCGGCCGAGCGCGGCGTCGTCGCCGATCACGCCCGTCGCATCGACGAGCGACCATTCGAGACCGAGACACGCTGCATGGCCACCGTCGACCTCGTCGACGACGTCGCCGTGCTGTCGGTCAAGGGCGCACCCGAAGTCGTACTGGCCCGATGCTCACCCGGTCCCGGCGTGGATCGCCTCGACGCCGCTGCCGGCGCGCTCGCAGCCGACGGCATGCGGGTGCTCGCCGTGGCCGCATCGACGACCGACGATCTCGACGCCATCGCTCTGGAACCGCTCGGCGTCGTCGCGTTCCATGATCCCCTCCGCGAGTCGGCCATCGACGCCGTCGCCCGTTGCCATCGGGCCGGCATCCGCGTCGTGCTCGTCACCGGCGACCACCTCGCCACCGCCCAGGCCGTCGCGGCCAAGGTGGGGATCGACGGGCCCGCCGCCGTCGGCTCAGAGCTGGCTGCGCTGACTCCCATCGCCAGAGCGGCCCGCCTACGCGAAGCGGTTGTCGTCGCCCGTGTCGATCCCGCCACCAAGCTCGACCTCGTCGAGGCGCACCGATCGGCCGGGCGTGTGGTGGCGATGACCGGCGACGGTGTCAACGACGCGCCGGCGCTGCGGCGTGCCGACATCGGCGTGGCGATCGCGGGCGAAGGCGGCACCGACGTCGCCCGCGAAGCCGCCGACGTCGTCGTCACCAACGGCGACCTCGGCACCATCGTGGCGGCGATCGCGGAGGGCCGACGCATCTCCCGCAACCTGCGATCGGTCGTCGGCTACCTCGTCACGGGGAACATCAGCGAGGTGCTCGTCGTCGCGTGCGCGCTCGCGCTCCTGCCCGACCTTGCGGTGCCGCTGCTGCCCGTGCAGCTCCTGTGGATCAACCTCATCACCGACGGCCTCCCCGCCCTGGCACTCGGCGTCGACCGGCCGACGACGGACCCGCTCCAGCTGCCGCCCGCGCACAAGCGTGACCGGCTCCTCGGCGCAGGACGCCTGCGTGCGCTCGTGACACGCGGCGCGGTCATAGCCGGCTGCGTGCTGACCACGGGTGTCATCGCCAGAGGCTGGGGCTGGGAGGAGCAGGCCGTGCGAACCCAGCTCCTGCTCAGCCTGCTCGGCGCTCACCTGATGCTCGCCTACGCGGCGCGCGCCCGGCGGTTCACCTTCGAGGCCGGCTGGTGGCGCAACCGCCTGCTGCTCGCCGCCGTGGGCGGCTCGCTCGGCCTCCAGGTCGTGGTGTTCTGCACAGAACCCGGACGGAGCGCGCTGGGCTTGGCGGCTCTGCCGCCTGCAGCTTGGCTCCTGGCGATGGCGGCCACCACGGCTTCACTCGCCGGGATCGACCTCACGCGGGCACGGAAGAGGACAGGAGCTGAGCCGACAGAGCCCGTCGGCCCAGCGAGCTCAGGGAAGCGACAGCACCGCGAGGGACGCCACGCAGACAGCGATGAACGCGATGGCCACGAGGTAGCCGGCAGCGGCTGACCTGCTGGCGACGTGGTCTACTTCGCCGTCGCCTCCGTCATCGTGACCTGAGGAACACCTGGTGTCACGGCTGGTCCGGCGAGGTCGATGACGACGTGGACGACACCGTCACGGAAGCTCGACGTCACAGGCCGACCTGAGTGGCGGAACACGGACTGCATGCGCCGGTTGTGCGGCAGGATGTCGGCCACGAACCGGGCGATGCCGACCTCCCGAGCCCGTTCGGCCAGCCGGTCGAACAGCGCGCCTCCGAGGCCCAGGCCCTGCCAGCTGTCGGCGACTACGAAGGCGACCTCGGCGTCGAGCGGGTCGTCGAGGCGGTCGAAGCGAGCGACGCCGACGATCTCCTCGGCCACCGTCGCCACGATGGCTTCTCGATCGCGATGGTCGACGTGGGTGAACCGGTGCAGCTCGCTTGCGCTCAGCTCGGGGTGGACGGTGAAGAACCGCAGGTTGGTCGTCTCTGGAGAGAGGGTGCCGTGGAAGCGGAGCAGGCCAGCGGCGTCGTCGGCGTGCATCTGGTGCATCCGAACGGTGGTGCCATCGTGCAGCTCGACGCCGCCCGAGGGCACATCAGCAGCCCGTCCAGTCTGGGCAGTCGGGTCCATGCCGTGGACGGTACGCCCGAACACCGAAGGAGTCTCTGGTCGAAGGACCTCGCTGCCGGGGACCTTCGACCAGAATCGACGTTGATGGCAACGCACTCCCCGATGGCCGGTCGCGCCGTTGTGCTCGACCACCTGCATGACGGCGACGATCTCATTGTTCGCCCCTACCTCCACGGAGCGATCCGGGATCACCTACTGCACGTGTCCTACTTCTCGTTGGGAACGAGCTGCACCAGCAGCCGCTCGATCGGCATTCCCATGGTCTCCTCCCTTGGTCCTGGGGCGGATGCGGCGGCCAGTCACCTCGGTCGGGCGGATCCGGATCCAGTGCGGCTTCGCCCCGAGCGCCCAGAAGCGCAGCGACAAGGTCGCGGCCTTGCGCCGGTCTTCTGGGGCGGTGACCTCCACGGCGTGTCCCTTGACCAGGACGCTCCAGCCGACACGCGAGCCAAGGTCGATCCCGTCGGCCTCGAAGCACACCGACGGGCTGCGTTGCAACCCCCGGAGCTTGCTGCCGGGGTCGGTCCGGAACACGATCGTCTGCCCGTCCACGACGAAGTTCACCGGGTAGATCTCGGGCGCGCTGTCGACCAGGACGCCGACCCGTCCGACCTCTGACTCGGAGAGCAGCCGCCAGCACACCGCCGGATCCAGGTGCTCGAGCCAGGTTCGTCCATCGATCACGACCATGTCCGGCCTCCTCCTGGGCTGGTCATGCCCCGACGATGCGCCTGTGACCTGGTGCAGCAGAAGTGTCGTTGGTCCCTACGGCGATGACCGGTCGGCCCTAACGAGCGCAGGCACCCGGAGGCGACAATGCGCCCATGACAGCCATCGAACGGATAGTGGTCGGCATCGATGGGTCCGAGACCGCTCGCCGCGCTCTGACCTGGGCAGTTGAAGAAGCTCGCCTCCACAAGGGCTCGCTGGAGGTCGTCCACGCCTGGCACATGCCCTACGTCGGGAGCTACGGCTTCAGCGCCGGAGCCTTCGAGCCCGCGATGTACGAGGATGCGGCCCGCAAGACCCTCGATGCTGCCGTCGATGAGGTGGACACAAGCGGGATGGCGCACCCGGTGGAGCGCATCCTGGTCAACGGTGCAGCGTCGTCGGCGATCCTCGAGGCAGCAAAGGGCGCGGACCTCGTGGTAATGGGCTCCCGCGGTCTCGGTGGTTTCACTGGCCTCCTGCTCGGATCGGTCAGCCACCAGGTGGCCCACCACGCGGCCTGCCCCGTGGTCATCGTGCCTCCCGCGAGCTGACGACCGCCGTGGAAGTCGACCGCAACGGGCTCGAGATCCTCGACCGGCAGACGTGCCTCCGCCTGCTCGCCACCGCAACGCTCGGCCGCGTCGGCATCACCTTCGGCGCGCTACCGGTCGTGCTCCCGATCAACTTCCGCTTGGTCGGGGACCGGATCGTGTTCCGCACCGGGGTCGGGACCAAGCTCGACGCCGCCACGTGCAACGCCATCGTTGCCTTCGAAGCAGACGACGTCGATCCCTTCTCGCACACAGGCTGGAGCGTCGTCGTCACGGGCAAAGCGCGCGCAGTGACTGATCCGAGCGAGCTGGCGGAGTTGAGGACGGCCAACATCCCGCGTTGGGCGCCATCCGGTGACGGCCACGTCGTCGCGGTGAGCACCACGATGATCTCCGGGCGCTTGATCGTGCCCGGCCTGCGATCGCCCCACGAGGGAGCCGGAGCTGACAGCTAGCCCTTCGGCACGCGCCACTCCAGGATCGTCCCGGCCAGTTCACCGCCCCGAAGGTCGAGGGTGCCCCCGAGCTTCGCCGCGCGCGCGGCCATGTTCCGCAACCCGTTGCCTCTCCTCGTCTCCTTCCCTGGAGGACCGACGCCGTCATCGATGACCCGCAGGCACACGTCGCCTTCGACGACGACCTCGACGTCGGCACGCGAAGCCTGAGCGTGCCGGGCGACGTTGCTGAGCGCCTCACGGAGCGTGGCGAGTAGCTCGGCGGCGATGAGATCGTCGACGCCGGTGTCCAGGGGGCCGTCGAGCAGCACACGCGGCTCGAAGCCGAGCGGGCCGACCGCCTCCCGCACCAGTGCCAGGATGCTTTTGCGCAGGCCAGCGTCAACGGCTCGGCTCTCCTCCAACCCGAAGATCGCGGTGCGGATGTGCTTGACCGTGAGGTCGAGGGCGTCGACTGCCCCCTCGATGCGCTCGACCGCCGCGGTTGGGTCACTCCGCACCATCCTGACGCTGCCCTGCAGCGACATGCCGGTGGCGAACAGCCGCTGGATGACCGTGTCATGCAGATCACGAGCGATGCGCTCGCGATCCTCCACCAGGGCCATCTCATGGAGCCTGGCGTGGAGCCGGGCGTTTTCGATCGCCACGCCGGCGGCGGCCGCCAAGCCGATGACCAGCTCCTCGTCGACATCGGTGAACACCTCGGCGGACTTCTTGTCCGCCAAGTACAGGTTGCCGAACACCTTGTCGCGCAGCCGGATCGGCACCCCGAGGAAGGAGCGCATCGGCGGGTGGTTGGGCGGGAACCCGAAGCTGTCCGGGTGTTCGGACAGGTCGGGCAGGCGGAGGGGCTTGGCGTCGACGATGAGCAGACCGAGGATGCCGTGGCCCTCGGGGAGCTTCCCGATGGCGCGGTGGACCTCGTCGTCGATGCCGACCGTGATGAACTGCGCCAGCCGGGTTCGGGTGTCATCGAGGACTCCGAGGGCGCCGTAGGTAGCGTCGACGAGCTCGACCGCGCTCTGGATGATGCGTTCGAGCATGGCTGGGAGATCGAGGTCGGAGCCGATCGTCAACACTGCATCGAGCAGCTGTCGCAAGCTACGGGGTCCCGCGACATCCACCACGTCCGAAGATTATGTCTTTCCTGCCGTCGCTGCGGAGCGGACGTGAACCGAGCACAATGTCGGGCATGGCCACGCGTGTGTTCCTCCTCGACGATCACGAGGTGGTGCGGCGCGGCTTGCGCGAGCTGCTCGAAGCCGAGGATGACATGGAGGTCGTCGGCGAGGCCGGCACCGCGGAGGAAGCCTACGGGCGCATCCCCGCCACGTCGCCCAACGTCGCGGTGCTCGACGTGCGCCTTCCGGACGGCGATGGCGTGGAGGTCTGCCGGGAGATCCGATCTCGACATCCCGAGATCGCCTGCATCATGCTCACATCGTTCGCCGAGGACGACGCCGTCTATGCCGCGATCATGGCGGGAGCTGCCGGTTACGTCCTCAAGCAGGTGCGCGGTACCGACCTGGTCGACGGCATCCGTCGCGTCGCTGCCGGCGACTCGCTGCTCGACCCGTCAGTGACCACACGGGTGCTCGAGCGGCTCCGTCACAAGGACGACGCCGACGAGCTTGACGCCCTTACGGACCAGGAGCGCAAGATCCTCGAGCTCATCGCCGAGGGGCTCACCAACCGGCAGATCGGCGAGCGGATGTTCCTGGCCGAGAAGACCGTGAAGAACTACGTGTCCAACCTGTTCGGCAAGCTCGGCATGAGCAGACGGACCGAAGCGGCCGCGTACGCGGCCAGGCTCGCCGAGCGGCACAGCCACGACGGCCACCGGCACAGCTAGTGCAACCACGCGGAAGCTCCGCGCGGCTGCACGAGGGACCTGAGTCGTTAGTTCGTCGCACTTCTCGGCGAGGGCTGGCCGTCGTGCAGTAGCGAATCGGGTCGCCAGGGTTGGGACCTTCGTCCTCGACATCGGCTCCAGTCGACCCTGCTCCTCATCGACGCCCAGGCGCATCATCGGAGCATGATCAAGACCCTTGAGGTGCTGGTCGTGGAGAGCCATCCACGAGCCGCCGACGACGCAGCAGCTGCGCTGGAAGCGGCGGGGCACCGTGTCCACCGCTGCCACAACGAGGCCGACCGTGGGTTCCCGTGCCGAGGAGTGCTCGAGGCCGCGGCCTGTCCGTTGCACGAGCACATCGATGTCGCTCTGCTCGTCCGCCGCCGGATCAACCCCAGCCCCACTCCGCTCGAGGGAGGCGTGACTTGCGCTATCCGAGCGCGGGTTCCCATCGTGGAGGAGGGTCTCGAGACCCTCGACCCGTTCACACCCTGGATCACGACGCGCCTTCAGCCCGGCGCGGATGTCGTCTCGGCGTGTACCGACACTGTCCACCTTGGGTTCGAGCCGCTATACCGTCGAATCGCGGCGCGGATCTCAGCGCTGCTCACCTCCGCGGACATCGACCGCGACGACGTGGGCTGCCGCATCGAACCGGACGGATCGTCGCTGCACGTCCACCTCTCTCTTCCGGTGACGGTGGAGCGCAGCTTCGAGCAGGCGCTCGCCGTGCGGGTGCTCGACGCCCTGCGCGACACCGGGCCGACGTTCGGGCACGTCGACGTGCACGTCCACACACCCGACCCGACGCCCGAAGAGGCCTGAGCGACACATGAGCGACACCCCCTCGGACCCCAGACACCTGACTGATCTCGAGCGCCGCGTCGAGCAGACCCGCGTCAGCCGCGACGGGTGGACCTTGGTCATCTTCGCGGTCGCCGCCATGTCCCTGCTGGCCAGCCTCTTCGGGGTCGGCCTCGGCATGCGGGCCGTGGACGAGTCCAAGACCAGCACAGGTGGTGGGGGCGGGACCAAGACGATCGAGATCGAGCTCGGTGACCTCTTCGTGCGGCCGAGCGCGGTCGAAGTCGCCGCCGGGACCGAGGTCATCCTGAGGGCGACCAACAACGGGGCAATGGCTCATGACCTACAGCTCGAGGGCAAGACGGGCACCGAGCTGCTCGATCCCGGTGCCAGCCAGGAGGTCAACCTCGGCATCATCGAGGCCACCGCGCAGGTGTGGTGCACCGTCCCTGGCCACAAGGAAGCGGGCATGGTGCTCGACATCAACGTCAGCGGCGGACAAGCGTCGGCCGGGCAACGGTCGGGTGGCACCACCGGTCAGGACGAGGGCGCCGTGATCGACTTCGCAGCCGAGCCCGCGCCGGACTTCATGCCCTATGACCCGGCGCTCGCGCCCGCACCGGGGGGAGCACGGCACACGCTGACGATGCGCGCGACCGAAAAGGTCATGGAGGTCGCGCCGGGCGTCACCCAGGAGCTATGGACCTTCAACGACGTGGTACCCGGGCCCGTGCTCCACGGCCGGGTCGGCGACATCTTCACCATCACCCTCGTCAACGACGGGAAGCTCGGCCACTCCATCGACCTCCACGCGAGCAAGGTCGCCTGGAACGACGAAATGCGAACCATCGCACCGGGCGAGTCGCTCGTGTACCAGTTCGAGGCCAAGCACGCGGGCGTGTTCATGTACCACTGCGGCACCGCCCCCGCTCTGCACCACATCGGCAACGGCATGTTCGGCGCCATCATCATCGACCCGCCGGCGCTGGCTCCCGTCGACCACGAGTACGTCCTCGTCCAGTCCGAGCTCTACCTGGGTCCGGAAGGCCAGCCCGGGGACCTGACCGCCATGCAGGGCGAGCAGCACGACGCCGTGGTGTTCAACGGCTACGTGAACCAGTACATGTACCGTCCCATCCGGGTGGAGCCGGGTCAGCGGGTTCGAGTGTGGGTCCTCGATGCGGGCCCGAGCGAGAACTCGGCGTTCCACATCGTTGGGACGATCTTCGACACGGTTTTCAAGGAAGGCAGCTACCTCCTCCAGCCCGACGCCCGCCAGGGTGGCTCGCAGGCGCTCGACCTGCAGCCTTCCCAGGGTGGGTTCGTCGAGTTCAGCTTCGACGAGGCCGGGCTGTACCCGATCGTCACCCACAAGTTCGCCAACGTCGGCAAGGGTGCCCTCGGCCTCTTCCAAGCCGGCGACGTCGAGCCCGCAGCCGACGCCGGGCACTGAGGCGACCGTTGCTTGGAGTCCGTCCGTGGTCGCCCTTCGAGCGACTGCTGACGTTGAGCGCCCGCAGGTCGCCCTTCTCAAGCAGGGTGAGAGCTCGTCGGGTGGGGCCGCTCATGGGACAGCAGCAGCCCGAGCTGCTCGAGGCTGTCGGCGTCGTGGCGGATGAGGTCGTCGGCCGAGAGGACACCGATCACGCGGGCTTGGTCGTCGACCACCGGAAGCCGCCGGCACACCCGCACGGCCATCTGCCGGGCGGCATCGACCGTCGACGCCGTGTCCAGGACAGTCACGACATCGCGGCTCATCACCGAGCTGACGCTGTCCGTCAGCTCTCGACCGGCGGCGATCCCACGGACGATCAGGTCGCGGTCCGTCACGATGCCGACGACATAGCCGTCCTTCGACACGACGACCGCGCCAACGTCATGTTCTGCCATCTGCCGGGCGACCTGACCGATCGACGTTGTGGGTTCGCAGCTGACTGCGGGTGCCGTACCGATCTCGGAGAGCCTGGTTGCGGGTGCTGTTGCTCATGAGATCATCCTGCGCATGGTTGCGACAAAGGCCACACCGTCACCAGTCCTCTCCTCATGGGACCTTCGACCCTGAAGCGGAAGATCGTCGGGTTCGTGCAGGACCGCGCGGGCGCCTGGGTGGCAGAGCTCGACTGCTTCCACCGCCAGCACGTTCATCACGACCCGCCCTTCCGGTCCGCACCGTGGGTGCTGGACGACCGAGCACGATCGCAGCGCGTGGGGTCGGACCTCGACTGTCCGTTGTGTGACCGCGCCGAGCTTCCAGAGGGTCTCGCCGTGGTGCGCACGACCGACACCTGGGACGAGCGAACCATGCCAGCGGCGCTGCGGCGAGCCCACCGGGTCGCGGCTGGGAGCTGGGGTCGGCTACGGGTGGAGGAAGGCGGGCTGCGGTTTCGCGCCCAGACCGAGCCGGTGATCGACGTGACGCTCGGTGCAGGCTCCTGGCAGGCGATCCCGCCCGAGGTCGAGCACGAGGTCGAACCGCTCGGCCCGGTGCGCTTCTTCGTCGAGTTCGTGCGCCCGCCGACTCTCAAGAGTCGGCCGCCCCAGGGTGCCCGCCATCGGGACGAGCGGGGCTGACGGTCCAGAGGTTGGGACCAACGGCCCTACGAGGAGGGTGCTTCGGTAGAGCAGAGTTGCTGGGACAAGCGATCGCCGATCGCACGCCGCAGCCCAACCCCGCCGGCCGTGACGACTAACGAGCGGCTGGCGCGGGCCTGCAGCATCCGTTCGGCCCGACCCGGAAGGAGCCCATTGTGGAGTTCGTGCTGTTCTGCATCGTCACGCTCATGAGCGTTGCGAGTGCCGTCCTGGCTGCCGCAGGGACACGGCGCCACCTGGCCGGCGTCCACCTCGTCCGCGAGATGCGTCTCGGCCGATGACGGTCGCGACGACTCTCCTCGATCGCGAGGCGGGCGGCCTCCTCGATCCGGGGGCCATCGGCGTGATCGCCCTTGATGCCTCCGACAGCATCCAGTTCGTGAACGCTCCCGCCGCCGCCCTGCTCGGCCGAGCTCCGGACGAGCTGATCGGGAGGAAGCTCCCCCAGCTCGTGCGAGCACCCGGTGCGACCTCCGGTGTCACCAGCCTGACTCGGCAGCTGCGAGATGGCGACACTTGGGCCGGCGTACTTGAGGCAGCGCAGCCCGGCGGCACGTCGACGCTCCTCGACGCGGCGATGTCCACGTTCGCAGGGCCAGGTGAACCAGGAGTCGTCCTGGTGATCATCGACCCGAACACCTCGGCGTTCGGTCCACTGGGCTGGCTCGCACTCCATGACCCGCTGACCGGGCTCCCCAACCGCGCGCTCCTCGCCGACCGCCTCAGCCTTGCTGTGGCGGACATTGCTCGCCGCGGCGGCTACGTCGCCGCGCTCTTCATCGACCTGGACGACTTCAAGTCGGTCAACGACGTCCTCGGCCACGCCGAGGGCGACCGAGTCCTCACCCTCGTCGCGGAACGGCTTCGTGAGCTGCTACGCCCCACCGACACGCTCGCCCGGTACGGCGGCGACGAGCTGGTCGCGGCCTGCCAGGTCGCGACCCTCGGCGACCTCCGGGACATCGCAGACCGGCTCGCCGAGCAGACCGTGGTCGAGGTGACTCCCGGATGGGAGATGAGGGTGAGCGTCGGGGCAGCGGTCTGCTCAGGGGCTCGACCGGACCTCCAAGACCTCGTCCACCGCGCTGACCTCGCGATGTATCGCGCCAAGGCAAGCGGTCACGTCGAGATCGACCTCACGGTCGGCTGAGCTCGGCACCGGCGTCGGGACGACCGGCCCCGGTCGGCGCGCAAGAGGGAGCGGAGCACCTCCGCGGCATGACACCTGTCGCACACGATGCCCCACTCGAGCCACCTCCAGAGGGGCCGTTGGTCCTCCCGGCGATGACCAGGTGGCCCTAGCCCGACCCTGCCTTCACGAGGGACGCTCGAGCCATGACATGCACGAGGATCGTGGTCGGCATCGACGGTTCGGACATGGCGCGCGACGCGCTGCTGTGGGCGGTCGAAGAGACCCGCCTCCGCCAGGCGTCGGCGGGTTCAGCGGGCTGTTGCTCGGCTCGGTCAGCCAGCAAGTGGCCCAGCACGCCACCTGCCCCGTGGTGATCGTGCCTGCCGAGAGGTGACGACGATGGCCGCCCCGACGACAACGCGCGTGTTCCTCCTCGATGACCACGAGTTGGTGCGTCGCGGGCTCCGCGAGCTCATCGAAGCGGAGGCCGACATGGAGATCGCAGGAGAGGCTGGCACCGCTGAAGAAGCCCTGCGCCTCATAGCCGCCGCCTCGCCCCATGTGGCCGTGCTCGACGTGCACCTGCCTGACGGCAGCGGGGTGGAGGTCTGTCGAGAGATCCGGTCGCGGCACCCCGAGATCGTCTGCATCATGCTCACGTCGTTCGCCGACGACGAAGCGATCCACGCGGCGATCATGGCCGGTGCGTCTGGCTACGTCCTCAAGCAGGTCCGAGGCAACGACCTCGTTGGTGACATCCGTCGAGTCGCAGGAGGCGCCTCGCTGCTCGACGCGTCCGTGACCAGGCGGGTGCTCGAACGGCTTCGCGGCCGGGACCACGGTGACGAGGTAGCTGGGCTCACGGGCCAGGAGAGCAAGATCCTTGGGCTCATCGCCGAGGGCCTCACCAACCGCCAGATCGGCGAGCGGATGCACCTGGCGGAGAAGACCGTCAAGAACTACGTCTCGAACATGCTCGCCAAGCTCGGCATGGGAAACCGAACCGAGGCTGCCGCCTACGCCGCGAGGCTCGAAGAGCGGCGCTCACGGACTCGGCTCCGGAAAGACGTCCCGATGACGATGGGACCTTCGCCACTACACCCCGCTGCAGAGCTCGCCCATCCTGAGACCCGGAGGTGATCGACGTGTCCGGAACAAGCATCCTGGTCCTTGCTCTCACCGGCTGGTTCGCGATCGGCATCGTGCTCGTCGTCGTCTTGGGCCGACACGGTCATGACCGCAGCACCTGGTTCCTGCTGGGAGCGATGCTCGGCCCCCTCGCCATCGCCTTGGCAGTCGATGCATGGCGCCACGGAGAAGCTATGGAGCCCGAGACCATCGTGGCCACGCCACTCGAGCACGACGAGACAAGGGTCGACGTCCTCGTCGGCTTCGACCAGTCACCGGAGTCACGAGCAGCCATGGCGTCGGTGCTGGAGCTCTTCGGCGACCGGCTCGGCCGACTACTCGTCGTCACGGTCATCCCCTTCGACGGCGGGCTGGGCGACGAACGAGACGCTCGCACTGCGCTCCAACGCGAAGGCGAACGTCTCGCCTGGCTCGCCCCAGGCCTGCAGCTCATCCGAGGCGAGCCCGCCACGGCACTCGTCGCCGCCGCGACCGAAGGCGGCTTCGACGTCATCGCGGTCGGCACGACCGGGACCGGGCACGCCCACCTCTTCGGCAGCACGGCGGGACATCTCGCCCACCACAGCAAGGTCCCGGTCCTCCTGTCGGGTCAGAGCTCTCAGGCGGACCATCCGTGAACGGCCACGGGGTGCATGTGCAGACGTGGCTGATCAACATCTCGCCCGAGGAGTGCGCCGACCTGCTCGCCAGCTCAGAGCTGGGGCGGCTGGGCGTGGTGGTGGAGGGCCGGCCCCAGATCTTCCCTGTGAATCATGTCTACGACCGGCCATCTGGCTGCGTGCTCTTCCCCACGAGGGCGGGGACCAAGGTCCACGCCGCGCTCGATTGGCCATGGGTGGCCTTCGAGGTCGACGGGCTCGAACCGGACGGTGACGGTGGCTGGAGTGTCCTCGTGGTGGGTCGGGCCGAGTTGGTCGAGGATCCCGGCGACGTCGCCCGCGCCGCCCAGGCAAGGCGGGTGCTCTGGGCGGCCGGCCGCGGCACCCGCTGGCTGAGGATCGTGCCGACGACCATGACCGGTCGGCGGATCAGCGCTGTCGTTCGCTGAGCGGCTCGACAGGGAGGAGCAGCACCGGCACGCTGGAGCGGCCGAGCACGTCGTGGATCACGGCGGCGTGACCTGCCGAGTCGTCTCGCGACCAGCTCAGCACGACGAGGTCGACGGACTCCTCGACCGTCACCTCCGCCACCCGAGCTCCCACGAGACCGGTGCGCAGCTCGATGCGGACGGCGCCAGGGCAGAAGCGGGCGACGAACTCGTCACCCCACAGCGAGAGATCCCGCGCCGATCGATCGAGCACGCGCGGCACGGTCTCGCTCGTGAAGACATGGAGGACGATCAGCTCGGCATCGCCGACGACAAGTGGGCACAAGCCCTCGAGGACGGGCTGCGATGACGGCACGGTGCCTTCCAGCGGCACGAGCAGCCGATGAATTGGGCGGGCCACGACGCCGGTCGCGTCGGGCGGCACGACGACGATGGGCTTGCTGGCCTGCCGGAGGACCTGCATCGCCGTCCGACCGACCGGACGGCGACCACCAGCGGTGCTCCTAGCGCCGAAGGCGGCCGCGATGACCGCCTCATCGGCCAAGGCGTCGATGAGGCGCGGCTCGACCGGTCCGTCGAGCATGCGGAGCTCGACCCCCTTCTGCGCGGCGAGCCACTCGGGCGTCTCGGCGCGGTCCTCAGCGACGTGGACAGCTTCGACGTCGGCACCCATCAGCTCGCCGATGCCGAGGGCAGCGTCCAGGACTGGTCGGGCTGCAGGGCTGCCGTCGAGTGCAGCGAGCACGGTCCTCTTCATCTCTGGTTCCCTTCCAGCGTGAAGGTCGTTCCCGGGGCCGAGCAGACCGCGGGATGCCGACCTGCGATGCGAATGAGCACGGGCTGCCCGCAGCTGATCGTCACCTCGGCCTGGTCGGCACGGATGCTGATCGGATGGCCGGCGAAGCGGAATCGGAGCTCGAGCGCGTCCCACGTCGACGGCAGGCAGGGATCGACGTCAAGCACGCCGCCGCGGGGACGCAGTCCGAGGAAGCCGTAGGCGAGCGCCTGCCAGACCCCTCCCATGGTGGCCAGGTGGAGCCCGCCTGCCGTCGTACCGGTGAGGTCGTCGAGGTCGAGGCGGGCGGCCACTCGTAGCAGCTCGAGCGCCCGATCGGGTTGGCCGGCCCGGGCGAACAGGATGGCGTGGATGGCCGGCGACAGCGAGCTCCCGTGGGCGGTGCGAGGCTCGTAGTAGGCGAGGTCGGCAGCCAGCGAGCCGGGCCGCACCTCGTCGGGCACGAGGTGGTGGAGCATGACGACGTCCGCCTGCTTGATCAGCTGCGAGCCCCGCACGCGGTCGACACCCAGGAGCACATCCACAGCGATAGGAGGCTGAGCGATCGCAGCGACGAGTAGCGGTTCGAGGTTCCAGTAGCCGGCGAACTGCTCGTAGAGCGCCCGCGCCCGGTCCCATCCGTCGACCAACCCGTCCGCCAGCCGCCGCCAGCCGACTGCTTCAGCAGCGTCACCGCCGCTCTCGTCGACGAGCTGCGCAGCCCGGCGGAGGTTCCAGCGGGCCATGACGTTGGTGAAGGCGTTGTCGTCGACCACCTCGTGGTACTCGTCCGGCCCCATCGTCCCGTAGACGTGGCCGCGACCACCCGGGTCGGCCCGGATGCGGCTCGACCAGTAGCGGGCGGTGTCCACCAGGAGAGCCCGACCGGGGCCAGCGAGGAAGCCTCCGTCACCGGTCCAGGCCGCGTACTCGCAGGCCGCCCACGCGACGTCGGCGACGATGTGCTCCTCCTGCTGACCTGTACGGATCGAGACCAGCTCGCCGTGCCGGCCACGAGCGTGGCGGGGGGTCACGTCAGCGCCATCGTGCCCTGACTCCCACGGGAACCGAGCACCGCGCAGGCCAAGCGCGCTGGCGGTGGCGCGCGCCGCTGGGAGCCGGCGGACGCGGTACTCGAGCATGGCTCGGGCTGCAGCCGGTCGTACCGCTGCGAGGGCCGGCAGGACGTAGATGTCGGCGTCCCAGAACACATGGCCGCCGTACGCGGGACCGGTGAGGCCGCGGGCACCCACCGCGGCCTCACCGCCATCGGGGGCGGCGGCCAGCAGGTGGAAGATCGCGAACCGGGCTGCCAGCTGCATGTCGGCGTCGCCTTCGATGATCACGGTCGCGTCGGACCACCGCCGGGCCCACGCCTCGCGATGCTCAGCCGCCAGCCGATCGAAGCCGACCGCGTCGAGCTCGTCGAGCTCGTCGAGCGACGTGACCGCGCTGTGCGGATCGGGGGGCTGCACAGGGTCAGCGGCCCACGCCGCGGTTCGCTCCACGACCCGCAGGCCGGCAGCGACGTGTTGCCGGTCACGCGCGGCGACGATGATGCCGGCGCCTCCCATCACCGCTGCGCGCGCGGTGCAGACATCGCCGTGGCGCTCCAGGTCCAGTTCCACACCGTCGGCCGGTGACCCGAAGGTGTCGGACAACCCCAGATCCGATGCCTCCCCCTCCGCCCGCAGCGCCAAGGCCCCGGCGCGAGCGGCGGAGACGAACCGCAGCGTGCGCAAACTGGACATCTCCGTGCACTCGCGGGCGAGCATGCCGGTGCGCAGGTCGAGCAGCCGCCGATCCGGCCGCCCGCCGCGCACCGCCAGGCGCGTCCAATCCGGGCCAACGAGGAGCCGCGGCTCGGCGCCGGGCGTGTAGATGCCGTTCACGAGGAAGGCCGGCGCCGTACCGGTCCCGTCCTCCTCCCTGGAGGCCCTGACGGCGGCAAACCCGTTGCCGACCGTGCCTATCGCCTCGGCGGCCCGCTCCATGACCGCGTCGGCGGGCAGCGGCACGACCCACGCAGGGTCCTCGTCGATCCATGGCACCCGCCGGTCGCGCCGGCGCGCGATCTGAGAGTCGAGGAGTGCCAGGAACTGATCGGGGCCGCCACTGACGTGGACGACCCCGTTGGGTGCGCCGCCGGGCTCGACCCCGACCGACACCACGCGAGCTCGGGAGAGCGCCGGAACGAGCATCATGGAGTCGCTCCCAGCGACACCGCCGATCAGGCCGAACTCGTCGCCACCGATCATGACGAGGCTCCCCGTGATGCCCCGCTCGGCCAACCACCCTGCGGCCCACTCGGCGGAGTCGGACTTGTCGGTGAGCCCGATCTCGACGTGCTTGACGTCGCTGGTGATCCGAGGATCTTGGAGACCAGCGGTGCGAGCCGCCCCGATCGTGATCGCGACCACCTCGGAGAGGCTGGCCACGCCGGCAGCGTGGAGACGGTCCGTCACGGCGTCGAGCAGCTCATCGATCCGTGCCTTGGGCGGGTTGGCCCAGGCTGGCTCGGGGATGAGATCGATCTTGCGCCGGTTGATCCGTTGCGAGACGACGCGAGCTTCGAGGCCACGGGCGCGGAGCGCGTCGACGGCGAGATCGGCCGCCCGGTCGAGGGCCGCCTCCTCGTCGGCTGTGGCTGAGCGG
>CAYSAC010000023.1:0-25979 GCA_964428815.1 uncultured Acidimicrobiaceae bacterium | reverse complement strand
ATGTTGTACTTCGCGCCCTCGACCGCCAGGACGCGGGTGAAGCCGACGAGGCCCATCTTGGCGGCGCCGTAGTTGGTCTGACCGAAGTTGCCGAACACGCCTGCACCCGACGAGGTGTTGACGATGCGGCCGTAGCCCTGCTCGCGCATGTGCACCCACGCCGGCTGGGTCACGTAGAACGCGCCCTTGAGGTGGACGTCGAGCACGGGGTTGAGCAGATCCGGCTCCATGTTGTGGAAGGCCTTGTCGCGCAGGATGCCCGCGTTGTTGATGACGATGTCGACGCGGTCGAACGTGTCGATGGCGGTCTCCACGATCGCCTTGCCACCCTCCGGCGTGGCGACGCTGTCGTAGCTCGCGACGGCCTCGCCGCCGGCCGCCTTGATCTCGTCCACGACCTGCTGGGCCGCGGTGTGGGAGCCGCCGGTCCCGTCAACCGACCCGCCGAGGTCGTTCACCACGATCAGCGCACCGCGCTTGGCCAGCTCGAGGGCGTGGGACCGGCCCAAGCCGCCACCCGCCCCCGTGATGATCGCCACCTTGCCGTCGAAACCGAGTTCAGCCATGCCGGGGAATGTAGGCAACGCCGCCTGGCCGCTCCGAATCCGCCCGCTAGCGCTCGCGGCCCCGCGACCAGTGGTCGAGGGCGGAGGCAACGCAGAGCACGAGGTAGACGATGCCGACCCCGGCGGCGACCTCGCGGTACTGCTCCTGTGCGACCGGGATGAGGGCGAAGCAGGCGATGGCGGCCCCGAGGAAGAACAGCGCGCGGCGATCCATCAGGCGAACGCCTCCAGCACCTTGTACGTGAGGGCCGAGATGAGGAAGGCGCCCGGGATGGTGAGCACCCAGGCCCACACGACTCGGCTGGCGATGCCCCACCGGACAGCGGAGAGCCGTCGACTGGCGCCGACACCGATGATGGCGCCCGTGATCGTGTGCGTGGTCGAGACCGGGATGCCCGCCGCGGACGTGGCGAAGAGCGTGACCGCGGCGGCCGACTCAGCTGACACGCCGCCGACCGGCTGCAACCGCGTGATCTTCGACCCCATGGTCTTCACGATGCGCCACCCGCCAGAGAGCGTGCCGAGACCGATGGCGGTGTGCGCGGCCAGCACGACCCAGAGGGGCACCTCGGAGTCCTTGGCGACGTGGCCGCTGGCGATGAGCACGGCGAGGATGATGCCCATCGTCTTCTGGGCGTCGTTGGCGCCGTGGCCCAGGCTGAAGGCGGCCGCCGACACCAGCTGGCCGCGCCGGAAGCCGTGGTTCAGGCGCTCCACGTTCTTCACGCGGTGAAAGAGCCACATGATGGTCACGGTGAGGATCAGGCCGAAGGCGAGACCGATCAGCGGCGACAGCACGATGAAGATGCCGATCTTGCGCACCCCCTCCAGCACGAGCACATGTCCGCCGGCCTTGGCCACGGCCGCGCCGGCCATGCCACCAACGAGCGCGTGCGACGAGCTCGTCGGCAAGCCCAGGTAGAACGTGATCAGGTCCCACGCGATGGCGCCGACCAGGCCGGCGAACACCACGCCAATCGACAGGATGTCCTGGAGCACGACGTCCTTGGCGATGGTGGTCGCCACGTGGGTGCCGAAGATCAGGAATGCAGCGAAGTTGAAGAACGCGGCCCATGCGACCGCGACACGTGGTGACAGCACCCGCGTGGAGACGACGGTCGCGATGGAGTTGGCGGCGTCGTGGAAGCCGTTGACGAAGTCGAAGCCGAGCGCGACGACGACGACGGCGATGACAGCCCAGTCCATGGACTCAGGCGTGCTTCAAGACGATGGATTCGACGACGTTGGAGATGTCCTCGATCGTGTTCAAGGCCGCCTCCAGCGCCTCGACCGTGTCCTTCCAGCGCAGGATCTCGAGCGCGTCGAACTCGCCGCCGAACAGCCGGGAGAGGATGGCTCGGTGGTGCGAGTCGCCCTCGCTCTCGAGTCGGTCGATGGCGTCGAGGTGCGGCTGGACCCCCTTCATCGACTGGAGGCGGCCCAGCAGGGCGACGGTCTCGTCTGCCATCTGCACCAGGACGTCCGCCTGGGTGAGCAACTCGGGGATCGGTGTCGACGGATGGGTCACCTGCAACAGGTGGGAGACCGCCATGATGTCGTCGACGACGTCGTCGAGTCCTTCGGCCAGCGCGTGGATGTCCTCGCGGTCGAACGGCGTGACGAAGCTGGTGTTCAGACGCTGGAGGATGTCGCGCACGATCGAGTCGCCGCGGCGCTCGCAGCTGATCACCTTGGCGTGAGCCTCGGCCCGGTCACCCCCCTCGACCAGCAGCTCGCGGAGGCGCCGGGCGCAGTCGGCGACGTTGGCCGCCGAGTCGTTGAACAGGTCGAAGAACTTGTCGTCGGTGGGGATGAGACGGAACCGCATGGACGTCTCTCAGGCTCCCTGTGCGAGGTAGCGAACTCGTTCGGACACGTGGACCGCGTGATCACCGAGCCGCTCGTAGAAGCGGCCGACGAGGCTCAGCTGCAGCGCCGCGCCCAGGGGGGCGGCACCGCTGAGCAGCTCGGTCGTGAACCGCTCGTGGAGGGAGTCCATCACGTCGTCAGCCTCTTCGAGCAAGGCAGCGGCCTCCCCGTCCCGGTCGGCCCAGGAGTCCGCTGAGGCCCGCCACATCTCGACGCAGGTCGAGCCCATCTCCTCTATGAGCCCACGCAGCGCTGGCGTGAGGTCGGCGGTCAGTCCGCGCGCGGCGCGCTGGGCGATGTGCTCGGCCAGATCGCCGCTCCGTTCGAGCTCGGGCACCACCCGCAGGACCGACAGGAGGTAGCGGAGCTCGCTCGCGACCGGCGCCTCCCGCAGAAGGACGAGCTGAACGATCTCCTCTACCTCCGCGTTGAGGCCATCGATGACCGCATCTTCGGCGCTGAGGCGCTCGGCGGCCGCACGGTCCCCGCTGAGGAGGGCGTCGGTGGCTGCCGCCACGCCTTCGGTGACCATGGCGAAGAGCCGGATCACGATGGACTCGAGGTCGTCGAGCTGCTGGTGGAACCGCTTGCGCAGGTCCTGAGGCTGTTCAGACACGAGGCGACGGTACCGGCATCACGGACGTCGTTCGTGGACTGCTCAGACCCCGAGGCTGTCGCGCGCGTACTGCGTGAGTCGCTTGTAGTCGACCTTGCCGTTCGGCGCGCGGCCGATGGTGTCCACCGTCAGCACGCGCTTGGGCGCCTTGTAGTGCGCCAACCTGCCCCTCACGTGGGCGATCACGTCGGCCTCGTCGAGCTCGACCCCAGGTGCGGCCTCGACCAGGGCGGTGATGGCCTCGCCGAACTTCTCGTCGGGCACGCCGACAGCGACCGCGTCGCGGACACCCGGGTGCTCCTTGATGACCTCCTCGACCTCCTCTGGGAAGACCTTCTCGCCGCCGGTGTTGATGCATACCGACCCGCGGCCGAGGAGCGTGAGGGTGCCGTCCGCCTCGACCTGCGCGTAGTCGCCAGGGATCGAGTAGCGATCGCCGTCGATCGTGATGAATGTCGCTGCCGACTTGGCCTCGTCCTTGTAGTAGCCGACGGGGGTCACGCCCTTGACCGCGACCCGCCCGATCTCACCGGAGCCGGGCGCGACGTCCTTGTCGTCGTCGCCGATCACGCGGGCGTTCTCGCCGAGCGTGAACTTGGCGGTCTTGGCCGCGCCCCCCGCGGTGGACACCGACTGGCCCATGCCGAGCGCCTCGGAGGACGAAAACGCGTCGACCAGCATCATCCCCGGGTGGTGCTTGAGGAGGCCCTGCTTGGTGGCCTCGCTCCACATCACACCCGACGAGACGATCATCAGCATCGAGGAGATGTCCCACTTGCCGGGCTGGTCGTCGAGGGCGCGCAGGATCGGCTTGCCGAACGCGTCACCCACCATCGCCAGCGACAGCACGTGCTCGCGCTCGATGACCTCGAGGATCTCGGTCACGTCGAGCGAGCGGGCGGTGAGGGTGACGATCGACCCGCCAGCCGACAGGACGGTCAGCGCGGTGAACAGCCCGGTGCCGTGCATCAGGGGGCACGCCGGCAGCCCGACGGCGTTCGGCGCGGTGACGAGCTCGCGCACCTTGGTGAGGTCGCGGTCGGGGCCGAACTGGAGTGTGCCGCTGCGGTTGAGCACCTGGAACAGGTCGTCCTGGCGCCACATCACGCCCTTCGGCATGCCGGTCGTCCCACCCGTGTACAGCAGCAGCAGGTGGTCGCCGCTGCGGCCCCACGCCGGCATCGTGCGCTCGGTCGCGGAGGCGGCGGCATCCTCGTAGGGCGTCGCCCAGCCGGGACAGGGCCCGCTGCCGTCGTCGACCCACAGCCAGGTCTTCACGCGGGGCACGCGCCCGCGGATGCGGTCGACAGTCTCGGTGAAGCAGCCATGGAAGACGACCGCGACCGCGTCGGCGTTGTCCCACAGGTAGACGAGCTCGTCGTCGCCGTATCGGTAGTTGGTGTTGACGGGCGCGAGCCCGGCCTTGAACGTCGCGAACACCGACTCCAGGTACTCGGGGCAGTTCCAGAGGTACTGCGCGACCTTGTCCTGCTTCTTCGCGCCGTTCTCGATGAACGTGCGGGCGATGCCGTCTGCCCGCCGGTTCATCTCGGCCCAGCTGACGCGGCGGTCGCCGTGGACCAGCGCCTGCGCGTCCGGGATCTGCTCGGCCACGACCTCCCAGACGTCGGCGAAGTTCCAGCCGGACATGTGCTCCCCCTCTTGTCGGATGACGCCGGGGGAGACTACCTACGACGCTGATCACTAGGGTCCGCGGCGATGGACTTCGAGCTGCCGCCCGATGACGACCCCCGCCGGGTCGAGGTGCGTGCCTGGCTGGCCGAGCACCCCAGGCCGACCGGCCGCCAGCTCGCAGAGGCGGGCTACGTCGCGCCGCACTGGCCGCGACCGTGGGGCCTCGACGCCGACCCGATCCACCAGATCGTCATCGACGACGAGCTGCGGCTGGCGCGGGTCGGCCGCCCGTCCAACACCATCGGCATCGGGTGGGCGGGGCCGACGATCCTGCACGCGGGCACCAAGGAGCAGAAGGACCGCTACCTCTTCCCGCTGCTCGCGGCGGAGGAGATCTGGTGCCAGCTGTTCAGCGAGCCGGGTTCTGGCTCGGACCTCGCCAACCTCGGCACCCGCGCGGTTCGAGACGGTGACACGTGGGTCGTCACCGGGCAGAAGATCTGGACGTCGCTGGCGCAGCACTCGAAGCTCGGCATCCTCATCGCCCGCACCAACGTGGACGTGCCCAAGCACAAGGGCATCACCTACTTCATCTGCCCGATGGACGCGCCAGGCGTCGAGATCCGACCGATTATCGAGATGACCGGCCTGCACACCTTCAACGAGGTGTTCCTCGACGAGGTACGCATCCCCGACGAGAACCGCGTGGGCGAGGTCAACGAGGGTTGGACCCTCGCCAAGGTCACGCTCGGCAACGAGCGGGTCTCGCTGTCGAGCGGCGGCGCGCTGTGGGGGATGGGACCCAGCGCCGGCGACCTGCTCGACCTCGTGCGCTCGCGCGGCGGGGTGAGCGATCCGATCCTCCGCCAGCGACTCGCGCAGCTGCACATCGAGGCTGAGCTGCTGCGGCTCATCCGCCTGCGGACCGTGACGGCGCGGATCAAGGGTGAGCAGCCGGGCCCGGAGGCGTCGATCCGCAAGATCCTGGCCGACGAGCACGGGCAGCGGATCATGGGCCTGGCCAAGGACCTCGCCGGTCCGGGCGCCATGCTCACCGATCGGGGACCGCTCGGCGCCGAGCCGGGCCCTTGGCATCACGGCTTCCTCTTCGCACCCGCGCTCACGGTGGGCGGCGGGACCGGTGAGGTGCAGCGCAACATCATCGCCGAGCGGGTGCTCGACCTGCCCCACGACCTCGACGTCGAGGCGGGCCGGACCTGGTCCGAGGCGCGGCGCGCGCCAGCGAGCGCCTAACTCGCAGTGCTAGTCGGCGAGGGCGACGGCTTCGACCACCGGCTCGGTCGTCAGCGACTCCACGAGGCGCGCCTCTTCGGGCTGGCGAAACGACCACGCGCCCCACGCCGCGGCGGCCAGGCAGGCGACGCCGCCGACGGCGATGCCGCTGCGCGGGCTCGCGGTGTCGCAGATCCACCCGATGATCGGGCCGCCGATCGGCGTGCTTCCCAGGAAGACCATCGCCTGGAGGGCGAGGATCCGGCCGCGGTACTCGGGGGCGGCGAGCAGCTGGACCGTCGCGGTGGACGAGGTCATGAACGCGATGCTGGCGATGCCGAGTAGCGCGGCGGCCGGGAACGCGACGAGCAATGTGGGCGACGCGGCGAGAAGGAGCATCGCCACGCCGAAGCCGGCTGCTGACGTGACGAGCTGGCGCGAGGTGACCTGGCGGCGACGGGCGGTGGCGAGCGCACCGATCACCGACCCCAGGCTCATCACGGAGAGGAGCAGCGTGAACGTGCTGTCGCCGCCGTCGAGGCTGCGCCGGACGAGCAAGGGGATGGTCACCGAGAAGTTGAACGCGAGCGTGCCGATCGCCGCCATCATCACCAGCGGCACCCAGAGCTGGCGCTCGGAGCGGGCGTAGCGCAGACCGGCCCGCACCTGGCCCTTGCCGCGCGCCGTCGGCGTGGATTGGTGCAGCTCGTCGGTTCGCATCGCGTAGAGGCCGTAGAGCACGGCGAGGTAGGTCGCGGCGTTGATCATGAAGCACCAGCCGAAGCCGACGGTCACGACGAGCACGCCGGCCGCGGCCGGTCCGATCACGCGCGACCCCGTCATCAGCGCGCTGTTGAGGCTGACGGCGTTGGCGACCTCTTCGGTCGGCACCATCTCGACCACGAACGCGCGCCGCGCCGGGTTGTCGAATGCGGTGATCACCCCGAGCACGCCCGCCAGCACGTAGATGACCGGGACCGACTCGTTGTGGGTGAAGACGACGACGCCCATCGCGACCGACTGGAGCAGCGACGCGGCCTGCATGACGAGCAGCAGCCGGCGCTTGTCGCTGCGGTCGGCGATGGTGCCGGCCCATGGGCCGATGACGAGGACGGGCGCGAACTGGCACGCCATGAGCAGGCCGAGCGCGACACCGGAGTCGGTGAGCCGGAGGACCAGCAGCATCTGGGCGACCATCGCCAGCCACGAACCCGTCTGCGACACGAGCTGGCCTGCGAAGAACAAGCGGAAGTTGCGAACCTGCAATGAGCGGAAGGTGTCAGAGGTGAACGCGCTGATGCGACGGGTCACGGGCGGCCCTCGGTGCTGAGCCGCTCCAGGACATCGATCGCTGCCGCAAGCCGCGCTAGCTCGTCCTCGTCGAGCGCCGCGAGCCGGGTCGTCAACCACGCGGTGCGGCGGTTCCTGACCTGCTCGAGGTGGCGGCGGCCGGTGGCGGTGATGGCGACGCGCCACACCCGACGGTCCGCCTCGTCGACGGCCTTGGTCACGAGCTCGAGCTCTTCGAGCTTGCCCACCACCTTGGTGATCGTGGGCGGCGCGACCTGCTCGGCAGCGGCGAGGTCGCCGAGGGTGATCGGGCCGTCGCGGCTGATCGTGCCGAGCGTCGACAGCTGCGTGAGCGTGAGCTCGGCTGACTGCTGGCGCAGCAGCCGGTGCAGCCGGGTGACCGACACGCGCAGCTTCGCGGCGAGCTCGAGCACGTCGAGGTCGGTCGCAGCGGCAGGCGGCGGGGAGATCACGAACCATCAAACTACTTAGCCTGGTGAAACATTCCCCCGTGGTTTTCGTGGCGGCGCCAGCGCGGGCCAGACTGTCGGCCCATGGTGACCGCCGCCCAGCTCATCGACCGCGAGCAGACGTTCGACCGTCACACCAAGGTTGTGGCCAACATCGATCTGCCGGGCCTCCCGATCGGCACGCCAGGCAAGGTCATCGCCGTCTCGGGGCTCACGTGGATGCGGTACCACGTCCTCTTCGAGAACGGGGTGAGCCGAGGCAGCCTCGACAGTCGTCACATCGTCAGGCCGGAGGACTTCGTGCCGCTCGACGAGCGCGTCGAGGAGGTCGCCGCTGCTGCTGAAGGCCCTGCCGCAGAGGACGGCGACGCGGCGGTCGACGACGGCGGCAGCAAGGGCGGCGTGCCTGCCCACCTGCTGGAGCGATCCAAGAACGCACGAGAGCGGCTCACAGCAGCGGGTTGACGGACAGACGACCACGAGGGGGACAGCGATGAAGCTCAGCATGCAGCTCAGCTACGCCGGCGGGTTCAAGGAGTCGGCGCAGCAGGTCGTCGAGCTCGAGCGCGCCGGTCTCGACATCGTGTGGGTCGCGGAGGCGTATGGCTACGACGCCGTCGGCCTGATGGGCTACCTGGCGGCGTCCACGGACACTGTGCAGATCGGCTCGGCGATCCTGCCGATCTACACGCGCACGCCGACGTTGATCGCGATGACCGCGGCCGGCATCGACGCGCTGTCGGGCGGCCGTTGCATCCTCGGCCTCGGAGCCTCCGGCCCTCAGGTGATCGAGGGCTTTCACGGCGTTCCCTACGACCGGCCGCTGCAGCGGACGCGCGAGATCATCGAGATCTGCCGGCAGGTCTGGCGCCGCGAGCGCGCCGAGCACCAGGGCAAGGCCTACACACTGCCCCTGCCGCCCGAGCAGGGGACCGGCCTGGGCAAGGCGCTCAAGCTCATCACCCACCCGGTGCGCGAGCGCATCCCGATCTACGTCGCGTCGCTCGGCCCGAAGAACGTGCAGATGACCGCGGAGGTCGCCGACGGCTGGCTGCCGCTCTTCTACCTGCCCGAGCGGGCCAAGGACGTGTGGGGCGACGACCTCGCGGCCGGCTTCGACAAGCGGGCCGGCGACCTGGCGCCCCTCGAGATCGTCGCCGGCGGGCTCGTCGCGATCGGCGACGACGCCGCCGCGATCCGGGAGTTCGCCCGGCCGATGGTCGCGCTCTACGTCGGCGGCATGGGTGCGCGCGGCAAGAACTTCTACAACGACCTCGTGTGCCGCTACGGGTTCGAGGCCGAGGCGAAGGAGATCCAGGACCTCTACCTCGACGGCAAGAAGGACGAGGCTGCCAAGGTCATCCCCGACGAGCTGCTCGAGGCCACGACGCTGTGCGGTCCGGCCGGCTACGTGCGCGACCGCATCGAGGCCTACAAGGAGAGCGGTGTGACCGTGCTGAGCGTCAACCCGGTGGGACCGGACGTGCCCGGCATGATCAGCCAGCTCAAGGAGTGGGTCGCCTCCTAGCGCCTTAGCTCCCTAGACCGAAGCGCGAGCGCGGCGGCTGCCGCCGCGCCCGCACCGAGCAGCGCGAGCGGTGAGCCACCGCCCGTCGCGGGCAGCGTGCCGCGCTGAGCGATCGGCGGCGTGGACGTCGTCGGCGGCGGCTGCTGCGCTGCGACGCTGCCCCTGAACGGGCCCATCATCTCGTAGGTGATGCCCGAGCCGAATCCCCGTTGCGAGTTGAAGTACAGGCGGTCGCCGGCGGGGTTGAACGCGAGTCCTGACACCTCCGAGACCAGCGGCACCGGCGTCGGGTTCTCGGTCCCGTGCTGCGGCCCTGTCATGCGGAGCACCGGTGCGACGCGGTTGTCGGGCGTGATGATGCAGACCTCGAGGTTGCCGCCATCCTCGGCGACGTAGAGGTCGTGACCCCGGCTCACGATGATGTTGTCGACCCCGTTGAGGATCGGAGTCGTCGAGTCGGCTGCGTCGTAGAGGACGGTCATGCGCTGCGCGGCGATGTCGAGCACCCACACCCGGTCGTCGTTCTTGGTCGTGAGGTAGACGCGGCCGATGTCGTAGACGACACCCTCGCCGCCGTCGAACGGCGTCGCGCCCGCGGTGGTCTCTCGCAGCGGCGCAGCCGGTTCCCCAGCGTTGGTTACCGGCACCCAGGTGACGTTGCCGCTGGCATCGAGCGCGGCGGCGTGCATCGCGCCGGCGGAGAGGTCACCCCACGTTGCCGGCGTGAAGCGGTAGAAGAGGCCGTCCTCCTGGTCCTCGCTCAGGTAGATCTTGCGGTCGACCGGGTCGATCGCCGCCATCTCGTGCTTCCACCGGCCGAGGGCTGGTCGGTCGACCGCAGGCTGGTCGCCGAACGGGTCGCACTCCCAGACCTTGCCGCCGTCGTAGGGCGAGAGCGGGTCGGCTGAGGTGTCCCATTCCTCGCAGCTCAGCCAGGTGCCCCACGGGGTCAGTCCGCCCGCGCAGTTGCTGCGAGAGCCCGTCAGGATCGAGTACGCGTCGACGATGTCCGCGTCAGCCGAGAACCGGATCGCACCCGCGCCGCCGAGCTGCTCTGGGACCGCGTCGAGCGGCTGGGGGAGGCCCACGTCGAGAGCAGGTGGGGGGTCCTCGCTGTTGGATACCAGGATCCACCCGCCGTCACTGGCCGCGATGCAGCTGCTGCCATCGGGGAAGCGGTGCCACACGTAGCTCGTCCCCGCGACGGGCGTGTTGGCCCGAGCGATCACCCGCGAGGTGAATCCCTCCGGCAGCAACATGCCGTTCGCGTCGGGCGTGCTCGACAACGGACCGTATGGGCTGTCGCCTGGCTGCACTGGCGCGGCGAGCACCCGCGACCACGTCGAGGCACCCAGCGCGAGCCCGGCACCGGCCGCGGCGACCGAGCCGCGCACGAGGAGCTGTCGCCGGTCCATCGTCGCTACGCGCGGAGCGCGCTGACCTTGGCGAGCACTTCTTCTGCTTCGCGCACGAACTGCTGCACGAGCTCGCCCGCGGGGACCAGCTCGTGGATGGCGCCGACGCCCTGCCCGGCCGGCCAGAACTCCCGGTCGGGATCGATGTCCGGTGTCGTCTCGTCGCCGCCCAGGTGGTTGGCGCCGTCCTGCATCGACTTGATCACCTGCATCGGGAACGGCTCCGGCGGCGCGCCCTCGTCCTCGAACTCCTGGGTGTACTTGTTGCGCACGACCCGGCACGTCTTGCCGGTGTAGGCCCGCGAGACCGTCGTGCCGTCCTCTGGCGTCCTCAGCAGCGCTTCCTTGTACCCGGCGACGGCGCGCGCCTCGGGGGTCGCGATGAAGCGGGTGCCGACCCACACGCCGTCGGCGCCGAGGGTGAGCGCGGCGGCCAGCCCGCGTCCGTCGAACAGGCCGCCGGCGGCGACGACCGGGATCCGCTCACCGACCTCGTCGACGATCTGGGGCACGAGCGCCATCGTCGCGATCTGCCCGGTGTGGCCGCCCGCCTCGGTGCCCTGCGCGACGACGATGTCGCAGCCGGCTTCGACCGCGGCGATCGCATGCCGCACCTTGCCGCACATGTTGACGACGAGGACGTTGTGGCGGTGGCACTGCTCGACGACATCGCGCGGCACGCCGAGCCCGGCGACGAAGACCGTCGCGCCACCGTCGATGATCGCCTGCACCTTCTTCGACATGTCACCTGGCGCGGCGGTGAGGAGATCGACCCCGAAGGGCTTGTCGGTGAGGGTTCGGACGAGGCCGATCTCCTCCACCATCTCCTCGAAGCCCATGGTCGAGGCACCCATGCAGCCGAAGCCGCCGGCATCGGAGACCGCGGCCACGAGGCGGTGGTAGGAGACGCCGCCCATGCCGGCGAGCATCACGGGGTGCTCGACCTCGAGCATGTCGGTCAGACGGGTGCGCACAACGGCAACGTATCCCTTTAGTGCAACCACTCGGAAGTCTCACACACGTCTCGCCGGCCGGCTGTCGTCATTGGCTGCGTCCTCGTCCTAGCGGCTGGGCAAGGCAGGCGCGTCGTCCTGCGTCCTTGCCAGCGACGACCCCGACTCGGCGATCCATGCACGGGACTTCCGAGCGGCTGCACTCATGCTGCACTAGACGATCCGGTAGGTCTGCACCGCCGACGCGACGAGCGCGCCCTCGGCGTCGGTTGCGGTGATCTCGGTGAAGATCAGCTCGCGGCCGCGCTTGATCGCCCGTGCGTGGCAGAGCAGGTCCTGCTGCTTGCACGCGCCGACGAAGTTCACGGTCATGCTCACCGTCGACGCGCGGGCGCCCTTGGCGAAGTCGTGGTTGGACCACGCCGCCGCCGCGCCCGCGGTGTCGATGGCGGAGGCGACGACGCCGCCGTGGTACACGACGCCGTCGTTGGTCAGGTCGGCTCGGAACGGGAGGCGGACCAGCACGTCGTCCGGCTCGTAGCGGTCGAACACGAGCCCGAGCCAGCCGATGTACGGCGTCGTCGGCATGAGGTCGGCGATGGCGCGGCGGCGCCGGCGCTGCTCGTCGTCTGACAGGTCCCCGGGCGCCATGCCATGATCTTTGCACGGTGACTGCGAGGTTCTCGCCAGGCGCCGGGTTGGGGGGAGCACACGAACGGCCGCCGTCGTGGCTGCACCGTCGCGTGTGCCACTGGCACCAACGTAGGAGGCCAGCGATTTCGGCCACGTTGCCCGCCGGTGAACGGTCAGCGAGTGGTTCGGAAGGCGCCGGGTCCGGTGAACAGACCTCGGCGCCACCGGCGCGGGGTCACGATCGCAGCGCGCGGGTAGTCCTCGAAGAGCCAGCGGGCGAAGTTGCGGCGAGTCCATGGGGACACGCCCGCGACCCGGACCGCGGCGCGCGCGCCCTTGCGGTGGCGGAGCGCACGGATCAGCAGCATCGACATCTCATGGTCGGCGACGAGCGCGCGCCGGACGTCGCGCTCGTAGCGCGCCGTGGCCGACGCGGGGTCAGCCGGTCCGGCTGCGTCGATCGCATGCGCGGCGAGGATGCCGGTCAGCAGCGCCTGGCCGATGCCTTCACCCGTCATCGGATCGGTGGCGGCCGCCGCGTCGCCGACCCACAGCACGCGGCCGGCGGTTAGTTGCACGTCGTCGATGCGCGCAGGGATGGGCCACGCCTTGTGGGGCGCCTCGGGCGCGGCCGTGTCACCGAGGACCGCTCTGATGTGGGGCCGCTCGAGCAGGTCGGACCAGACGTCTTGCATGTCGCCGACCGCGACCTTGCCGCCCCGCTGGATGCCGAAGCCGACGTTTGCACGGCCGTCAGGGAGTGGGAAGGACCAGGCGTAGCCAGGCAGCAGGTCGGGGTCGAACCAAACGAACAGGTCGGTCGTGGCGCGGGGCGCGACACCGGTGAAGTACTGGCGGAACGCGTGCCACTCGCCGCGGTAGCCCGGCACCGCCAGCCCCAGGTGGCGTCGGAGTGGCGACCACATGCCGTCGGCGCCGATGGCGTAGCGCGCGTGGACATCGCCGATGCCCTGCACCTTGAGCACGACGCGCTCGTCGTCCTGGCGCGCGCCGGTGCATGCGTGCCCGTCGAGGACCTTCGCGCCGGCTGCGCGTGCGAGGTCGAGCACGGCTGCATCGAGATGGGTCCGGCGTGCGACCGCCGCGTAGGTGCCCCGGCCGCGCGGCAGCGGGAACAGGACCTCGTGGCCGGACGGTGACCGCACCACCACGTCCTCCACGACGTGCCACGACGCGACCGACGCGGGGTCGAGCCCAAGGTCCTCGAGCAGCCGCAGCGCGCCGGTGGTCAGTCCGTCGCCGCAGGTCTTGTCGCGAGGGAACCGCGCCCGATCGACGAGGACGACCTGCCGGCCCGCCCGGGCGAGGGTGATGGCAGCAGCCGCTCCGGCGGGGCCGCCGCCGACGACGACAGCATCAGCGGTCAGCACCCGGTCGACGCTATCCAAGACTGAATGTGGTCAAGAAGATGGGGTGTACGGCCCATCTTCTTCGGTGAGTTCGGCTCAGGCGACCTTGCGCACCTCGTCGAAGCCCTCGACCAAGCACTGGTGGAAGAGGTCGAGGTCGGGGACGGCCGCCGGATCGACGTTGACGCCGATGTGCACCTCGTCGAGGTAGCTCAGCAGGGTGATGTTCGTCGCCGCGCCCGACATCGGCCCGAAGGGGAACTGGGCCAGCAGCTTGGCGCCCCCAAGGAACACCGGGATGGGCGCGCCGGGCACGTTGCTCGTCACGAAGTCGATGCCGCGCAGCATCGAGCCGAAGATGCCCGTGGTGATGGTCGTCGGGAGCCGGTTGAGCACCTGGGCGAGCGGCTCGGTGAGCGACAGCGCCCGCTCGCCCCGCTGCTGCGCGACGAGCGCGCGCACCATCCGCATCCGCTCGATCGGATCGTCCAGCGTCATCGGCACCGCGAAGCGGGCCGGCGCGAACTGGTTCCCGGCGAGCGCTTCGGTCTCCTCGGAGCGGATGTTGATCGGCATGGTCATGCGCAGCGCCTCGATCGGGACGTCGTGGTGGTCGTGGTAGCGCTTGAGGCCGCCGGCGACGGCGGCGACGAACGCGTCGTTGAGCTTGCCGTCGGCGTGCTTGGCCGCCGCCTTCAGCTCTAGGAGCGGCACGGTGATGGTGTCGAAGTGCACGCTCAGCGAGCGCCTCGTCATGATCGGGCTCAGCGGCGTAGTCGCCGGCGCGAGCATCCGACCGACGGAGCTGGCGGTCGCGGCGAGCTCGCGGGCCGCGCCGAGCGGGTCGCTGAACACCCCGCTGATGCCCTTGGCCACGGTGCCGCTCGAGCGCCGCGCGATCCCCAGCTGGCGGCGCTGAACGTGCGTGACCGCGTCGACGATGCGCCCCCACGAGCTCAGCACGTCCACGAGCGGGGCCGCCGGCATGGGCTCGCCGGCCGCATCGGCGTCGCGCTCGAGGTCGAGCAGCATCATGGCCAGCTTCACGCCGCCGACGCCGTCGGTGATCGAGTGGTGGATCTTCTGGATCAGCGCGGCCTGGCCGTCAGCCAGCCCCTCGACGACCACGAACTCCCACAGCGGTCGGGCCCGGTCGAAGCCCTGCATGGCGATGGGCTCGGCGATGTCGAGCAGCGAGCGCAGCGAGCCGTCGCCCGCGGCCCGCATGAAGCGCACGTGATAGCGGAGGTCGAAGCTCGGGTCGACCTCCCAGCGTGGCGGCGCGAGGGAGTAGGGGTTGCCGACGACGCGCTGGCGCAGCCGTGGGATCAGCCGGGTGCCCCGCTCGAGCTTGTCCTCGAGCCGGGCCCGGTCGGGCGCGCGGTCGAGCAGGGAGATCGCGGTGATCGTGGACCGGAGGAGCGGGTCCTTCTCGATGCTCCACATGAGGGCATCGGCGTCGCTCATGCGGTGCTCGAAGCGGATGGCGTCGGACATGGGCGACATTGTCGTCGGTTTCAGCAGTTGATGCCCTCGCCCGGCCGGTACACCGCGAAGACGCTGTCGTTCTGCGTGGAGCCATCGGGATAGGTGCGGGTGCGGGGCGTCGTCCACCTCGTGCAGCGACCCTGCGCCCGCGACGTCTGCTCGCCGAGCGCGACCGTGGCGTGGCGGGTCGAGTACACGTGCACGGTGATCGACGTGTCGGTGTACGTCGGCCACAGCAGCACGCCGTAGGGCGTGTTGTTCACGATCTGCAGATCGGGCTTCGGGTAGGAAATCGTCGCCTCGTGGCCCCGCGGGTAGCGATCGATCTGGATGGAGTGGCTCTGGTACTCGGCGAAGTCGAGCCCCGCGAACAGCGCGGCGTTGAACAGGGTCGTCGCGAACTGGGACACGCCGCCGCCGATGTCGGTCTCGTACCGGCCTTGGTAGATGACGCCGGCCTCGACGAAACCCCTGGCGGCCGTGCGCTTCCCGACGAAGCCGTTCACCGAGAACGTCTCGCCGGGGAGGATCACCTTGCCGCGGACGATGTCGGCGATGCTGTGGATGTTCTTGACCCTGGACTCGCCGCCCTTGTGCCGGGTCGTCGGTCCGAACTCGGCGGGGCTGCCGATCTCCTCGACGATGCCGAGCGCCTGGCCCTCCTCGGTCGACAGCTCGGGCGGCCTCGTGACCGCCTCGAGCTCGAGCTCGCGCACCTCCGCCTGCAGAGCGCCGAGGATGGCTGCCGGACTTTCGAGTGAGCAGCAGATCAAGCCGTCGCTGCCCGCGATGAGCCGGACCTGGCCGCCCACGACCGTGAACGACGCGTCGACCGGAGCGCCCTCCAATTCGGTGATGAGCGCCCGCAGGTCGCGCAGCACGACCACAGGGTCGGGGGCGAGGACGAGACCGTCGTCGGTCGTCGTCGCGGTCAGCCATGTGCGGAGCTGCTCGGGTGCGACCGGCGCCGCCACGCCCGCGACGGCGATCGAGAGAGGCTCGTCCGTCGCCTCCTCCGCGGCTTCGGCGATCTCCTCGCCGAGCGAGTCGGCGAACCGGGGCGCGACCGCCCCCGGCGCGACGGACAGGACGATCGGTGTGGTGCCCGCGGCCGCGGCGTCCGGCAGCCGGCGGGCGATGTCCTCGGCGTTCAGCCCGCGGCCCGGCGTCCCGGGCACCGCGTCGAAGCCGTCGTCGGTGGCTGCGATGGATGGCTCGATGGGCGCCGTGCGGTCGTCGCCCTCGAGCTCGATGAGCGTGCTGCGCACGGTCTCGGCGTTGACCGAGAACTGGAGCGGCGCGGTGCGCGGTGTGACGAACCCGCCCAGCCAGGAGAACGGGCGGACGGGGAAGGCGCCGGTGCGGCCGACGTCGAGGACCTCCTCGACCGTCGCCTCTCGTGCCACCGACAGGCCGATCGCGCCGGCTGTGGTCTCGTAGGTGGCGGCGGGCGTAACGATGCGGACAGGCGTGCTGGCGTGGTCCTCCGCAACCTCGTCCACGATCATCGGGAGGTCGTCCTCGGACAGCCGGCTCACGTCGCGGCCCGCGAGGGTCACGTTGCGCTGCACCTTGCCGCCGGAGGCGCTGGTGTCGACGACCCACGCGATCACCAGCGCGAGGACCAGGACGACGGGTGCGCACAGGGCGATGATCAGCGCGGTCCGCCGCGGGCTACGGGGTTGGACGTGGCGCGGCGCGTCGTCGTCCTCCCGCCCCTCCACGGGGTCCACCCTCGCATGCCCGGCCGGGCAGTCAGAAATCAGCTGTCACTGTCCGTGTCGTCATCGACAGGTGAGGGGTGGTCGACGGCGAGGTGTTCCTCCAACTCGTTGCGGTTGGTGAACCGCAGCTCGCACCGGTGGCACTGGTGCACGTCCATCGCCGACCATCGTGCCCCAGATTGGCGGGTGCTGTGGCTTCGCCCTAGAACACATGCCTTGCGCTCAGGATCGACGATGCGGGGAGCAGCTGCGCTGGTGGGCGTCGCCGACGCCGTGTCGCCCACGGGCGAGCTCGACCGGCACGGCCGGGCGCTCGAGGCCCAGGTCATTCGCGAGGCGCTGGACGATGCCGGCCTGGCCATCGGTGACGTCGACGGCTTGCTGTGCGCGGGCGACCGGATGGTCGCGCTGCAGCTCGCGGAGTACCTCGGGATTCACCCCCGGTACGTCGACTCGTCGATGACCGGCGGCTCGAGCTTCGAGGTCCACGCCGAGCACGCCGCCGCCGCGGTCAACGCCGGGCTCTGCGACGTTGCGGTGTCGGTCTACGCAGCGACGCCCCGGAGCGATCGCCGCGCCGGCAGGGTCGTGCCCCGTCCGCCCGACGTCTACGGCGGCCCGACCGTCGAGTTCGAGGTCCCCTTCGGCCTGCGGATGCCGATCGGCGCGTACGCGCTGTCCGCCAACCGGCACATGGCGCTGTACGGCACGACCAGCGAGCAGCTCGCCCAGATCGCGGTGTCCACGCGTGAGTGGGCGACGATGAACCCGCGCGCCAAGAGCCAGGACAAGCTCACGATCGACGAGGTCCTCAGCTCGCCGTGGGAGGTCGAGCCGCTCCACAAGCTCGACTGCTGCCTCGTCACCGATGGCGCAGGGGCGGTCGTGGTGACGGGCGCCGACCGGGCTCAGTCGCTCGCCAAGGCTCCCGTCTACGTGCTGGGCGCGGGGTCGTGCACGACCCACAGCATGATCGGGCAGATGCCCGACCTGACCGTGACCGCGGGCGCCGTCAGCGGCCCGAACGCGTTCGCGATGGCCGGCGTGGCGCCAGCCGACGTCGATGTCGTCCTGTCCTACGACAGCTTCACGATCACGGTGCTGCTCGCGCTGGAGGATCTCGGGTTCTGCGCCAAGGGCGAGGGCGGTGCGTTCGTCGAGGACGGGCGGCTCGGGCCGGACGGCGCGCTGCCGACGAACACCAACGGCGGTGGCCTCAGCTACACCCACCCCGGGATGTACGGCATGTTCCTGCTCGTCGAGGGCGTGCGCCAGCTGCGGGGCGAGTGCGGTCCGCGGCAGGTCGACGCCGCGGACGTCGCCGTCGCGCACGGGTGCGGCGGCGTGCTGTCGCACACCTCCACCGTCGTGCTCGGCACGGAGGCGACGCTGTGAGCGTCAGCGAGCAGCCGCAACCGCGCGAGCGCCAGCGAGCCGGGTGCGCTGGGGCTCGGGGGCGGAGCCCCCGGGTGGCATTGTGAGCCTCAGCGAGGCGACGCGCTTCGAGCCGAAGGCGTCCGAGCTGACCCAGCCGTACTGGGATGCGACGCGCGAGCGGCGGCTGCTGCTGCAGTGGTGCACCACCTGCGACGCGCCGGTCCACTACCCGCGCGACGTGTGCCCCCGGTGCCTCGGCGAGGACCTCGTCTGGCGGGTCGCCTCCGGCGCCGGCGAGGTCTACGCGTTCGGCGTGCACCATCGCGCCGCGCACCCGCTCATGGAGGACCGCGTGCCCTACGTGGTCGCGCTGGTCGACCTGCCGGAGGGCGCGAGGGTCATGTCCAACATCGTCGGCTGCGAGCCCGCGGACGTGCGGGTCGGGATGCCGGTGCAGGTCACGTGGGAGGCGCTGTCCGACGGGCGGCACCTCCCGCTGTTCGAACCCAACGAGCAAGGAGACAGCTGATGGGCATCTGCGACGGACGGGTCGCCATCGTCACCGGCGCGGGCCGGGGCATCGGGCGTGAGCACTCGCTCATGCTGGCCGAGCAGGGCGCCAAGGTCGTCGTGAACGACCTCGGCGGCTCGATGGACGGCGTGGGCGGCGACGCCGGTCCCGCGCAACAGGTCGTCGACGAGATCAAGGCGATGGGCGGCGAGGCCGTCGCCAACACCGACGACATCAGCGACTGGGAGGGCGCGCAGCACCTCATCAACCAGGCGGTCGAGACCTTCGGCGGCCTCGACGTGCTCATCAACAACGCCGGCATCCTGCGCGACCGGATGCTCACGAACATGACCGAGGAGGAGTGGGACGCCGTCATCAAGGTCCACCTCAAGGGCACGTTCGCCCCGTGCCGCTGGGCCGCGGCGTACTGGCGTGAGCGCTCGAAGGCGGGTGAGACGAATGACGGACGCATCATCAACACCTCGTCGCCGTCGGGCATCTACGGCAACGTCGGCCAGACGAACTACGGCGCGGCCAAAGCCGGCATCGCCAGCTTCACGATCATCGCGGCCAAGGAGCTCGGCCGGTACGGCGTCACGGTCAACGCCATCGCGCCCGCGGCGCTGACGCGCATGACCGAGGGGCTCGGCATGGGCCAGGCGTCCGAGGAGGACAAGGAGCAGATGTCGCCGCGGTGGATCGCGCCGATCGTCGTGTGGCTCGCAAGTCCCGAGTCCAAGGACGTCACCGGCCGCGTGTTCGACGTCAGCGGTCGCGCCGTGTCGGTCTCCGAGGGATGGCACCGCGGCCCGACCGCCGAGCCGGTCGACGACCCGACCAAGGTCGGCGCGATCGTCCAGGACCTCGTCGGCAAGGCCCGGAAGAACGCCAACATGTACGGCTACGACGAGAAGTAGGGAGACGAGACATGCCCATCAACCCGGATGCCGTCGGCACCAAGAGCGAGCCCGCGCAGCGGTCGTGGAACTCGAAGGACTGCCTGCTGTACGCCGTCGGCGTCGGAGCCGGCACCGACGAGCTTGCGTTCACGACCGAGAACACCAAGGACGTGCAGCAGCGAGTGCTGCCCACGATGGCCGTGGTGCTCGGCGCCGGTGGCGGCGCGTTCGGCAAGATCGGCTCTTTCAACCCGGCGATGCTCGTCCACGGCGAGCAGGGCGTGACCCTGCACCGCGAGATCCCGGTCGAGGGCACGCTCGAGTCGGTGATGGAGGTGACCGGCATCTTCGACAAGGGCAAAGCCGCGCTGATCGTCACCGAGACGGCGTCGACGCTCGTCGACACCGGCGAGCCGCTGTTCACGACGCGGTCATCGGCATTCATCCGCGGCGAGGGTGGCTTCGGCGGCGACCGCGGCCCGTCGGGTCCGCAGAACGTGCCGCCCGAGCGCGCCCCCGATCACGAGGTCACGTACCAAACCCGCGAGGACCAGGCCCTCACCTACCGCCTGTCCGGCGACCGCAACCCGTTGCACTCCGACCCGTCGTTCGCGGCCAGCGGTGGCTTCGACAAGCCGATCCTCCACGGCCTCTGCACCTACGGGTTCACCGGCCGCGCCCTGCTGCACGCGCTCTGCGGGAGCGACCCTGCTCGGTTCAAGAGCATCGAGGGGCGCTTCTCCTCCCCGGTCATCCCCGGCGAGGCGCTCACCGTTCGCATGTGGGTCGACGGCGACGCCGCCGTCTTCCAGACCAGCGCCACCGACGGCCGCGTCGTGATCGACGCCGGTCGCTGCACCTTCACGACCTGAAGGCGCGTTTCGGCTGACATCAGCGTCGCTTGCCGACGCTTATGTCAGCCGAAAGCAGGTGGCCTCAGGGGCGCGGGTAGTAGTAGGCGAGGTACCGGTCGAGGGCAGCCAGCACCGTCGTGAAGTTCCGCTTGTGAGCACCCCACGGCAGCATCCCGAAGCGCAGCGTCGAGTCCATGACGACCGTCGACCTTGTTGCGTCGACGGCGCCGACGTACACGACCACGTTCTCGCCCCACGATCGCAGCGTGACCCTGGTCCTCGCCTCGATCCGCCCGGCGCCGCGGTCGGCCGTCATCAGCGAGAACTTCACCGCAGGGAGGATCGCCACCAGCGCGTCGAACACCGCGGGGTACGGGTGCTCGAACGTGCGCGGCACGCTGCGCTCGCCTCTTGCCACTAGAACAGCCGCAGGTCCGTGCGCTCCAGGCCCCGGAGGTCGTCGTAGTCGACCTCGACCCAGGTGATGGACCGCTCGGCTGCCAGCACCTTGGCCTGGGGCTTGATCTGCTGGGCGACGAAGACCCCCCGCACCGGTCGGAGCATCGGGTCGCGGTTGAGGAACTCGAGGTAGCGCGCGAGCTGCTCGACCCCGTCGATCTCACCTCGCCGCTTCACCTCGACCGCGACCGCGCGCCCGTCCGCATCGCGGCAGAGGAGGTCGACCGGGCCGATATCGGTGGGGTACTCGCGCCGGACGAGGCGCAGGCCGTCGCCGATGGCGGTGCAGTTCGCGGCGAGCAGCTCTTGCAGGTGCGCCTCGACGCCGTCCTTCTGCAGGCCGGGGTCCTCGCCGAGCTCGTGGGACTCGTCCGAGAGCACCTCCTCGAGGGTGATCGTGAGCGTCTCCCCCTTGGGGTTGGTGATCACCCAGCGGTCGTCGGACTCCGCGAGCCGGCACGGCGCGGTCATCCAGTTCAGCGGCTTGTAGGCACCGCCGTCGGAGTGGATCGACACGCAGCCGTCGCGCTTGACCATGAGCAGGCGAACCGCCGCAGGCAGGTGGGCTGACAGCCGGCCGTCGTAGTCGACCGAGCACTTCGCGATGACGAGCCTCATCGTGGGATCGGGAAGATCACCGGCACGTCGGCCATCGATGCGATCGCGTCGTCGTAGGCAGCGGGGTCCATCGGCTGGAACGCATCTGCGGCGTCGAGGACGGCCGGCAGCAGCGGGAGATGGCCCGGGGTGCAGAACGCGTGGACCCCAGGCGTCGAGAGCGTGAACCCGACGCCGCGCTCGATCTCGGCCGGCTCGGTCCACGGCTCGTACCACGGCGACGGCGCGCGCTCTGATCGCGGCGTGGTCCACGGCCGGCGGGCCACCGCCTTGATCGCCATCACGCCGAGGTCTCGCGCCGCGCACACGTCGAGCAGCTCGGTCGCGTCGGTGCGGTACACGGGGTCGGCCCACACCGCCGGGTAGACCGGGAACATCACGGTGTCGAGGTCGAACCGGCGCAGCGCCTCGAGAAAGGTTCCCGGCACCGTCATGTCGTGGCCCGTGATCCCGACGTGGCTGACGACACCCGCGTCGCGAAGCGACAGCATGAGCTCGATCGCCGGCGACCGACGGTCGAGCTCGTCGACCGTCGTCACCGCGTGCGCCTGGTACAGGTCGAGCACCTCGCACCCCAGCAGCCGCCGCGTCTCGTCGAGCTGCGCCCTGACGCCGTCGACGTTGGCTCGCAGCGTCTTGCCGGCGACGAAGAGCCGGTCCCTGACCGCGGGGACGAGCGGCCCGACGAGCGCTTCGGCGTCGCCGTACTGCGGTGCGATGTCGAGGTGGTTCACACCGCGGGCGAGGGCGAGGTGCAGGCCGTGCTCGGCGTCGGCCGGCGTGCCCGTCCAGAACGCGGCGCCGCCGAGGATGGCGACGCTGCTCTCGTGCTCGGTGCGTCCGAGGCGGCGTCGTTGCATGGCCGCCATCCTCGCGCGGGCAGGTCACACCCGTTCTGGCGGTGGAATTGGACCACTGGTGGTCGGTTTTCACCGCCAGAACGGAGCTCTAGCGCTGCGTGCGGTTGCCGAGGCGCTCGCGGATGATGTTCCGTCGCTCCTGCAGCTCGCGGTAGGTGAGGCCGTCGGTCGACTCGTCGAGCCCGAGCGACGCCTTCACACCGGTGAGGTCGAGCTCGTAGGCGCGCGGGTCGATGCCAACCTCGGTGGCGATGCGCTCGCCGTGAGTGCGAGCGAAGTACATCGAGATCTCGCCGATCTCGGCGATGAGGTCGAGGTCTGGCGCGAGCGTCGCGATCGCACCGTCGAGGAAGACGAGGTTCTTGACGTAGAGCATGAGCTCCTTCGGCATGCGGGCGCCGTAGCCGAGCAGCGCCTTGATCGTGCGCTGGATCTCGCCGACGAGCTCGTCGCCAGACAGCGTCGTGGGATCGATCGGCGGGCGGTCGAGGCCGAGGTCGACGATGACCGCCTGCAGGTCGGTGTCCTTGGGCAGCGCCCCGAGATCGCGCAGCGCGGCGAGCTGCCCTGGGACGTCGTTCATCGTGGCGCTCATGAGCAACCGGAGGAAGGCGAGTCGTCGCGGCTCGTCCAACCTGCCGGTGATGCCGAAGTCGAGGAGCGCGGTGCGACCGTCCGGGAGGACGAAGAGGTTCCCGCCGTGCAGGTCACCGTGGAAGATGCCGTGGATCATGGCGCCCTCCATGAACCCGATCATCCCGGTGCGGACCACCTGCGTCGTGTCGACACCGGCTGCCTGCATCCCCGCGACATCGTCGAAGGCGAACCCGTCGAGCCGTTCCATCACGAGCACGCGCGGCGTGATCAGCGTCGGGTGCGGACGGGGGATCACGTAACCGCGCTGGCCGAGCTCGGCGAACGTGCGGGCCACGTCGAGCATGTTCTGGGCCTCGAGGCGGAAGTCGAGCTCCTCGGTGATCGTCTCGGCGAACAGCTCTACGAGCGCAGGCGGGTTGGCCAGCGCGGAGATGGGGATGCGACCCACCAGGTGCGGTGCGATCCAGGCCATCACGCGGAGGTCCTGGCGAACCAGCGACGCGACCTGCGGCCGCTGCACCTTGACGACGACCCGCTCGCCGGTGCGCAGGGTCGCGGCGTGGACCTGGGCGATCGACGCCGCCGCGAGCGGGCTGCGGGCGATCCAGGAGAACACCTCCTCGAGCGGCCGACCGAGGTCCTCCTCGATCACCTCGCGCACGACCGAGAACGGCTCGGGCGGCACGCGGTCACGGCACTTCTTGAACTCGCCGACGAGCTCCTCGGGGAAGATGCCCTCGCCACTGGAGATGATCTGCGCCAGCTTGATGTAGGTCGGGCCCAGCTTCTCGGCCGCCACCCTCAGCCGGCGCGAGATGCCGGCGCGCGAGGTCGATCCGCCGGCGCGGCGATCGCGGATCGCCCAACCGGCGGCGGCGAAGCCAAGCAAGCGTGCAACCCGCAGCACCCTCGGTCCGGGCGGCAGCCCGCCCGGCCTGGTGAGGACGGGCACCTCGGCCTTCGCGGCCACTCGCAGCTGGTCGACGCCCGCTCGCCAGGTCAGCGCGTCCAGGTCGACGACCCACGGCGGATCGTCGCTGAAGGCGCCGAGGTGGAGGTCGGTGGGCTCGATCTGTCGAGTCTCGCATCGCCCTTCGCCGCCGTCACAACCGGGACGCGCACTAGGTTGCCGCCCGCAGATCGCGTCGCACGAGGGGGCATGCCAGTGATCGACCGGTGGATCGTCGACAACCCGCCGAGCCGTCGCTATCCGATCTACACGCGGGCCAACGTCGGTGAGGTGTTCCCCGACCCGGTGACGCCGCTCTCGGCCACGATCGGCATCACCGAGAACGGGGAGCCCGGCTGGCGCGACGCCTGGGAGCGGCTCGGCGCGTTCGACCGCGACGAGTTCGACCCCGATAACAACGAGGTCATCGCCATCTTCGGCGGCTACTGCTACCTCAACGTGTCGATCAGCCGGATCTTCGGCGTGCGCACCCCTGGCTTGACGCCGGAGATGATCGACTACACGTTCTTCGGCGCCCACCCGGGTGTGCCGCCCTTCGAGCCTGCCGCCACCGACGACAGCCCCGCGCACACCGAGAAGCTCGGGGCCACGATCGGCTGGATCCTGACCACGCCTGATCTCAACGAGCTCCTCGAGGACCAACGGGCGCTGGAGCAGCTTCGAGCCGAGCGGCCGGACCTCACGGCGCTCACCAACGACGAGCTGGTCGCTCGGCTGCGGTGGATCTTTGGCACGTGGTTCCGCAAGCTTTTCGGCACCCACATCTTCATCACCTACGCGGCGACGGTGCCTGTCGGCATCATCCAGCAGGTCACCATCGAGCTGGGCGACCCGACGATGCTCATGCGGCTCATCGCGGGCGTGGGCGACGTCGACTCGGCGATCCCGTCGCTTCGGCTATGGGACCTCGGCCGCATCGTCGCCGGCTCGTCCGCGCTCACCGCCGCCTTCGACTCGGGCATCGAGGGTCTGGGTGACCGGATCGGCGCGCTGGCCGCCGAAGGCGACGGCGGCGCGCGCTCGTTCCACGACGACTTCGCGGAGTTCGTGCGCGTCCATGGCAGCCGCGGGCCGAACGAGTGGGAGATGCGGTCGCCGTCGTGGGAGACCGAGCCAGACCTCGCGCTTGCCGCGATCGATCGGATGCGGCTTTGTCCCAGCTCGGACGCGCCGGCATCGCATCAAGCGTCCCTCTCCTCCGACCGTGAGGTGCTCGGTCCCGAGCTGCTCTCCAAGCTCGAGTCCAACCCCGAGGCACACGGCCAGTTCGGCGCCGCCCTCCGCGCCGCGCAGCTCTTCCTGGCCGGCCGGGAGCGCTCCAAGACCAACGCCATAAAGATGGTCCACGAGGCGCGGGTCGCGATGAACGAGCTCGGTCGACGCATGGTCGACGCTGGCCACTTCGACCACGTCGGAGCGTACGCGATGCTCCGCAACGAAGAGCTCGACGCGTTTCTCGCCGACCCAGGCGGGTGGGCCGATGAGATTCGCCAGCGGGAGGCTGGCGCCAGCGAGCTCGCCGGCCTGGAGCCGCCGTTCATCTTCAACGGTGAGCCACCGCCGGTCAGCGACTGGTCGAGCCGGTCGGACACCACAACCGATCAGGCGAACGCGGGCGACGTGCTCGCGGGCGTTCCGGGCTGTCCGGGCAAGGCGCGAGGGCGGGCACGCGTGTTGCTCGACTCGCACGACCCGACCGCGCTCGAGCCCGGCGACGTGCTCGTCGCGCCCCTCACGGACCCGTCGTGGACGCCGCTGTTCGTGCCCGCCGCTGGGGTGGTCGTCGATGTCGGCGCGCCGCTGAGCCACGCGATCATCGTGAGCCGCGAGCTCGGCATCCCATGCGTCGTATCGGTCACCGACGCGACGAAGAAGATCCGCGATGGCGCGATGGTCGAGGTCGACGGCAACCTCGGCACGGTGACCGTGCTTTCGTGACATGCCGCCGGATTGCCGAGGCGCCTCGCCGGCCAGTGACGTCGCTGACGTCGTCGCTCCTCCTAGCCGTAGGGCAAGGCTACGACGTCGTCGTCGGCTCCTTGTC
>CAYSAC010000022.1:0-26041 GCA_964428815.1 uncultured Acidimicrobiaceae bacterium | reverse complement strand
ATGCAGATCCACGGTGGCATGGGCTACGCCGAGGAGTTCCCCGTCAGTCGGTACTTCGTCGACGCCCGGGTGCTGTCGATCTTCGAGGGCGCCGACGAGACGCTCTGCCTCAAGGTGATCGCCCGCCGCCTGGTCGCCTGACCCGTCACGGGCGGAACGCGTCGATCACCTCCGCGAACCGCTCAAGCGGGTCGTCGGTGGACAGGTCGCGGAAGCTGACGATCGCCTCCTGCACGCCCGCGTCGGCGAGCTCGCGCAAGCGGCCCACGTGCTCCTCGGCGGTCGCGTCGGCGTGCGCCTCGGACAGGTGGGTGACGCGGACCTCGGCAGGATCGCGCCCGACGTCGGCGCAATGGCGGTGCAGCACCTCGACCTTCTGGCGCACCGTCGCGGCGTCGCCGAACAGGTTGCAGGCATCGGCATGCTGCGCGACGAGGCGCAACGTCCGGCGCTCGCCTGAGCCGCCAACGAGGATCGGGATCCGCTCCTGGATCGGGCGCGGGTAGCAGATCGCCTCCGGGACGTTGATGACCCGACCCTCGAACGCGGGGCTGCCCGGGCCCCACAGCAATGGCAGCAGCTCGAGCGCGTCCTCGAGCAGCGCGTACCGCTCGGCGACGGGTGGGAACCGCCATCCGTAGGCCTTGTGCTCATCCTCGAACCACGCGGCGCCGAGGCCGCACATCGCTCGCCCGCCGGAGAGCACGTCGAGCGTCGCGACGATCTTCCCGAGGTGGGCGGCGTTGCGGTAGGTGATGCCGGTGACGAGCGCACCGAGCCGAGCCCGTTCGGTCGACGCCGCGAGGAAGCCGAGCGTGGCGTAGCTCTCGAGCATGTCCTCCCAGCGCCGGCCAGCCTGCGGGATCTGGACGACGTGGTCCATGACCCAGATGCTCGCGAAGCCAGCGTCCTCGGCCGCAGCGGCAATGGCGCCGAGCCGGGGCGCGAGCTCGGTCGGCCCGCCCGGCCACGTGAAACGAGAGATCTGAAGACCGACGTCCATGGCCACGGGCTCCTCCTGCTGGCGGTGCGCGTGCAGCGGCGCGTGGAGCAGCTCGGGCGGCACGACCTCGACGCGGTCGGGCGCGACGACCGAATCGAACCCCTCTACGGGGAGCGCGTCGCGCGTCACCGCCCACGACGCGAGCGTCGACGTCAGGACCTTGGCCGGCACCGAGCGCTCCCTTGCGCGGTTGCGAGCCCGGCACTCCTCGGGCGAGGTGTCGAAGCCCACGGCGATGCACGGCACGCCCGCGGCGCGCGCGTAGGAGAGCACCGCCGCCCGACGCTTGGTGTCGAGGTGCATGGCGTCGAGGACGGTGAGCAGGCCGCGCTTCAGCCGGCGCTCGACGATCAGGTCGGCGACATCGAACGCGTCCTTGCTCGCGCGCTGGTCGTGCTCGCCTTCGCCCACCACGCCCCGCAGCCGGTCCGCCGAGACGATCTGGTCGGCGCCGAACTGCTCCGCGGCCCACGTCGACTTGCCGCTCGCGACAGGGCCGACGAGGACCACGAGGCACGCGGTTGGCAGCCGGATCGTCATCGGGCGTCGGCCAGGTCGGCGAGACGGCGGCCTATCAGGGGCGTGAACTTGAAGCCGTGCCCCGAGCACGGCGACCCGATCACCAATGGACCGTGGCGCTCGAGCACGAACGACTCGTCGGGCGTCGTCGTGTAGAGGCAGCGGGCCACGTGTTGCGGGTCGGATTCGAGACCGGGGAACCACTCCTGCACGTAGCGCACCATCGATGCCGCCAGGCCCGGGTCGGGCTCGCTACTCGTGTCGGGATCGACCTCCGGTCCGACGTGGTGCGCCGCCACCTTCATGCCCTCGCCCGGCGTCAGCAGCCCGTACACCCAGGGCTCTCGGTGGTGGATGAAGCTCGGCCACTCGACCGCCGCGTCGAGCGGCGCGAAGTGCTGCACCTGTTCGCGCGTGACGCGCAGCGGAGGCAGCGGGACCGACGAGCCCACGACCTTCGACAGCCACGCGCCCGCGGTCACGACCGCGACCGGCGCGTACCAGATGTCGCCTCCGGGCGATCGCGCCTCGATGCCGTCAGCGCGCCGCTCGATCTGGACCGGCCCAACCTCGAACCGCACGTCGGCGCCGTGGTGCGCGGCGCGCTCCTGGAGCGCCGCCACCGTCGCGTCCGCGAGACACCGTCCGCCATCGGGGTGGAACAGCACGCTGCGGTCGAACCGCATGCCGGGCCACCGCTCCTCCGCAACGGCGGGAGCCAGGTGCTCGTGCGCAGCGCCGGAGGCTGCCATCGCGTCCGCCGTCTGCCTGATCAACGCCGGATCGCCGTGATCCAAGGCGCCGGTGGTCTCGAGCAGCGTGCGGCCGGCGTCGTCCTCGAGCTCACGCCACAGCGGCAGAGCTTCCTGCGCCATCCGGACATACGCCGGGTCCGGGTAGCCGAACCGGAAGATGCGGGTCCCGCCGTGACTGCTCCCGCGGCCATGCCCCTTCGCGAATTGCTCGAGGAGGACGACCGAACGACCCCGCCGCGCCAGCCACCACGCCGTCGCTGAGCCCATGGCTCCCGCCCCGACGACCACGACATCGGTCCGCTCCACCGCCATCAGGCCATTCTGCGCCTACGAGCCTGCCGATATCGAAGCACGTCTGCGCGCTTTCCAGATCTGAGCCGGGCCCGCCGTCGTCGTCCTCGAACCCGGCTCGATACACGCGATGGCGCCAGACGAGTGAAGGGAGCCGAGTTCCGGCGACTCGTAGACGCAGTTACGCGACGGTCGGCAGGAGCGACGGGTAGGCAGTGACTGCGACACCGAACACGATCAATCCAACGGCAGCGAGCAGGCCGATGCCGCGGCCGTGGGGCACGGCCTTCTCGGCGAACACCACGAGTGCTACGGCGACCATGGCCGCGACGTTCATGACGCCGAGTGGGATGAGGATGAGGAACATGAGCCAGCAGCAGCCCATGCAATAGACGCCGTGGGTCAGACCCATGCGGATGGCGCCGCCGCGTCCGTCACGCCACCTTGTCATCACGAACGACATCGGGGTGCGGCACTGGCGCAGGCAGATGTCCTTCAACGGCGTGAGCTGGTAGACGCCGGCCAGCACCAGTAGGAGGCCTCCGGCCCGTCCCCAGTTCATCGCCACCCACTCCGAGCCTGAGGCAGCGGACTCCACGATCGCGCTGAGCAGGTAGGCGAGGACGCCGAAGGCGAACCACAAGGCGATGTGGGAGCCGGTGAACAGCGCGACTGCTGAAGGGTCGTTGCGTCGCATTCGGCCGTACATGAGGACCATGGGCGCGGCGGCGGGGAACATCATGGCGACCATCATCGCCACCCACATCGCGAGGAACAGGGGCCACGATCTCCCCATGGTGAGGTCGGGGCCCATCGCGCGATCCATGCCCATGGCGCTATTTGTGCCCATGGGCTGGCGGGCCTCGTTCAAGAAGACGATCCACCCTGCGCCGGCAAGGCCGAGCAGGCAGACGAGGATGGCGTTGCGTTGCCGGGCGACCGCAGGTGGGACCGCCGCGACCGTCGTCGGTGTCAGCCCGTCCACACGACGACGTCGGGCACGACGCCGCCGGCGCCGAGGCTCTCCCACGAGCGCAGGTCCGGATCAGAGAACTTCGTCCCATGGGCGAACGCAAGGTTCTCCGACGCGATGCTGAAGGCGTTGAGTACGGGCGCCCCGACGATCTGCGTCTGCGCCCCGCCCTCCTCGACACTGATCGGCTGGAGGACGACTTGGCCGAAGCCCTCGACGGTCACGCCGGGGGCATCCACTCCGCCGAAGCCAATCTTCGCAACCGTCGAGGGGAGCCATTCCTTGATGTTCTCCCGCATGCCGCCCCACAGGCCGCCCTTCTCGCCGTGGAAAATGGCGTCGATCTCAGCGCGTTGCGCGTCGGTGACGCTTGGGTCGACATACAGCTTGGCCTTGTCGATCCCACCCAGGAAGTCGCCCGGCAGCTCGAAATGCATGACGAGCTTGGCTCCCGACAGGTCAACGCCGTCGGAGTCTCCCTCCGCCACCTCCAGGCCGAAGACGGCCGAGCACCACTCCTGATCGGGCTTGGCGGGACCCAACACGCAGGGACAAAGCGCCGCACAGCTACACGACTCGAGAAAGTTCACCTTGATAGTCCAGGACACGGGCACCCCTTTCAGGTTCGCTCACGTCGATCGTACGACTCCACCTTCCGGCGTGCTCGCAGGCAGCTCTATCGGGCCCTCAACCTCACCTGCTGATCGTCCGGCGACGGGTCACTAACGCTCCACGGTGAGGTGGCGGAGGTAGAAGACGTAGGTCCGCAGCCGCACATCGCCGAACGGCTTCACCATGGCGAGCAGCGCGTGGTACATGCGGAGCGTGCCGAGCAACCCCTGCCAGCGGCCGTTCTTCTCCCGCTTCGTGCGATGGAAGACGCCCTCCATCGTGCGAGCGACGGTCGGCAGGTGGCCTTCGGCGACGACCTCGTTGATCCGGACCTCGATCGTGTAGCCGTCGAGCTTGTCCTCTGGGATCGACTCGAAGACCCAGCGGGGAACGATCCGCTCGCCGGTGAGCGGTGGCCCATGCAGCACGAGTGGGTTCCAGAACCGGCCGTAGTCGAACGCGCCGAGCGACAGGACGGCCCGGCCTTCGAGCACTGGCTCGCAGATCTGCTCGAGGTGGTCGCCGGTCAGCCCGACGCAGTCCGCATCGACGAAGAGGATCGCCTGCGCGTCGGATGCCTCGACACCGGCGCGCATCGCATGGGCCTTGGAACCAGCGGACACAGGGAGGCTGGTCACCTTGGCGCCGGCCTCGATCGCGAGGGCCGCCGTCGCGTCGGTCGAGCCGTCGTCGACGACGATCACCTCGCGCACGAACCGGCAGGCGCGCGCCGCCGCGACGTTGGCGGCGACGGTCGTCTCCTCGTCACGCGCTGAGATGACCGCGTCGACGGTCATGCCCGTCACGGACGGAGGTTCACCCGTTGCTACGGCTGAGACCGGCTCGCTCCCCACGGGAGACGAACTTGATGGCCATCTTGCGCGAGGCCTCGTCGATCATCTCGTCGCCGAACATGACCGCCCCCTTGCGATCGCCTTCGGTTGTGGCCTTCTCGTAGGCGTCGAGGATGTCCCATGCCCGGTCGAACTGCTCCTGGGTGGGAGAGAACACCTCGTTGAGGATCGCGACCTGGTCGGGATGCAGCGCCCACTTGCCGTCGTAGCCGAGGATGCGCGTGCGCATGCAGTAGTCGCGGAACGCTTCTGGCTCGCGGATCTTGAGGAACGGGCCGTCGATCACCTGCAAGCCGTTGGCTCGCCCTGCCATCAGGATCTTGTTGAAGACGTAGTGGAAGTGGTCGCCCGGGTACTCGGGGATCTGCACGCCGCCCGTCAGGACGGGCATCTCCATGGAGGCTGCGAAGTCGGCCGGGCCGAAGATGATCGTCTCGAGCCGAGGCGACGCCTCGCAGATCTCCTCCACGTTGATGAGGCCGCGTGCGGTCTCGATCTGCGCCTCGATGCCGATGTGGCCCTTCGGCAGGCCGGCCTTGATCTCGACTTGGGTGAGCAGCAGGTCGAGGGCGACGACCTCAGCCGCCGACTGCACCTTGGGCAGCATGATCTCGTCGAGCCGCTCGCCCGCGCCGCTGACGACCTCGATGACGTCGAACACGGTCCACTCTGTGTCCCACGCGTTGACCCGCACGCACAGGACGCGATCGCCGTAGTCGTGGGTCTTGATCGCCTCGACGATCTTGCCCCGCGCCGCCTCCTTCTCCAGCGGCGCGACCGCGTCCTCGAGGTCGAGGAACGTCATGTCGGCGGGGATCGTCGCCGCCTTCGCGAGCATCTTCTCGCTCGACCCGGGGACGGACAGGCAGGATCGGCGGGGCAGCTCACGGCTTCGTGCGGACATGGGGGTGATGGTAGGAGCGCGCCGCTGAGCGCTCCAACCTCAGCGGGCGCGGAAGAACGGGTTCCAGGCTGTATCCCGCTCGGCCAGCACGTCGCCGACCGACGGTGCGCCCGTCTGCCCTGCGCGCAGCGCGGCGAGTGTCGCCCCGCGGTTGGCAGCGAAGACCGCGTCCTCGTCTCCGGCGCCTGGGTCGACCCAGACCGCGGCGATGAGCAGCAGCGCGTCGACTCGCGCCGGCGGAACGACGTGGGCCTCGACCGCGTCGGCCACGCCGGACGCGACCCCAGCCTGTGCCGCGCCCCACGTGAGCCGGCCGTGGCCGTCGCCGGCGATCGCGGCCTTGTTCACGAAGAGCGTGAGCGGCTTCACCGGCAGACCCGGCCGCAGCACGCACACGAACGGCGTGTGCCCCGCCGAGGGCGTCGCCAGCGCGGTCGCCCACGCCACCTCGACCGGTCCGCCTCTGGCGCCGAGGACGGTGTTGACGTGGGCGGCGTCGGCCCCAGAGCCGGCGAAGCCCTCGCCGATCTGGGTCGGCTCCATTACGCGGCCTCCAGATCGGCCGGCAGCAGCTGCTCGGTGATGAGGCGCTCGAACCGCGACGCGTCGCCGCCGACCCACCGCCGGCACAGCGGCAAGCCGTCGACGTAGCAGTGGATGTAGGACCCCCACGTCGGATCGGTCAGGAACTCGACCATCTTCTCGGCCCGGTTGCGGGGCAGCAGCGCCCACCGCTCCGCGTAGGCGATGGCATCGTCGACATCCGCGCCATCCTCGTGCAGCAGGAGCGCGACGTTGGCTCTGACCGAGCCGATCGCCTCGGCGGCGGTTGACACGGTCGCGATGACGTCGGGGGCGTAGCGGATGCCCAGCGGTCGCAGGTGCTCGGCCACCATCGGCTCGGGTCGCGCACCGACGACGACCTCGAGCCCGAGATCGGCGAGCCCTTCCGCGAGGAGGCACTGCGGCGTGCCCACGAGAAAGATCGTCTCCTCAGTCCACTGCCGCTGGCGGACGAGGCCGACCTCTTTGCGGCTGTGCTCGGTGTGGTGGCCGGGGTAGGCCTCATGAGCGACGAGGCGGCCAAGGCTGGTCGACAGCACGGGGAGGTCGGTGTTGATCGCCACCCGGCTGCACAGCCCGCCCTGGTAGTAGTTGAAGCCCGACCACGGCTTGTCGGTGACGAGCTCGAACTCGACGTGCTCACCCTCGGGCAGCCCGAACATCCGGTCCGTGCGCTCGCGCAGGTCCTCCGAGAGGGATCGGATGGCGGGCTCGAGCTTGTCAACAGCCACGGCGTGGGACTCCCGCCACATGATGTAGCGCTCCATCAGCGGACCGGAGCCGGGCAGCACCTCGTCGAGCCGGCGGTGGGCGGCAGCGAACTCGTCCTCTGGCACCGCGTCCGGCCGGACACCGTAAGAGGACTCGACCTCATCGCGGTAGCCGATGGACTCGCCGGCCAGCTTGCGCGCGCTCGTCAGCAAGCCGACGACCTGGGCGCGCAGCCAGCGCCGCCGCTCCGCGCTGATCGCGCCCGCGCCCTCACCCGCGTCGAGGTCGATGATCAGGCGGCGTGCGTCGTCGGCCAGCGACGCGGGAGGTCGGACGGGCTCGGCGTCGACGCGGCGTGCCGTCTCGGGTGGGCCGTAGTAGGCGTCGACGAAACCGTCGATGTGGCGACCGAGCCGCAGCCCCAGCTCGATGTAGCGCTCGACCGGCCCCACGCGGTCAGCCGAGGTGGGAGCGGAGGAACGTGAGCGTCTGCTCCCACGCTTCCGCGGCCGCGTCGGCGTCGTAGACCTCGGGCCGCGTGTCGTTGAAGAACGCGTGGTCGACGCCCTGGTGGATGATGACCGTCGCGTCCTTGCCGAGGTCCTGCAGCTGCTTCTCGAGCTGACGTGCCGCGTCGGGGGTGAAGAACCCGTCCTGCTCCGCGTAGTGCCCCTGCACCGCGGCCTCGAGCCGCGACCAGTCCGGCTCCGCGCCTGGCCATGGGATGAGCCCGTACCAGGGGACGCACGCCTTCACCGCGTCGGGGCGGTGCGCGGCGAGCACGAGCGCCAGTCCCCCACCCATGCAGAAGCCGGTGACGCCCACACCGTCGCCACGCACCTGATCGTGGGCGAGGAGGAAGTCGACGGCGCCGCTCATGTCCTTCGCGGCCTGCTCGATGTTGAGCGCCATCATCAGCTTGCCGGCCTCGTCGGGCTCGGTGGCCGACTGGTCGTGGTACAGATCCGGCGCCAGCGCGGTGAAGCCCTCTGCCGCGAACCGGTCGCAGACGTCCTTGATGTGGTCGACGAGTCCCCACCACTCCTGGATGACGATCAGCCCGATGCCGGCGCCACCGGCAGGAGGCGCCGCCAGGTAGCCGCTGGCGGTCGAGCCGTTGCTTCGGAATTCGACGATCTCACCCATGCACGCCGACGCTAGCGGCCGACCGGATAGCATTGCCGCTCGGCGTGCGGCCAGTCCGAGCCGCAGCGAACACTGGGGGCGTGTGATGTCGACGAACGTTGATCTCTTGAAGCAGCTGTACGGCGCGTTTGCGAAGGGCGACGTGGCCGCGGTGCTCGGCGCGATGGACGAGAAGATCGAGTGGCTGGAGCCCGAATCCCTGCCGTACGACGATCAGATCGGTCCGCAGGCGATCGCCGAGAACGTGTTCGCGCGGCTGCCACAGGACTTCTCGGAGTTCACGGTGACGCCTGACGAGTTCGTCGACGGCGGCGACATCGTCGTCTCCCTCGGCACCTACCGAGGCACGGGCGCGACGACCGGCAAGAAGCTGGAGGCGGCGTTCGCGCACGTCTGGCGTGTCAAGGACGGCAAGATCACCGGCTTCCGCACCCACACCGACACCCACCTGTGGCGTGGCGTCCTCGGCGTGAGCTGAGCTTGCGATCGCGTTCAGCAGTCAGTTCCAGGCGATCGCGGAGGCGTCGCGGTGCTCGCCGCTGGGGTTGGTCCAGTGGGGTGTGCGCAGGAGCTGGCCCGGCGGGGCGCCGGGTTGTCGTGGGCTCGGGCCACGGATGACCGTGCCGTTACCTGGCTAGCGGCATGACCCACGACGAGATCGTGGCTGACTTTCCGGAACTCACCGAGGCTCACATCCGAGCGACGCTCGAGTTCGCGGCCGTGCGCGAGCGTCGGCTCGCTACCCCCGCGTCAGGCTCCTGTTCGACCAGAACCTGGGCGGATTCAATCGGTGGGCGCAACGCCGTGCCTGGACTGGTCGACAGCGCCAGCGCCAGAGGTTCGGGGCAGGGACCGTCGAAATCGGATGGCTGGTGCCCCCAACCTCGGCGCCACGCGAGGTTGGGGGCACCACATGCCCGAATCGGGCGTCCCATGCCCCCAACCACTCGTTCGCACAGCTGTTGCGACGATGCCTAGAACCCGCCCTGTCACGCCGCCTCGTCGGCGAGCTGGCACCGTTGTGCCCCGACAGCGCCCACGTCGGAGCCCTGGGGCTCGACACGGCCACCGATCGCGAGATCCGATCCTGCGGCGAGGCATCGGGGTCACCGCTCCCGTACGGGCCGCTCGGGCTGGCCAGCGCGATGATTCGGCCGCTGCGACGAGGGGGAGGCGATGGGAGCGCTTGACGGCATACGAGTCGCTGAGGCCGGCTTGCTCGTGCAGGGACCGCAGGCGGCGGTGCTGCTCGGAGATTGGGGCGCTGAGGTCGTGAAGGTCGAGCTACCGGGCTTTGGCGACCAGTCGCGATGGATCCCGGTCGCGCCCGACGACTCGCGCAGTGCGTATTTCAGCGCCTGCAACCGTGGCAAGCGCAGCATGACGCTCGACCTGCGCACGCCCGCGGGGCGGGAGGCCTTCCTGCGCCTCGCCGAGCACGTGGATGTGGTGATCACCAACTTCACACCAGGGACCATGGAGGCGTGGGGACTCGGCTATGACGACATCGCCGAGCGCAACCCTCGCATCGTGTACGCCGCCGGCTCCACGTTCGGCCCGGAAGGGCCGGATGCGACCCGCGAGGGCGCCGACCTGAGCGCCCAGGCTGCCGGTGGGCTCATCAGCACGACCGGCGTCGACGGCGGTGACCCCACGCCCGTCGCGGTCACGATCGCGGACCACATCGCATCGCAGAACCTGGTGGCCGGCATCCTCGCCGCGCTCGTGGCCCGCGAGCGCACCGGAAGAGGCCAGCGCATCGACACCTCGCTGCTCGGTGGGCAGATCTGGGCCCAGGCGAGCGAGTACACCGGCTACTTGCTGTCAGGGCGCGTCGCGGGACGGTCTAACCGCGGCCACCCGCTCATCCCAGGCCTATACGGCATCTTCCGCACCGCCGACGGGTGGATCGCCGTCGTGGGCGTGGTCGGCAAGGCGAGGCCGCTGTTCTTCGAGACGATCGGGCGGCCAGAGCTGTCCGCTCGCTTCGAGCAGCCGCTCCTCTGGCATGCGGAGAAGGCTGAGCTGTTCGCGCTGCTCGACGAGGCGTTCTCTGCTGAGCCCACCGCCCACTGGTGCGCCGTGCTCAGCGATGCTGGGCTGCGGCACGCGCCGGTGAGGGACCACGCGGAGGTCGTCGCCGACCCGGGTCCGTGGCTCAACGGCTACTTCGCCAAGGTCACCGATGACGCCGGCGAACGCACAGTGGTCGCGACCCCGGTGCGGTTCAGCGACACTCCGGCTGTCCCCGGCGCCACCGTCCCTGAGCTGGGCCAGCACACCGAAGAGGTGCTGCTGGAGCTCGGCTACTCGTGGGAGGAGATCGCGGAGCTGAGCGCGGACGGGATCGTCTGACGCACGCTGAGGTCAGTGCAGTGGGCTCCAGCTGGAGGTGCGCAGCAACCGGCTCTCCCACTGGTCCCTGACCTCGAGCGCGTCGTGCATGAAGGTGCCCGGCTGCTTCATCGCTGCCGGTGTCTCGGTCTCCAGCAGCCGCAACAGCGCGTCGTGATCGATCACCTTCTGGAACAGGATCGCCTCGGGTCGCCGTCCCCCGCTGAGCGCAACCTGGAAGCACGCCTCGATGCACAACAGCTTCGATCTCGTCATCATCGGCGCATACACCTCACCCCAGAACGAGGTGTAGTCGTCGAGCGGCTTGTGGGGCCATCCCGTGTCCTCCATGTACAGCGTCAGCTCGTGCTCCGCATCGGGATCGGTTGGAACAGAGGCGAGGTCGAGCTCGGCGATCGGTGACCACGCGAGCGGTTGCAGCACCTTTCCGACGCTGTCGTGCTGCAGGCCATCCAGCTCCCGCGCCCACGACCGGAGGTCACCGGTAGCGACGCGATCGAGCAAGCGGCCGTAGGCGGCGCCGTCCCGCACGGCGGTGATCGTGCAGATTCGATATGCGGGCCCCGTCCCGTGCGGCTGATGCGTGTACCAGGCGAGACGAGCGTCCTCGTCCTCGGCGAGTGCCGCCATCCAGCGGTCGCGGTAGTGCGCTTCGAACCTGCCTTCCAGCGAGCCCCGCACCCGATGCGTCTCGTGCAGGAAGAGCGTCACCACTTCATCGTGCCAGGCGCTGGCGGGAAGTTCCCGATACTGACGCGCTGTCAATGCGTGGAGGCGCTACTCGACGACGATCGATAGAACCGCAGCGCCGCTGCCGCCCACACCAAAACCCCCGCGGCCGGAACGAACCGAAGTGCGCCATCCCGCACGCGCACATGAGCACCAAGCGCGGCAACGAAGTACGCGACCAATGACGCTGCGGTCAACTGGCCCAGCCGAGGCCGCTTCAACCCGACAACCAGCCCGACGGCGGATGCGCCCTTGATGATCGGCAGGACGGGGCGGAGATCATTCGGGAAGCCGAGGTGGTCGAGGTCTTGGGTGATGAACCGATTAGGGATCGCGCACACAACGGCGTCGATCGCCTGGAAGCCAGCTAATCCCAGCACCACCGTTCTTGGCTGTATGGCCACGAGCTCAGCGTAAAGATGGCGGACGACCCGCGGCAAAGCCGCTCGACCGCCGCTGTGTGGTGTGCGCCGGATGTGCATGATCCCGTCGGCTGACGGGAGCCGGGCCGGGCTTAGGCTTCGTCGATGTTCGCTAGCGCCGCCTACCAGGCCGGGCAGTTGATCGGGCTCGCGATCCTCGTCCTCGTGATCGTCGGCGTCGCACGAACGTTCTCGCGATCTGACCTGACGTGGCGGGAGAAGATCCTCGGCAAGAAGAGGGACCGCTAGCGCCTGCCCGTTAGCGTCGACCCGTGCGTCGCGCTGGGTGCTTCATCCTCCTCGCGACCGCGCTCGCGGCGTTGCCCGCCGCGCTCGGGAGCACCACCGCCGGCGCAGCCACGTGCGACCACACGCTTGTCCCCTACGCCGGGATCGCCGGCGCGTCGCTCGCTCCGACGGACTACGTCACCAAGGACGTGCCGGCCGTCTCGTACACGCGCTGGTCGGGGACGGTGCCGGGATTCGATGGCATGCCTTTCTCGGTCGATGTCACCGTGCCGTGCGGCACGACCGGGCCGACGCCGACGATCGTGATGTCACACGGCTTCACGGACGACAAGACGGTGTGGCAGGAGACCGGCAAGAGCGACAAGGTCATCTCCGAGGGTCGGCCGGAGCAGAACAGCCGATGGAACAACATCTGGTTCGTCACGCGCGGCTACGTCGTCGTCAACTACACCGCGCGCGGCTGGCACGACTCGTGCGGGCCGAACACGCCCGGCGCCACGCAGATCACGCCCGCGCCGCAGTGCGCAGGCTTCGAGTACTGGATCCACCTCGACGACAAGCGCTGGGAGGTGCGCGACGCCCAGTGGCTCGCGGGTGCGCTCGTGCAGAGCGGGATGGCGAGAGCTGACCGGCTCGCGATCACGGGCGGCTCGTACGGCGGCGGTCCCCCGCTGTCGGGTGCGCTGCTCGCGAACAAGACGATGTGCGGTGGCTCGGCGGTCCCGGCGGCGCTCGGTCCTGACCCGTGCGCGGGCAAGGCCAACGGCGAGCTCGTGCCATGGACGACACCGAGCGGCGCGACGCCACTCACGTGGGCGGTGTCGGTGCCGATGTACACCTACGCCGACCTGCTGGGCGTGCTGACCCCGAACGGTCGGGGCTCGGATGGCTCCGCGCTGGCACCGCCGGACGGCAGTCACACCGATCCGTTCGGCGTGCCCATCGCCGGCACGATCGGCGGCATCTTCGCGGCGGGCGCGATGGCCGGCTTCTTCAGCCCGCCGGGCGTCGACCCCGACGCCGACATCATCACCAACACCGTCCGGCTCGAGCTCGGCAACCCGTTCCCCCAGGCCGACCCGTTCGTCGCCCGAGGCGTGAGCGACCAGAAGTTCAAGTCACCAATCACGAGCCCTCCGCAGGGCCGGGTGCCGATCTTCTACGTGCAGGGGCTGACCGACCCGCTGTTCCCGGCGACGGAGGCGCTGCAGATCCGCAACCTGGTCAAGGGCGTCGACCCGACGTACCCGATCAAGATCTTCCTGGGTGACATCGGCCACGATTACACAGCGCAACGACAGGACGAGTGGGACCTCGCGCACGCGCAGATGAGCGAGTTCGTCGACCACTACCTCCGTCCCGACCGCACACCCCTGGCGCCGACGTTCGACGTGGGCTCGACGGTGACCCGCTGCCTCGACCACGACGCGCCGATGCGCTTCGTCAGCGCGCCGACGTGGGATGCGCTCCAGCCGGAGCACATCACGTTCACGAGCACCGAAGGCGGCACGACGCTGAGCAACACGCCCGGTCAAGCGGGCGCGGCATCCGACCCGATCACGACCGCGACCCTGCCGCTGCCCGGCGCCTACCACGGCTGCCGGGTCATGAAGCCGTCACAGACCGACCCCACCGTGGTCACCTACCTGTTCGACCTCGACAAGGACATCGTGCTGATGGGCGGACCGGTCATCGACGTGGCGTTCTCCACGACAGCACCCGACACCCAGCTGCACGTCCGGCTTTGGGACGTCGCGTCCGATGGTTCCGCCCAGGGGCTCATCGATCGCGGAACCTACCGGAGCCTCGACACGCCGGGCAGCGGCCTGCCCGCCAGGTTCCAGCTCACCCCGCAGGGCTACCTCTTCCTCGCGGGGCACAAGCTCAAGGTCGAGGTCACGGCGAACGACGTGCCCTACTTCCAGCAGAGCAACGTCCCCGCGGTGGTCCAAGTAGCGGGGATGAGCATCACGCTGCCGCTCCTCGAGCCGCCGGGGACCGGCCAGGCCAGTCCGGGCTCCCCGTCGAGCACGCTCCCCGCGACCGGTCGCGAGACGAGCCCGCTGGTGTGGTGCACGCTCGCGCTCGCGTCGCTCGCTGGATGTTTCGCCCTCCGCAGCAGGCTGCGAGCCGCGACCTGATCTGCAGCACGGCCAGGAGCGCTGGTGCATGCTGCGACGATGGAACCGGGCGAGTTCGCAGGCCGGATCGGTCGCTACCACTGGGAGTCCGAACCATGGTGGCCGCCGACGCCGAGGCCACCCGAGGGTGCACCCAACGTGCTGCTCGTCGTGCTCGACGACGTCGGGTTCGCGCAGCTCGGCTGCTTCGGGTCCGACATCGACACGCCCCACCTCGACGGGCTGGCCGCCGGCGGGTTGCGCTACGCGGGGTTCCACACCACAGCGCTGTGCTCACCCACCCGGGCTTGCGTTCTCACGGGGCGCAACCACCACGCGTGCGGCATGGGTCGCATCGTCGACCTCGCGACAGGGTTCCCGGGCTACGACGCCCGCATCCCGAAGGCGTGCGCGCTGCTGCCGGCGATGCTCACGCCGCAGGGCTATGCGGCCTATGCCGTCGGCAAGTGGCACCTCACCCCGGAGGACGAGGAGCACCTCGGGGCGCGGCGCGACCGCTGGCCACTCGGCCGCGGGTTCGAGCGGTTCTACGGGTTCTTCCCCGGCGAGACTCACCAGTTCGTGCCAACGCTGATCCACGACAACCACCACGTCGAACCGCCGGCCGGGTACGACGACGGCTATCACCTCACGACCGATCTGGTCGACCGGTCGATCGAGTTCATCGAGGACCTGCGCAACGTCGATGTCGACAAGCCGTGGTTCCTGTACCTCGCGACGGGGGCGTGCCACTCGCCGCACCAGTCACCAGCTCCGTGGATCGACCGCTACCGCGGCCACTTCGACGGCGGGTGGGACGCGTGGCGCGACGCCGCGCTTGCCCGTCAGAAGGCGGCCGGCCTGGTGCCCGCGCACACGGAGCTGTCACCGCGACCGGAATGGGTGCCCGCGTGGGACTCGTTGTCGGAGACCGAGCGCGCGGTCTACGCGCGCTACATGGAGGCCTTCGCCGGCTTCCTGTCGCACACCGACGCGGAGATCGGACGGCTGGTGGCACGACTGGAGGCGCTGGACGAGCTCGACAACACGATCGTGGTCGTGCTGTCGGACAACGGCGCGTCATCAGAGGGCGGCCCCGTCGGGTCGCTCAACGACGGGCGCGTGTGGAACATGCTGCCGCGCACGGTGGCGGAGGCGGCCGAGCGAATCCACGAGATCGGTGGGCCGCGCATCCACAACAACTACCCGTGGGGATGGACGGTGGCAGGCAACACGCCGTTCCGCCGCTGGAAGCGCGAGACCCATGAAGGTGGCGTGGCCGATCCGCTGATCGTGCACTGGCCACGGGGCATCGCGGCGCGGGGCGAGGTGCGATCGCAGTACGTGCACGCCGTCGACATCGTGCCGACCCTCCTCGACGTGATCGGCATCGACATGCCCTCGATCGTCGATGGTGCCGACCAGCGAACGCTCGACGGCGTGAGCTTCGCGGCGACCTTCACCGACGCCGACGCGCCCGACGCGCACGTCACGCAGTACTACGAGATGTTCGGCTGCCGCGCGCTCTACGACCACGGGTGGAAGGCGGTCTGCTACCACGAGATCCAGGCCGACGGGCCGGGGCTCGACCAGGTGCGGTGGGAGCTCTACGACCTGCGCGCCGATCCGGCCGAGTGCCACGACCTCGCGGCGGACGAGGTCGAGCGGTTGACGGCCATGGTGGACCTGTGGTGGTCGGAGGCCGAGCGCAACAACGTGCTGCCGATCGACAACCGGCCGTTCTCCGAGATGGTGTTCGGTCGGCCGTCGTCGGTCCGCCTGCGCGACAGGTACACCTACTGGCCGGGACGGGCCCCGACGCCTGAGAGCGTGGCGGTCAACGTGCGCGGCCGGCCCCACACCATCACCGCGCACGTCACGGTGCCCGAGGGCTTGGACGTGGTCGAGGGCGTGCTGGCGGTGCAGGGTTCTGTGCTCGGCGGGTGGTCGTTCCACCTGCTGCGCGACGGGCACCTCGTCTACGTGCACAACCTCGCCGGGTGGCGCATGTACCGGGTGGAGGCGCCGGTTTCGCCCAACGGTGGGTTGGCCCCGGGCGACCACGAGCTCGCGATGCGGTTCGACGCGCCTCGGGTCGAGCTGTCGGTCGACGGCTCCGTGGTGGGCACGGGCGAGGTGCGCCGCACCGTGTGGAGCCGCTTCTCACTCACCGGCGCCGGGCTGACCGCCGGGTGGTCGCCCGACTTCTCTCCCGCAGATCAGGACTACCGCGGCCGGTTCGAGTTCACGGGAACGCTGCACCGCGTCGACATCGACGTCAGTGGCGAAGCCGCCGTCGATCCCGAGGTCGAGGCGCTCGACGCGATCGCCTCGCAGTGAAGGCCACCTTCGGGTTCGTCTCCTTCACGGAGGTCGAGCCGGGGGAGCACCAGAGCTACAACGAGTGGCACCTCCTCGACCACCTCCCGGAGCAGCTCCCGCTGGCCGGGATCGTCTGGGGGCAGCGGTGGGTGCTCACGCCGGAGCTCCGCGCCCACTGCGTGGCCGAGTCGCCCCTCGACCGCATCCACTACGTGACCCTGTACCTGCTCGCGGAGCCGATCGAGCACACCCTCGTCGAGTTCCAGGCGCTCGCCCGCTCGCTGCGCGACCTCGGACGCTTCCACGAGCATCGAACCTCGCACCTGTCAGGGCCGCTGGCGGTCGAGTCGTGGCGGGCGGCGGGCCGCACACACATCTCGGGCGAGGCCGTCCCCTTCCGCCCGTGCACCGGCGTGCACGTGCGGCTCGACCGGATGGAGGACAGCGTCGCGGCACCCAAGCTCGACGTGCCCGGTGTCGCGGGCGTCTGGACCTTCGTCGGCCATCAGGACCTCAGCCCGCCCGAGCTGCGCCCGCTACGGGCGACGTGGTGCTGGCTCGACGGTGACCCGGCCGCGACAGCCGAGGCGACCGGCGGCATGGCGAACCCCGCCGTCTTCAGTGGCACCCTCGCGACCGTGGACCCCCGCGGCCCATGGGACTGGTTCGAGACCGCGCCCTGAACTGCTCCCATCCGCATGCAACCCCGTGCGCGAACCCGGCCACGGGCCGGTTTGGCGCACACAGATGGGTTGGCGCACAGGGTTCGCGGTCAGTAGCCCCCACCGAGCTTGCGGTGGTCCCACGTCACGACCCGCTCCGGATTGATGCGAACGATCGTGCGCTTGCGGGCCATCATCTGCGCGACCTCGTCGATCTGCTCGGGCTCGACCGGGAAGTAGCGCTCGACGACGTTGCGAGCGACGGCGACCACCGTCTCCTGATCGTCGAGCAGGTCGGCGGTGCCGACGATCTCCACCCCCTGGAGCTGGTCGTAGGTCTCGCCGCTGTCGATGAGGACCGTGATGCGCGCGTCGCGCTGCAGGTTCCTGATCTTCTGGGACTTGGTGAAGGTCTCGAACGCGAGGAGCCCCTCGTGGAAGCCGTACCACATGGCCACGAGGTGGATGGTGCCGTCGTGGTTGTAGGTGGCGACGTTCATCGTGTGCCGGCCGGCGAGGAACGCCTCGACCTCGGCATCGGTCATGCGGATCTGATCGCGTCGGGACATGCGTGCTTTCTAACGCGCTAGCGGTCCGCGCGACGGAAGAGCTCTGGCGCGATCGGGCAGTCGATCCTGCGCAGCGCGGCGTCGACGGTGACGACGCCAGCCGGTCCGGCGATGCGGTCGACGAGGTCGAGCGCGACGACCTCCTCCTCGGCGTCCCACGGGTCGTCCACGAGGTGGTCGTCGCGGCGGCGGAGCAGGGCGTCCCACATCCGCAGCGGCAAGAGGCGCCCGACACCGGCGGTGACCCACACTGGGACGTTGGCGTGGCGGGCGACCGCGGCGGCGGCGAGGGAACCTGCAACTCCGACGAAGCCGCCGGGGCCCATTGCGGTCGCCTCGAGGAGCAGGACGTCGCTGGCCTCGACGGCGGCGCCGGTCCCCGACGCGGGAACGTCGACGGCGTCCGAGCCTGCCGCGGCGAGCCGCCGCACCAGCCCGCCGCCCTCGCCGAACGCGTCGATCACGAGCACGTCGACGTCGCCCCTGCGGATGAGCGCCGCCCCGACGAGCTCGGGCCACCCGACCACGCAGGCGGTCGCGGCATCGGGGATGGCGTGTGCAAGCTCGAGCGCGGTTGTGTCGGCATTGACCGCGTCGCTCGAGCCCCACGCCTCGCGGATCGGGTCCTCACCGGTGAGGACGCGCGCGCAGAGCCACCACAGAGGGCCGGACGACGGGTGACGGTCGATGATGCGCCGGCAGGCGGTCACCAGCCCCGTCGGGTCGTCACCGAAGGAGGCGAGGGCGTGCGCCGTCTCCCGCACCAGGACGCCCTGCTCGGCACCGGATGCCCGGGCGACGTAGCGCAGCCGCTCGATGGGGTGCACGGGGCGACGTTACTGAACCTCAGGCGCCTGGCTTCCAGATCATGAGGTAGAGCATCACGAGGAGGAGGACGGTCGCGATCTGGCCGCCCATGGCGATCGTCTTCTCTGCCGCGAGGTCACCCGCGGCGAGCTTGCGCTCATTCGGCACGACCATCCCAGTGATGACCCCCAGGATCGCGAGCCAGACGAGCAGGCCGAGCGAGACCCACGTGTCGCCGAAGGAGTACGCGTCGTCGCTCGTGACGACCAGCAGGACGCCGAACAGCCCGATGCAGACCAGCGCCGGCACGTAGATGCGCCGCGAGTTCACCGCACCCAGCTCCGCAAACCGCCGGAGCGGGCCGTCGCCATCCTTCTTGAACTGCGCGGTCATCACCGGGTGCACGACCGCGGGCGCGAACGCGACCATCACCGAGATGATGTGGAGGGCCAGGAAGAGTCGGTGGAGGCTCGAGTCGATGGCGGCGACGATGAGCACGTTCGGTACCTCCGCAGGCGCTGACGTGATCTGCTGGTCGCGAAGGTAATCCGCTACGTTCTGCCGCCGTGGCCACCGACCCCCCTGGCGACCTCCAGCTCGCGCCGCTCGACGGCGAGCCCCGCACGCTCTCGGAGTGGTTGACCACCTTCCAGCTCGCGGTCGTCGTTCTCGACCCCTTCACCCACGAGAGCGCGTGGATCATCGACACCGCGGTGCGCATCCTGCACGTCTTCAAGGAGGCCGACTGCCGCGTCGGGTTCCTCGTCACGGGCACCGCCGGCGAGGCCAGAGCGTTCCTCGGCCCGTGGGCCGACCAGTACCTCACCTTCGCCGACCCCGACCGCGCCGCGGTGAAGGCGCTCGGGCTCAGCGAACTGCCCGCCTTCGTCCACGTCCGCCAGGACGGCCACGTCGTCGGCGCCGCTGAGGGCTGGGATCCCGAGGACTGGCGCGCCGTGGCCGAGGGCCTCGCCAAGGCGATGAGCTGGACCCGCCCGCCGATCCCAGCAGCGACGGATCCCGCGCCCTACGCGGGCACCGCGGCGATCTAGTGGTTGCACTAGGGAGCTAGAGGCGCTAGCGCAGCCCGCCCTTCGTCATCCCGATGACGTCGAGCGCGCGGTCGAGCTCGTCGTCGGTCATCAGCTTTTGTTCGATGACGAGCTCGCGGATCGAGCGGCCGGTCGCCACCGATGCTTTGATGATCTCGGCCGCCTTCTCGTAGCCGATGTGGGGGTTGAGCGCGGTGGCGATCGACGGCGACGCCTCGGCATATGCCTTGCACCGCTCGACGTCAGGCTCGATGCCGGCGATGCAGCGGTCGGCGAACAGCCGGCTCACGTTGGCGAGCAGGCGGATCGACTCGAGGAGGTTGCGCGCCATCACCGGCAGGTAGACGTTGAGCTCGAAGTTGCCCTGCGAGCCTGCGAACGCCACCGCGGCGTCGTTGCCGTAGACCTGCGCGCAGACCTGGGTGACGGCCTCGGCCATCACCGGGTTCACCTTCCCCGGCATGATCGACGAGCCCGGCTGCAGGTCGGGGATGCGGATCTCGGCCAGGCCGGTACGCGGCCCGCTGCCCATCCAGCGGACGTCGTTCGCGATCTTGATCAGCGCGGCCGCGAGCTGACGGAGGTCACCGCTGAACCCGACCAGCGCGTCGCGCGAGCCCTGGGCCGCAAAGTGATCGGCGGCCTCGCTGAGGGGCAGCGCCATGTCGGTGGCCAACTTGGCGATCACGTGCTTCGCGAACGTCTTCGGTGCGTTGATGCCCGTCCCCACCGCGGTACCACCGAGTGGCAGCTCGCCGACACGAGGCAGCGCAACCCGGATCCGTTCGGCCGCCTGCTCGACCTGCGCGGCATAGCCACCGAGCTCCTGCCCGAGCGTGACGGGGGTGGCGTCCATGAGGTGGGTGCGGCCCGACTTCACGACCTTGGCGAACTTGCGGGCCTTCTTGCGGAGCGTCGCGGCGAGATGGTCGAGCGCCGGCAGCAGCTGCACGCTCGTCTCGCGCACCACGGCGAGGTGGATGGCCGAGGGGAACACGTCGTTCGACGACTGAGACGCGTTGACATGGTCGTTGGGATGGACGGGCGCGCCGAGCTGCTCGCTTGCGATCGAGGCGATGACCTCGTTCATGTTCATGTTCGAGGACGTCCCGGAGCCGGTCTGGAACACATCGACCGGGAAGTGGTCGTCGTAGCGGCCGCTGGCAACGGCGGCGGCAGCATCGTGGACGGCGTCGGCGATGTCCTTTGGAATGACCTTCAGGCGGGCGTTCACGCCTGACGCCGCGCCCTTGATCGACGCCAGCGCGCCGATCAGCTCGCGGTCGATCCGCAGGCCCGAGATGGGGAAGTTCTCGACCGCCCGCTGGGTCTGGGCCCCGTAGCGGGCGTCGGCCGGCACCCGCACATCTCCCATGGAGTCGTGCTCGACGCGGTACTCGCTGCTCGACATGCTCCCAACCTAGGTGGACGAATAGCGTTCGTGGCCCTGGCCGACTTCGCCTACCAGGACATGCTCCCCCTCGGTCCCGATGAGACCGAGTACCGGCTGCTCACGACCGACGGCGTGCGGATGATCAGGCTGAACGATTTCTTCCGCGACGTGGCGAGACCGGTCTCATCCTCCCGAGTTTGCCCTGCCCATGAACATCTGGCGGTGGAATCGCGCCGGAACGCAGCGCGTTTTCACCGCCAGTTCGCTGCTCCCTAGGCGAGGGTGACGAGGTCGAGGAGGTCGTCGCTCCAGTAGTCGACGTCGCCGTCGGGCATCAGCAGGACCTTCTGCGGTGCCAGCGCCCGCACGAACTCGGCATCGTGGCTGACGAGGACGACGGTGCCGGGCCAGCCCGCCAACGCCTCGGCGGTCGCCTCGCGCGAGCCGGGATCGAGGTTGTTGGTGGGCTCGTCGAGCAGGAGCAGGTTGTGACGTCCGGCGACGAGCAGCGCGAGAGCGAGCTTGGTCTTCTCCCCGCCCGACAGCGTGCCGGCGTCCTGGTGGGCCTTGTCGCCGGTGAGCCCGAAGCGGCCGAGCACGGCGCGGAGCTGCTGGTCGGTGAAGCTCGGCACCTGCTCGCGAAGGTGGTCCAGCAGCGACCGGCCGGGCGTGATGCCCTCGTGCTCCTGCGCGTAGTAGCCGGTCGCCACGTTGTGGCCGAAGCTGACCGACCCCGCGTCCGTGTCGGCCACGCCCGCGAGGATGCGCAGCAGGCTGGTCTTGCCCGCACCGTTGAGCCCCATGATCAGGAGGCGTTCGCCGCGGCCGACGTCGAAGGTGACGTCGCGGAACACCTCCAGCGACCCATAGGACTTCGCCAGCCCCTCTGCCTCGATCACGGTCCGCCCTGACGGCGGCGGGTCGGGGAAGCGGACGCTGATCGTGCGCGTCGCGGTGGGCGCGTCGATGCGGTCGCGCTCCATCCGACCGACCCGGCTGTCGAGGGTCTGGGCCTTGCGCGCCATCGTGGTCGTCGAATGCCGCAGCTTGTCGGCCAGGGTCTGCAGGCGGTTGATCTCAGCGGCCTGGCGCGCCGCGATCTTGGCCAGGCGCACCTCGTCCTTGGCGCGCGCGTCGAGGTACTGCGAGTACGTGCCCTTGTACTCCACGATCGTGCCGATGGCACCGTCGCCCTCGCGGTCGAGGTGGAGGACGCGCGTGATGGCCTCGTCGAGCAGGTCGAGGTCGTGGCTCACGACGAGCAGCGCGCCGCGGTAGCCGCGCATGAACTTGAGGAGCCACTCCTTCGCGTCGCTGTCGAGGTGGTTGGTGGGCTCGTCCAGCATGAGCGCGTCGCTGCCGGCGAACAGGATGCGTGCGATCTCGACGCGCCGCCGCTCACCCCCTGACAGCGCGCCGATCGGCAGGTCCAGGCGGTCGTCGGCGAGACCGAGCCCGGCCGCGATGCGGCGCACCTCCGACTCGGCGCCGTAGCCGCCCTCGTCTCGGAAGCGCTCCTCGGCCCTGCTGTACCGGGCGACGTTCGCGTCTGAGGCGTCCTCTTCCATCCGGGTGCGCAGCTTCTCGATGCGCGTCATGGCCTCGTCGAACCCCCGCCCCGAGAGCACGTGGTGCAGGCCGAGCGTGTCGTCGGGAACGCCGTCGAGCCGGGGGTCCTGCGGCAGGTAGCCCAGCCCGCCGGTGCGGTGGACGACGCCGGCGAAGGGGTCGGCGGCGCCACTCAGCACCTTCAGCAGGCTCGTCTTGCCGGCACCGTTGCGACCGACGAGACCGACCTTGTCGCGCTGGCGCACGGTGAACGACGCCCCCTCGAGCACGAGGGAGCCGCCAACCTCCACGGCGAGCTCACGGACCTGCAGCACCCGACCATGCTGGTGGGTGCGTCTCGCGGAACCAACTCGGTTCTGGCGGTGAATTCAGACCACCCGTGGCACGAACTCACCGCCAGAACGGCTGGGGTGGCCTACGCGAGGCCGAGGCGCAGCTCCTTGTAGCCGCGCAGGATGAAGTGGTCGCGGTGCTCGGGCGCCTCGGTCACCAGCTGCAGACCTGGGAAGCGCCGCACCATCGACCCGACGACGACCTGGCCCTCGAGCCGGGCCAGCGCGGCGCCGAGGCAGTAGTGGACACCGCCAGAGAAGGTGAGGTGGTGCACGTCCTCGCGCGCGACGTCGAACGACGCCGCGTCGGTGAAGCGCTCCGGATCCCGGTTGGCGGCCGCGAGCAACGTCGAGATCTGCGCTCCCTTCGAGACCCGCACGCCGGCGATCTCCATGTCCTCGCGCGCGATGCGGCCCGTCAGGTGGACCGGCCCGTCGAAGCGCAGCATCTCCTCCACCGCGTTGGGGACGAGCGCAGGCTCGCCCTGCAGCCGCCGGAGCTGGTCGGGGTGGGTGAGGAGCGCGTGCATCCCGTTGCCGATGAGGTTCATCGTCGTCTCGTGGCCGGCCACGAACAGCAGCAGGACGATGCTGCGCAGCTCCTGCTCGGTGAGGCGGTCCCCCTCCTCCTCGGCCGCGAGGAGCGCGCTCACGAGGTCGTCGCCCGGTGCCGCTCGGCGCTCGTCGAACAGGCCGTTGAAGTAGTTGATGAAGCTCATCACCGCGACCATGCCGCGCTCGAGGGTCGGCGGATCGATGTCGCCGTCCAGCAAGCGCGACGCGTCGCCTGACCAGTCCGAGAACAGATGGCGATCCTCCAGCGGCACGCCCATCAGCTCGCAGATGACCGTGACCGGTAGCGGGTAGGCGACCGACTCGATGAGCTCGATCTCGCGCTGGTCGGCCAGCTCGTCGAGCATCCCGTCGACGAGCTCCTGCACGTGCGGGCGCAGCCGCTCGATGCTGCGAGGCGTGAACGCCTTGCTCACGAGCCGGCGCAGCCGGGTGTGGTCGGGCGGGTCGATGAACAGCAGCACACCGGCCTGGAGGTCTCCGGCCATGACGCGGAAGTCGTCGTCCGGACGGCGCTCTGGCGCGAGGTTGTTCGGGTCGCTGCTCCAGCGCGGGTCGCGCAACACCGCCTCGCAGTCGGCGTGCCTGGTCAGGACGTACTCGTCGAGGCGCGGGTAGTACCAGACCGGCGACTTCGCCCGCAGCTCCTCGTACAGCGGGTACGGGTCGGCGCGGTGCTCAGGAGCGAACGGGTCGAGATCTCCTAGCTCCAGGACGTTCATGCGGGCATTCGACTACACCGATCAGCGCGCGGTCCAGCCTCCGTCCACGACCAGGGTTTGGCCCGTCATGAACGAGCTGGCGTCGCTGGCGAGGAAGAGCAGCGCGCCGTCGAGCTCGTGCTCCTCGCCGCCGCGCGCCATCGGGGTGTTGCGCTGCATGAACTGCACCGCGCTCTCGTCCCCCCACATCAGCGCGGTCATCTCGCTCGGGAACCAGCCGGGCGCGAGGGCGTTGACGCGCACGCCCTTGCGGGCCCACTGCGCGCCGAGCTCGCGGGTCAGGTTCACCACCGCACCCTTGGTCGCGCAGTAGCTCGCCTGCTTGATCGGCGCGCTGGCCACGAAGCCGAGCACCGACGCGATGTTGACGATCACCCCGCGCCGGTTGCTGATCATGTGGCGCCCGGCCAGCTGGCTGAGGACGAACAGGCCGGTCAGGTTCACGTCGACGACCTGGCGCCAGTGCTCGAGCGGCTCGTCCTCGGCCGCGAGCGGCTGGCCGATGCCCGCGTTGTTCACAAGCAAGTCGAGGCCGCCAGCCTTCTCGACCGCGGTGGTGACAAGCCGCTCGCAGTCGGCATCGTCGGCGACGTCGCACGTCACCGGCAGCAGCCCCGGCAGCTCAGCAGCCAGCGCCTCCAGCCGGTCGGTGCGCCGGGCGGCGGCCACCACAGTTGCGCCGGCGGCGTGCAGAATGCGCGCGAAGCGGTCCCCCAAGCCGGAGGAGGCGCCGGTGATGACGGCGACCTTGCCGTCGAGCCGGAACGGGGAGACGAGGTCGATCGCGGGCGCAGCCATGGCGGCACGCTACCGAGCCGCTGCCGGCGGGCTGATCGCGCGTCGAGGTGCAAGCATGCGGCGGTGAAGATCCGCATCGGCTTCGGGCTGGGCACCCGTTCGCTGACCAACGATGGCGAGCGGTTCACCGCCCTCGTCGACGGGCTCGAGCGCCATCGGTTCGACTCGCTCTGGCTCTCGGAGCGCATCACCGGCGACTGCCCCGACCCGATCGTCGGCATGGCCTACGCGGCGGCGCGCACGACGAAGCTCAAGCTGGGCACGAGCGTCCTCGTCCTCCCCGGTCGCAACCCGATGCTCATCGCCAAGGAGCTGGCCAGCCTGGATCGGTTGTCGGGGGGACGGATCCTGCCCGCCTTCGGGCTCGGCGTGGTCGACCCGGGCGAGCAGCAGGCCTTCGGGGTCGAGCGCGGCGAGCGCGCCGCGATCTTCGACGAGGTCCTGCCGCTCCTGCGCCGGTTCTGGACCGAGGACCGCGTCGACCACGACGGTCCCCGCTACCGCTACGAGGCGGCGAAGGTCCGGCCGTTCCCGGTGCAGCGGCCGATCGACATCTGGTTGGGAGGTGTCGCGCCATCGGAGCTGCGGCGGTGCGGTCGCCTCGGCGACGGCTGGCTGCCGTCGTTCTGCACGCCCGACGACGTCCGGGCCGGCATCCCCGTCATCCAAGAGCACGCGGCCGCGGCGGGGCGTGAGGTCGACCCGGAGCACTTCGGCGCGCTGCTCATCCTCAGCGACGGCGGCATCCCCGACCAGCTCGCAGCGCTGGTCGCCGCCCGCCGCCCGGGCGTGGATCCAAGCGAGATCGTCGCCGACGGCGTGAAGGCCATGCGTGACCACATCGAGGCCTTCGTCGAGGCCGGCGCGTCGAAGTTCGTCGTGGTCCCGCTGGCCGAGCCCGACGACTGGGACGGCTACCTCGCGGAGCTGGCAGACGTCGTGCTGCCGCTTCAGACCTGAGCGAACCTCACGTGCGGAGGTGCGCGAGCGCCTCGGCCACCGGCTCGAGCACAGCCGGGCGGTGCGGGGGCGGCA
>CAYSAC010000021.1:6856-26584 GCA_964428815.1 uncultured Acidimicrobiaceae bacterium | reverse complement strand
GGGATGATCGCGTCGAAGCCCTCGAGCTCGGCGCCTTGGAAGATCACCTGCGGCCGGTGCGAGGTGATGTTCATGTAGCAGCGCAGGTAGTCGACGACCTTCACCGTGTGCCCGAGCGCTTCTCCCGCCTCCTTGAGCCGCGCGGTGGAGTACAGCGACGGGTTGCGGGAGAGGATCGCGATCTTCATGAGCTGGGAGCGGCGACGGTACTACCGCCTCCGAGGAAGGATCGTCCCGGGTCGACGAGGAAGCGGCGTCGCAGCGCCCGCCGTCCGAGCAGCACCCGGAACCCCATCTCGTCGCGACGGGAGAGGCTCAGCTCGACCTCGAAGCGCTGCCCGAACAGCACGACGTCGGTGGCGATGATCGGCCGGCGCTCGACCTCCCCGTTCGAGCTGCGCACGTCGCGCTCATCCACCCAGAGCGCCTCGGCGGTGACGGCCAGCGACTCGTCGCGCTGCAAGGGGTGGATCGTGAAGCGCAACCGATCGCTCCCGATGTCCTCGACATCCCACGCGTGCAGCGCCGACGAGCGGGCACCGGTGTCGACCTTGGCCTTGATCGCCTCGACGCCGAGCGCCGGCAGGGCGACCCACTCCCGCCAACCGACGATCTCGGGTGTCACAGCCCTCGGGCCTTGAGCCAATCGACGATCGTCTCGCAGGCCCCGACCCGGTGGCCGTGCAGGTAGTGAGGCGCGCCCTTGATCTCCTCATAGGTCACGTCGTCGCTGCCGGAGGCATCCCGAACGGCCCGAGCCTGGTGCAGGCGGATCTCGGTATCGGCCGTCGGGTGGATGATGAGCGTTGGCAACCGCACGTGCGGCACGGTGTCCGCCAGCTTGGCGTGCGAGGACAGCCCCGACCACGTCGACAGCCAGCCGCGCGCGGTCATGACCCGCGCCAGGCCGCCGTAGCCGTAGTTCGCGTCGTGCGGGTCGGGCGCGGCGAAGACCGTGCCGAGGGCGCGGCCGTCGGGGTCGATGTCCGGGTCGAGGTACGCGGGGTCGGCGAGCGTTCGGTAGATCGTGAGGTAGCGGGCGTGGACAGCGCGGCGGCGGGCCGCGTTCCACGCTCGGGTGCCCCTGTCGTGGACGTCGAGCTCGGTCCGGGCTGCGTCGCGGTCGGCCAGCGCGGTCGTCGCGATCGCATCGATGCGCGCGACGCGGTCTCGCTGCGCGGCCCGGTAGCGCTCGAGCCACGCGGGGTCGTAGCTCGACGGTTGCGGCCACGGCTGCCACCCGTTGGCCGGGTCGTACATGTCGAGCGACGACTCGCAGCTGAACGGATCGGACTCGTCGGTGACCGACGGGTCGATGACCTGGAGCATGAAGACGCCCTCGCCAGGGTGGGCGGCGAGGGCGACGAAGGCGTCACCGAGGGACCGGTCCTCGGCCGCGGCGGTCGCCTCCGCCAGCGCCATGAGGGAGCCTCCGCCGCTGTTGCCGAGCAGCACCACGGCCGGCGCCCCACGACGACGGACCTCGGCCACAGCGGTCTCGACATCCACCACGCACTTCTCGTGGATGCAGTCGATGTCGTTGTTGACGTAGCGCGTCGAGAAGCCGAGCACCGCGTAGCCGGCCGCGGCGAGCAGCGGGCACACGTAGTGCACGCTGAAGTCGCCGCGCGGGTGGGAGAGCACGACCGCGGTGCGCCACGGCGTGCCGGCCGGTGGTGTCCAGAGGATGCCGCGCACGACCGCGCCGTCCGGCGACACGAGCGTGATCGCCTCGCGTCCGAGCTCGACGCCGGGATCGTCAGCAGGATCCGGCCAATAGCCGAGGAACGGCTGCACCACGCGCTAGACGGTCGCGTGCTCGGGGGCGCGGTAGAAGACCGGCATCGGCGCCGCTTGGAGCTCCGGGGACGAGTCCAACAGCGCGGCGAGGGCGATGTCCTTGTCCTCCTGCGTGTACGGCTGGGTGTCCACGCAGAACTCGACCAGAACGTTGTTCGGGTCCATCGTGTAGACGCTCACGCAAAAGCCGTGGTCGACCTCCATCACGTCGTGACCGGTGTCGAGCCACCGCTGGCGCCGAGCGGCGATGTCGTCGACGTCGCTCGCGGCGAACGCGATGTGGTTCACCCACGGTTGCAACCCCAGCCCGATCGAGATGGCGGGATCGAAGTCGGCCATGCGCTCGTCGTGCAGCTCCCAGAACGCGATCAGCCCGTCGCCGCCCGTGTCGTAGAAGACATGCTTGGCCCAGCCGCCCGGCGCGTCGGTGGGTGCAACGACCGCCTTGAGCAGCTCGAAGCCCATCGCCTCGGTGTAGAAGGCGTGGGTCGCGGCCAGGTCTCGTGTCGCCAGCGCGACGTGGTGAAAGCCCATGGCCAGGAAGCCTCGCGTACGGTTCAGGACCATGCGAGCGCGCTGGGGGACCGTGCTGGGGGTCGTCGCCGTCGTCGCGTACGCCGCCCTGCTGGCGGTCACCGCGGTCACGTCGCGGCGCGACGCCGTGGAGATCGACGCCTCCGCGGAGCGGTTCGTCGCCGCCTACGAGCGCAGCCTGCGCACGACCTACGCGCTCGAGGGCACCTTCACCCGGCGCTCGGTGACGACGGACGGCAAGATCAGCTCCGAGATCCGCGAGGCCCAACGTCCACCCAAGCGCCGCCGCGACCAGTTCGGCGGTGTGTCCGGCCGCGACGGCCGCCGGGTGTTCCTGTGCGACGCCGAACGGGCGGGTGCCACCGGCGATCGCTGCGCCTACGCGGTGTACGACAGCTACGAGGACAACGTCGTGTCCCAGGTCGGCGTGCTCCGCCTCTACTTCAAGGGAGACGATCCGCTCTACACGGTGGTCAAGGACGGTGAGTGCTTCGAGCTTCGCCGCACCCGCTACGACCCTCGACCGCCTTACGGCGAGGCGGCGCGGCTGTGCTTCGACGCTGTGACCGGCGCGCTGGCGCGGGTGCGGGTGGAGAACACCGGGGTGATCGACGAGACGATCGCCACCGAGATCCGGACGGTGGTGACCGATGCGGAGCTCGAGCCCCCGGACTAGCAGTTTTCGCCGGGTGCGCTGAACACGGTGAGGGCGGAGGTCACGAAGGCGCCAGCACCGAGGTGCTGATGGCGATGCATATGGAGGGAGATGCGACCTCCGCCCTTTCCCGTGTTGTGGTGCCGGTGGGGGCGATGACCACCGACGTGGTTCTTTCGGCTCATTTGTCGTCCTCCTTGAGCAGAAAATCTCACGGATCGTGGTGAGATCTGCGCACGGAGCGTGTCGAGGGGCCTCGCTAGGCTGCCGTGGTGCTCTTCGGTGGCCCGCAGCTCCTGGTCCTGCTGGTCCTCGCGCTGGGCGCGGCGATGGCGATCGGCAGCCTGCTGGCCCTGATCCGCCCCCCGGACACGACCGGCGAGGGCGACCTCGACCGGGCGCCCGTCGCTCGGAGCATCGCCATGATCGCGGTCGGCACGCTCGCCTCCGTGTGGGCGATCGGCAGCCTCGTCGCGGGCTGACCAACCAACTCGTTTCGGCTGACATCAGCGTCGGCAAGCGACGGAAATGTCAGCCGAAAGCAGGTCCTTCACTCAGGGCGCGGTCGTGCTCGTCGTCGACGTGCTCGACGTCGTGGTGTCCTTCGGTTTCGTCGTCGAGGTCGTCGAGGACGAGCTCGACGAGGACGAGCTCGATGAGGACGAGCTCGTGGTCGTCACCTCGCCGTCGACGGTGAAGGTTGCCTTCGCGACCGCGACCGGACCCGTCCCGGGGTCGCAGTACGCGGTCACGGTCCCGGGGCCCGGCGGCGCGTCGGGCGGCACCTGGAACGACGCCTGGCGCGCGGGCTCGGCGCCGCCGGTCTCGGCTGGCGTCGTCACGCCGCCCGGCTCGTAGGTCACGTACCAACCCGCGAGGCACCGCTCGTAGCCCTCGCCCTTCGCGATGACGGTCGTACCGGCCGCTCCGTTCGCGGGGGCCACCGCCAGGGAGGCCGGCGGCAGCTTTGGCGCCGCGAGCAGCTCCTTGGGCGGTGCCGCGAAGGCAACCTCCTCGACGTCGGTCAGCGCGACCTCCATGAACTGCTGCCAGATCTCGGCCGGGAACGATCCACCGGTGACGGCGCGCCCGTGGACGTCGTCCATGCGGTGGTCGGCGCCCTCGGGGTAGCCCATCCACACGACCGCGGCGTAGTTCGGCGTGTAGCCGGCGAACCACGCGTCGCCGTTGTCATCGGTCGTGCCGGTCTTGCCCGCGGCCGGACGGTCGATGCGCGCGGCCCTGCCCGTGCCCTTGGCGATGACCTGCTGGAGGGCGTGGTTGACGGCGCGCGCCGGGCCCTCCTCGATGGCCCGTACCGGCTCGGGCCGGTCGACCTCGAAGACGACCGCGCCGTCGGCGTCCTCGATGCGGGAGATGGCGAACGGCTCGACCTGCTCGCCGTCGCGGGCGAAGGTCAGGTAGCTGTCGGCCATCTCCAGGACCGAGACCTCCTCCGTGCCGAGGACGAGCGACACGTTCTCCGACAGCTGGCTGTCGATGCCGGCGGCATGGGCGACGGGGGCGACCTTGTCCGGGCCGACCTGCAGCATGAGCTGCGCGAAGACGGTGTTGATCGAGCTCGCGGTGGCGGTGGTGAGGTCGACGACGCCGAACTCCTCGCCGCCGTAGTTGCTGACCTCCCACGCTTCGCCGCCGGCGTCGAGGGCGATGGTCGCGGGCGCCGGGAACGTCGTGCCGAGCGAGATGCCCTGCTGCAGCGCGGTGGCGAGCACGAACGGCTTGAACGTCGAGCCCGGTTGCCGGCCGCTACCGCCGCCGTCCTTGCCGCGCGCTAGGTCGACCTTCAGCGTGGCGAAGTCGCGACCGCCGACGTGGGCCTTGATCGCTCCATCGCGGTCGAGCGCGACGAGCGCCGCCTGCGGGTCGCCCGGCTCGTCGAGCGTGTCGGCGATCGCCTTCTCCGCCGCTGCTTGGTCGTCGAGGTCGAGCGTCGTGATGATCTTCAGGCCACCGCCGTACACCGCGGCGGCGCCGAGCTCGGCGATCGCCTGCTGGCGCACCCACTCGACGAAGTGGGGCGCGATGCCGGCTGTCAGCGTCGTGGGCAGAGCCACCGGCGTCGCGCCGAGGGGAGCGGCCTTCGCCGCCTTCGCCTCGGCTGGGGTCAAGTCGCCCGTCTCGACGAGGTCGTCGAGGACGATGTCGCGCCGGCGCGTCGCCTCCGCCGCGTCGCTCTCGGGATCGGCGCTCTCTGGTGCACGCAGCAAGCCGACGAGCAGCGCGGCCTGGTGGGGCTGCAGGTCCTTGGCGCCGATGTCGAAGTACACGTCCGACGCCGCCTCGATGCCGTACGCGCCACGTCCGAAGTACACGATGTTGAGGTAACGCTCGAGGATCATGTCCTTGTCCTCGCTGCGATCGAGCTTGATCGCGAGCACCGCCTCCTGCACCTTCCGGCGCAGCGTGCGCTCGCTCGAGAGGTAGCTGTTCTTCACGAGCTGTTGGGTGATCGTGCTGCCGCCCTGGGTCGCCTTGCCCCGCACGTTGTTGGTGAACGCGCGGATGAGGCCGACCGGGTCGACGCCGCCGTGGTCGTAGAAGCGTCGGTCCTCGGCGGCGAGCAGCGCCTGCACCGCGATCGGCGCGACGTCCTCGAGATCGACCGCAGTGCGCAGACCGTCCTTCTGGAGTACCGCGATCTCGCGGCCCTTGACGTCGACGATCACCGAGGAGGACAGCTGAGGCGGATCGTCGGGCAGGTCGACCGTGATGTAGAGGGCGATGAGGATGATGAGCATCACGGCGGTCAGGCCGCTGCCGATCAGGACCGGCCAGCGGGCCCAGTGCCAGAAGCGGGTCTCGCGGAAGTCGTCGACGCGAGATCGCAGGCCACCGAACCTCGTCGGCTCGGCTGGTGCTGCTGGCGGCGGTATCGGCTGCATCGTGGTGGCGCGAGGCCCGACCGCGGTGGCCGCCCGGCGTGGCGCTGCCATTATCCCCCAGCGATCAGCGGCTAGTCACTTACATGCGGCGGATGCGGAGGCCGAGCGACTCGAGGGTCTCGAACGGGCGGTTGTAGCCGCGCTCGAGGTGGTGGATGCCGTGCAGGATCGAGGGTCCGTCAGCTGCAGCGGCCGCGATCACCGAGGAGAACCCGGCGCGCACGTCCGGGATCGTCACCTCTGCGCCCTGCAGCTTTGAGACGCCCCTGACGATCGCCGAGTGCACCGCGCTCGTGTCGTGGAAGCGGCAGGCTGGACCACCGAGGCAGGTGTCGAACAGCTCGATCTCCCCGCCCATCTGCTGGAGCGCCTCGACGTAGCCGAGCCGGTCCTCGAAGACGGTCTCGTGCAGCACCGACATGCCGTCGGCCTGGGTGAACAGCACGATGAGCGGCGGCTGCCAGTCAGTCATGAACCCGGGGTGGGTGTCGGTCTGCACCGCCGCCGGCGTGAGCTGGGTGGCGTAGGCGGTGATCCAGTCGTCGTCGATGTCGAAGCGCGCGCCCATCCGGTGCAGCGTGTTGATGGCGGTTACGAGGCGGTCCTGGTCGCAACCGCCGACGCGGACCTGCCCACCGGTCATGAGCCCGGCGACGAGGTAGGAGAACGCCTCGAGCCGATCCCCGTGCAGCCGCGTGCGCGCGCCGGTGAGGCTCTCGACGCCCTCGATGACGAACCGGCGGTCGGGTCGCAGCTCGAGGCGCGCGCCCATGCGCTGCAGGAACAGCGCGAGCTCGATCACCTCCGGCTCGAGCGCGCCACCGTGCAGCACGGTGCGGCCCTCCGCGAGCACCGCGCTCAGAAGCACCGTCTCGGTGGCGCCGACGCTCGGGTACGGCAGCGTGATCTTGGCGCCCTTGAGCCGGCTCGCCCTGGCGACGATGCCGAGCTCTTGCAGCTCGACCTCGGCACCCATCTGCTGGAGCACCTGGACGTGGAAGTTGACCGGCCTTGCGCCGATGCGATCGCCGCCGACGAGCGGCACGAACGCCTCGTGGCTGCGGTGCAGCAGCGGTCCGAGCAGGAGGATGGGGATGCGGTTGAGGCCCGTGTACTCGGTGGGCACGCGCGGCACCGGCTCGTCGACCGGGTCGACGACGACCGTGTCGCCCTCGACCGCGACGCCCACGCCGAGCGACCGCAGGATGTCGGCGGTGATGCCGACATCGCCGACATCCGGCGCGTTCGTGATGGTGCTCGGCGTGTCGGCCATCAGCGCCGCGACCATGTGCTTGGTGACAGCGTTCTTCGACCCGGCGACGACCACGTCACCGCGCAAGGGACCGCTGGGCTCGAGGTACCACGCCTCGCCGGTCTGCTCCATCGTCGAGAGCGTAGTGGTGGACCTACGCTGCGCCGATGGCCATCTTCTACACCGCCGTCGCCACTGCAACCGGTGGACGCGACGGGCGCGCCTCGTCCTCAGACGGCAACCTCGACGTCATGCTCGTCCCCCCGAAGGAGCTGGGCGGCTCGGGTGCGCCGGGGACCAACCCCGAGCAGCTGTTCGCGGCCGGCTACGCCGGCTGCTTCCAGAGCGCGATGAGCGTCGTAGCCCGCCGCCAGAAGCTCGACATCACCGGGTCGACGGTGACCGCGAGCGTCGGGCTCGCCATGAACGACGCCGGCGGCTTCGGGATCGAGGTCGAGCTGAAGGTCGTGCTGCCTGGCATGTCCCAGGACGATGCCGACGAGATCGTCTACGAGGCGCACGAGGTCTGCCCATACTCCAACGCGACACGAGGCAACGTACCGGTGACCCTCGTCGTCGAGGGCGGCGCGTGATGTGATCCCGCCCGCCGGTCAGCGGGCGGGATCGACACATCACGGCGCTGGTGTCGCCTCGGGACAGGCGCCGACGTCGGGGTTCCAGTCCTCGAACATCCCGGTCGGGTTGTGCCGCCAGATCCAGGCGTGGAGCACCCAGACGTCGAGCACCTCGTTCAGGTGGAAGGTCTCACCGAGGAGCCGCGGCGGATCAGCGGCGACCGCCTCGGAGTTGGGCACGATGTACTCGACGGACACGAGCTTCAGATCGTCTCCCCTGACCTCGTACACCATCGCCTCGGGATGGGCGGCGTCGACCACGTCGTCCAGCGGGAGGTCGACGTAGTGCTGGCCCATGCCGCCCGCCTCCGCATCGAAGCAATCGAGGAACGACTCGTAGCCGTCGGCCTCCGCTACGGCGACGCGGTGGTACTTGGACGTCGCGCGCCGTACGGACGCCAGCTCGGAGCCGCCGCCCGCGGCGCCGGCGATCGCGGCAGCACCGACGCCGGCCGCGACGACGACCGCGGCCGCTGCGATCGCGGCGCGGCCCTTCATGACTGCGCCCCGACGTAGAAGTAGGGGTCGAGGACTCGCACCTCGGCGATGTGGTCGATCGGCAGCCCGTTCGCGACGGCGGCGCGCTCGATCGCCTCGGGGGCCGGACCGTCGTACACGCAGTAGGTCTTGGTCCTGTCGGTCGAGACGTAGGACGTCACCCACGTCACCGCCTCCTCGGCGTTGTTCTGGACGACCCCGAGGCAGGTCTTGGCCCCCAGCGCGTCGACTGGGATGTCCAGTCCGTCCGGGAAGGTCCGCTCCACGACGAAACGCGGCATGGCTTGTCTCCTCTCATCGGGCCTGCGCGAAGTCGCGGGCCGAGAGGTGAGAGGACCATCTGGCGCTCCAGCCATGGTCCAGGCGTGATCCAGCCCAGTGCGATGGCGACTGCGACGTTCGCAGTCGCGTCGTACGGTGTCGCGGTGCAGATCAACCTGCTCGGGCCGCTCCGCGTCGACGGGGCGAGCGACGAGGTCGCGCTCGGCGCCACCAAGGAGAGGTCGCTGCTGTCCGCGCTCGCCCTCAGCCCCGGCGCAGTCGTGCCGACGGAGTCGCTGATCGGAGCGCTCTGGGGCGACACGCCACCGGCGGCCGCCCGCAAGACGCTGCAGACCTATGTGTGGAACCTTCGCCAGGCGCTCGGCTCCGACATCATCGCAACCGAGCCCTCCGGCTACGTGCTTCGCCTCGGGCCGGATGATGTGGACGTCAGTCGGTTCCGCGCGCTCGTTCGCAAGGGCGACGAAGCCCGTCGGCAGGGAGCGAGCGGCCCAGCCCGGACCCACCTCGCGCAAGCTGTGGCGCTCTGGCGTGGCGAACCGTTCGCAGGGTGGCACCGCACACCGGCCTGGCGGCGGAGGGCGTCCGTCTGAAGGAGGAGTACCTGTCGGCGCTCGAGGCGCGCATCTCGGCCGACCTCGCCGTCGGTCGAGACGAGGGGCTCGTCGGCGAGCTCGAGGCAATGGTGCGGGAGCACCCGTTCCGCGAGCGGCTGTCGTGCTACCTGATGGTCGCGCTGTACCGCAGCGGACGGCAGGCTGAGGCGCTGGCCGCGTACCAGCGAGCGCGCACCTTGCTGTGCACCGAGCTCGGCCTCGAGCCGGGGGGCGAGCTCCGTCGGATGGAGCAGGCGGTGCTCGACCACGATCCAGGGCTCATCGCACCGACGACGGTGCCCAGCGCGCCGACTGAGGCCATCGCCCGATCACCGGTCCGGTACGCCCGTTGTCCCGACGGCGTCAGCATCGCGTTCCAGGTCGCCGGGGACGGACCGATCGACATCCTGGCGGTGTCGGGGTTCGTGAGCCACCTCGACATCTGGTGGAACGCGCCGACCGATCGCCTCGTGCGCCGGCTCACCTCGATCGGACGTCTCATCTCGTTCGACAAGCGGGGCATGGGCCTCTCGGACCGACCCGAGGACGTGGATGCCGCGCAGTGGCTCGACGACGCGGTGGCCGTGCTCGAGGCCGTCGGTTCGCAGCGTGCTGTCGTGCTCGGGGTCTCCGCTGGTGCCCCGACGGCGCTCCTCTTGGCATCGCGCCATCCCGAACGGGTGCAGGCGCTCGCTCTCGTCGGCGGTTTCGCACGTGCTCTGGCGGCCCCGGACTACGACGTCGGACTCGATCTCGCGATCGTCGAGTCCTTCGTGCAGAACTTGGAGGCGAACTGGGGCACCGGTGTTGCGATCAGCGCCTACGCGCCCAGCCGTGCGAAGGACCCGGGCGTCCGGGACTACTGGGCCCGCTACCAGCAGCTCTCGGCCAGCCCCGCGTCGGCGACGAGGTTCCTGTGGGCGGCGTTGAACGCCGACGTGCGGTCCGTGCTGCCCACCATCGATGTACCGACGCTCGTGGTCCACGCGGAGCGCGATGTGGTCGTTCCGGTCGGGCAGGCGCGATACATCGCGGATCGCATCCCCGGAGCCGAGCTCGTGGTCCTCGACTCTGACGTGCACCTCATCTGTGTGTCCGACGTCGTCGACGAGATCACTGAGGCGATCGACGCCTTCATCGGCAGGGTGACGGGGACCATGGAGCCCGAGCGCGTCCTGGTGACGGTCCTGGCGGTCGACGTCACGTCAGAGCGACGGCGCTCCGAGATCGAAGCCATCGTCGAACGGTGCCGCGGGCTCCTCCAGCGACCGCCCGTGACGGCGACCTTCGACGGTCCGGCTCGAGCGCTTCGCTGCGCGACCGCCCTCGTGCGCGAGCTACGAGCCGCCGGGCACGAGATCGCGGTCGGGCTTCACAGCGGAGAGTGCTCTCCGGTCGACGGCGGTTACCGGGGCTCGGCGGTCGACGTCGCTCGACAGCTCGCGTCCGAAGCGCAACCGGGGCAGGTCCTCGTCACCCAGACCGTGCGAGATCTCGTCGCCGATGGGGGCTTCGAGCTCGAACCCCGCGGCGTCCTCTCGCTGCGCGGTGCCCCCGTGCCGTGGGAGACCTTCGTTCTCGGGCTGACGGCTGGGAGTCGCTAGATCGTGCCGAGCTTCGTCACCCTCGCGCTGTACTCGGCCGAGCCGAGGATGCCGGCGACGAGCGCGACGGGCTTGTCTCGCCAGTAGGCCAGTCCGTCGGGCTCCGGCGCCCGGCCGAGCAGACCGAGGTAGGCGACCGTCACGCGCACGTCGGCCGCGGTGCGGGCGATGTTCTCGGCCGACTCGGAGAGCTCGACCATGGCGTCGCCGCGCGACAGCCCGGAGCCGAGCTGGCCGACCCAGTGCTGCAGCCCGCCGGCGTCGACGGTCCTCGCGAGGACGTTGCGGTAGACGAGCTCGACGAACCCGCTGTCGGTCAGCGCGCCGTAGAGCGTGGTGAACTCCTGCGAGCCGGCGAACGCGGTCGACACCTGGTTCAGCGGGACGCCGAGGCGGCGCTGGTCCATCCAGTAGGTGAGGCCGCTGGCGTCAGGCGACCGGTCGAAGTAGCTCTCGTAGAGGCGCACGACCGGCGCGGCCAGCTGCCCGAACTCCGGCGAGGTCAGCATCTGGCCGGCCATGACCGCAGGGCTGATAACACCGTCGTTGAGCAGCGCCATCCAATGGAGTAGTCCGCCGGTGTCGGGCTCGCGGCCGAGCAGGTCGCGGTACTGCTGCGCGATGAGCGCCTCGACCGTTCGGAACGGCGCGAAGGTCCCGGACGCGACCTTGGTCTCGCAGCTGGTGGCTGCCTTCAGAGACTCGTAGCCGTTGATGGGCACGCCGCTCGGATCGCGGATCTCGAAGTGCAGGTGGGGCGAGGTCGACTCCGCGTTGCCGCTGTCGCCGAGGTAGGCGATGTGCTCGCCGGCCCGCACTCGCATGCCCGGCTTGAGGCCGGGCGCGAACGCCTCCTCGAAGCGGTTGGCGCTGTCGTCGGTGCCGGGCGTGTCGTTGTTGAGGTGGATGTACCGGTAGGTCCAGCCCTCGTCGTCGGTGAGGAAGACGTAGTTGCCGGCGGGATCGTGCTTGACCGAGGTGACCTTCGCGTCGACCGCGGCGAGCAGACGCTGCATGCGCTTGCCCATGAGGTCCTGGCCTTCGTGGGTGCGGCCCCCGCTTCTGGCGGCGCCGAAGGTGTCGGTGTAGGAGACCGAGCCTTCGACCGGGAAGCAGATCGGCCGGATCGGGTCACCGGGTTGGGCATTCACAGGCGCGCTGAACGGTGCGATCAGGGCCGCGGCGACGAGGGAGGCGATGACGGTTGCGCGACGGATGCTGCGGCAGGGCACCAGTCAGCATCGGCGCCGCTCCGTAGCGTCTTGAGCGCGGCCGGCCGGTTCTTCCGGTTCAGCCTGGTCCGGCGAGCCTGGCGACGAGGAAGTCGACGCTCTCCTCGAGCTCGGCCTTCGGCACCTGGACGTGGCGGCCCGGGTGGGCGACGAGCCGCTTGTCCTCGCTCGCCAACCGGTCGTACAGGTCGAGCGCGGAGGTGCGGGGCACGAGCTCGTCGTGCCACTGCACGGTGAAGTGGACGGGGCAGCGCACCTCGGCCGCGGCCTCGGCATGGCGGGGGAGGATGGTGCCGTAGAGCCCGAGCGCGGCCGCTGTGAGCGTCGGCGCGCTCGCCACGTACGGCAGCCCGAAGTGGGTGCCGAGCGACCAGCCCCAGTAGCCAACGGGCCCGGCGCCGACCTCGGGCAGGCTCTGCACCGCCGCGACCGCCTCGGTCCAGTCCTCGACCATGACGTCGATGAGGCCGACGTCGCGCAGCTTGGCCAGGCGCTCAGCCGCCGGCGCGTCGACCGTCCAACGCTCGCCGGGATCGTCGCGGTCGCCGTGGAACGGCGCGTCTATGGCGACGGCGGCCACGCCGCGCCGGGCGAGCCGCCGGCAGACGAAGCGCGCGACTTCTGCCTTCTTGTGGTTGGTGCCGCCATGGCCCACAGCGACGAGCGGCATCGGCGCGGTGGCACCGGTCGGCGTGAGCACGACGGCGGGGACCGTGCGGCAGCGGTGGTCGAGGTCGAACCGGCGCTCGTCGACGCCCCGCTCTGAGCGGGTCTCGCCGATCCATGTCATCGTTGCCGTCGTCATCATCAGGCCTTCGCCGGGGTGTCCATGCGCACGGTACGCATGTCTGGGTAGCGCTCGCCGGCGACGGCCCCGTCGAACACAGCGTCGATGGCGGCGAGATCCTCTGTGCTGAGCTCGACGTCCACCGAGCCGACGTTCTCCTCGAGGTAGCTGCGGCGCTTGGTGCCTGGGATCGGGACCACGTCCTCTCCTTGAGCCTGCACCCACGCCAGCGCGAGCTGGCCTGGTGTGCAGCCCTTGGCCTCGGCGAGGCGGCGCACCTGCGCGACGAGCTCGAGGTTCTTGGCGAACGCGTCGCCTTGGAATCGGGGCATGTGCTTGCGGAAGTCGTCGTCGCCGAAGTCGTCCGGCGAGGTGATCTGACCAGTGAGGAAGCCACGGCCCAGCGGGCTGTAGGCGACGATGCCGACGCCAAGCTCGCGCGCGGTCGGTAGCACGTCCTCGACGTCGCGGCTCCACAAGGACCACTCGCTTTGCAGCGCCGCGATCGGGTGGACCGCGCACGCGCGCCGCAGCGTGTCCGGCCCGCACTCGGATAGCCCGACGTGGCCGACCTTGCCCGCGTCGACGAGCTCGGCCATCGCCCCGACCGTGTCCTCGATGGGCGTCGTCGGGTCGGGTCGGTGCAGGTAGTAGAGGTCGATGTGGTCGAGGCCGAGCCGACCGAGCGACGCGTCGCACGCGGATCGCACGTAGGCGGGCGACCCGTCGATGCGCCGGCGTGCCGGGTTGTCGGGGTCGCGCACGATGCCGAACTTGGTGGCGAGGGTGACCTCGTCGCGGCGTCCGGCGATGGCCCGCCCTACGAGCTCCTCGTTGGTGTGGGGGCCGTAGACGTCGGCGGTGTCGAGGAACGTCACGCCGAGGTCGAGCGCGCGGTGGATGGTCGCGGCCGACTCGCCCTCGTCGGCGCCGCCGTAGAACTCGCTCATCCCCATGCACCCGAGCCCCTGGGCAGACACGGTGAGTGGGCCGAGCCGGCGGGAGGTGAGCGTCATGAGCGCTCCTCAGGGTCCAGCACGCCGGCGTCGGGAGCGCCAGCGAGCAGCCGGCAACGACGGCGCCGGAGGCGCGTCGAGGTTGTGGTCATGACGAGGACCCTATGGGGTCGTCCGCGGCTGCGCACCGCTCCGAACACATGGCCGGCGCGCTCCGGACGTACGCGTAGGACCAGGTCAGCGCACCTGGACTAGTGCGATCGCGCTACCGGGCAGCGGTTCTGTCGCCGTTCGTCTGGAAGCGCTGAATTGGGCGAATTCTTGTTTCAGGTCGATTCACAACGTGGCGACAACGCCTCCACAACAAAGAGACGACGACCCGCCAAGGGCGTCGCACGAGCAAGGAGCAGGCGATGTCCGTCATGAAGAAGTTTCGCGGCCGAGCCATTCTCGGCGGCGCCGTGCTTGCAGGGCGATCGGTGTGGGCAGCTTCGCGTTCACCGCATCGAACACCGTGCCGGCCACCAAGGCTGGCGACGGTTCGGGTGCGGTCACCGGTTACGTGGTGAGCAGCGTCCGCTACGGGCTCAACGCCGTTGACCCGACCAAGGTCGACTCGATCACGTTCGATCTCGATTCGACGCCGATTGCCGGCTCAACGATCAAGACCAAGGTGGGTGGCAGCTGGTACACGTGCACCAACGTCGCAGTGGCGGTCACGTGCCCGACGGTCACCCCGCAGGCGACCGTCACGCCGATCACGACGCTCCAAGTCGTCGTCGCTGACTGAGAGAACCAAGAGGTGTGACGAGTGCGGGGCCGCTTGGCCCCGCACTTGCCCATGGAGGAGGGCGAGAATGAGAACAGCACGGAGGTCATGGTTGTGGGCGGTGGCCCTTCCGGTTGCGCTTGCAACCGGGGCGTACGCCTACACCGCATCGAACACCGTCGGCGCGACACAAGCCGGCGACGGATCCGGAGCGATCACGGGCTTTGTCGTGAGCTCGGTGAAGTACAACCTCAACGCGTCGAACCCGAGCAACATCGACTCGGTCACCTTCTCGCTTGATTCGACGCCGGCCGTCGGCTCGACGCTCAAGTCGCAGCTGGCGCCGGCCGGATCTTGGTACACGTGCACGAACGTGGCTACCGCCGTCACCTGTGTCGTCACGAGCCCTCAGGCGACCGTGGCCGCGGCAACCAACCTTCGAGTTGTCATCGCGCAGTAGCGCGAGGTGCACCGATGAAAACCCTCTTGCGACCGTGGCGCCGCCTGACGAGAAGTCCGCTCCGGCGCGCCTTCTCGATCGTCGGCGCCGCGCTGGGAGTGGTCTGCTGGTTGGCGCTCGCACCAACAGCCCTCGGTGGCTCGTCGACGTATGTCACCACGTACGGCACGAGCATGGAGCCGACGCTGCATCGGGGCGATCTCGCCATCGTCCGGGCCCAGCCGTCGTACCGAGTGGGCGACGTCGTCGCCTACCGCAGCGACTCGCTCCACACGATCGTGCTGCATCGCATCATCGGGCGCGACGGTGATCAGTTCGTCTTCAAGGGCGACAACAACACCTGGATCGACACCGACCGTCCGTCGGTCACTGCGCTCATCGGCACGATGGAGATGAGGCTCCCCGGATTGGGGAACCACGTCCAGCGAGCGGCTGCGCCTTCAGGGGTCGCCACACTGGCGGGCGTCGCGGTCCTTCCGGTTGCCACCAAGGGTCGGCGGCGTCGGCGCCGCAACAACGAGGCAGGCCCCGCGAAGCCCGTGAAGCCGGCACGCAGCTGGCCGATGTGGGGTCATGTCGAGCCAAGGTTGCTGGTGGCGACGGCAGTCGCCCTCGGCGCTCTAGCGTTCGCCTTCACCAGGCCGTCGACGACGCACACCACCAGCGACCTGCCGTTCGATGATCGCGGCGAGTTCTTCTACACCGGCGCGGCACCGGGTGGGACAGCGGTGTACCAGGCTGATCAGGTCAGCTCGGGACAACCGATCTTCCTCAACCTCGTCGACCGGGTCGACATCGGCTTCACCTACCGCGCGTCATCAGCCGTGCCTCTCGTCGCCGCGGGCGACCTCTCGCTCAGCGGGACGGTGATGGACGCCGATGGTTGGACCTACCCGTTCGACCTCGCCGACCCCACGCACTTCGAAGGCAGCGAAGCGCACACGAGCGGGACGCTGGACCTGAGCGATCTGCGCGCAACGATCGCTGGAATGGAGAGCGCCACCGGCATCAAGCGCGACGTCTACACCGTTCTCGTCGAGGCGTCGGTCGACCGGGAGGTGCACCGCAACGATGCCGCATCCGCCGGCGTGTTCGCGGCCAAGCTCGAGTTCAAGCTCGACGACCTCGAGATGTACCTCGCTGTGCCCGGAGGCGACACGCTCGCGCCCAGCCAAGGTGGGTTGCTGAGCGTTCCGCTCGAGCGCGACAACAACATCGACGTTCTCGGCCAGTCCCTCTCCGTTGCCGCGATCCGTGCGGTGGCGCTGGCCCTCACGTTGATCATCGCCGCCTTGTGGATCGATTGGCTTCTCCGGGCGGCTCGCGGCGACGAGACCAGCCTGATCGAGCGCCGGTACCGCAACTACCTCCTGCCCGTGCGCACCGCCGAGCTGACGTCGGGACTCATCATCGACGTCGAGAGCATCAACGCGCTCGCTCGCATCGCGGATCACACCGGCGCTCCGATTCTGCATCGCGACGGCGGTGTGTACCACGTCGTTGACGGCACGCGGGTCTACCGCTACATCGTGACTGCCATCGAGGCCAGCCACATAGAGACACCGGACGAATCGATCCCGCTCGCGGCGTCTGCTGTTCAGCCATGAGTCGCAGAGTGCGCTGGTTGCCCCTCGTTGCGATTGCCATCATCCTCACCGTCGCCGCGACGGCGCAGACCTCGGCCAACACGGTTGCCGTCACCAAGGCTGAAGATGACACCCGCAGCATCACGCCCAATGACCTGAAGCCAACGCAGTGCGCCGCCATCTCCCTCACCGCCAAGCGCAGCGGAACGGGGACGATCAACGGAAACGCGAACGCGGAGCTGATCACCGGCAGCGCCGTGGTCGACACGATCTCAGGTGCGGGCGGGAACGACTGCCTTCTCGGCGGTGCCGGCAACGACAGCCTGAACGGCGGCACTCAGATCGACGTGTGCATCGGGGGCGCAGGAACCGACACCTTCAACGCCAGCTGTGAGACGCAGATCCAATGAATCAGGTCAGCCGTTGCTGCGTGTGGCGTCCGTGGTGACGCACGGCGCGCCGCCGCACACGTCGATGAGCTGACCCGTCCGCAGGAACCACGCGACCTGATCCGACGCCTTGTTGTCCTTGCGGGGGTCGCTGTGGGGGTCGCCGCCAGAGGAGGACGGGATGTTGCCGTTGGGCGGGAGCGTGTTTCCGCGATCTGCTGAGTACCAGTAGACGAGCACGGACTGGCCCGAACTGGCGTCTTCGTACTGCGCCGGCGCCATGCCGAACAGTGGGTCGACCGACCAATGCGGCGCGTCCGATCCGAATGCGGGCGACTTGAGTTTGGCGCCGACGGTGCGAGCCTCGATCTCGGCGGTGATGTTGGCGACCTGGTGGTCGGCGTAGGCGACCTGCAGCATCACCTGGTGCGGAGGCGTGTTCGCCAGCGGATCGACGGTCATGTGGTTGGCGTAGCCGTTGGCCTCGGCCCGATCCCACAGCATCTGGATGAGAGCGAACAGCAGCTGCTGCTCGATCTTGCCCGGGTAGGTGGCGTAGGCGACCGTCGCGTACGAGCCCTCCCAGTCGACGCTGCGGTTGAGCAGCGTCGAGTAGTTCATGCCGGTCACGCCGAGCTTGGCCCGCGTGAAGTCGGGGGCGAGGGCGGTGAGCGCGCCGCCCATGATCCCGCCCTGGCTGTTGCCGTCATAGACGATCGAACCGGTCCGGATGAGCGGGCTGCCAGCGTCATCCTGGAACGCGGGATCGGCGGCGAAGCCCTCGGCGTGCGCGAGCGCCCGTCCGAGGTAGAGGAAGTTCACGAAGCCCTGCTGGGACCGATCGGCCAGCGACGGGAAGTTGGACATGTCGAGCAGCATCGTGACGACGTTCGGGAGGTCGGCGAAGGACATCCCCCACCAGTCCACGGCGCACACCGCGAAGCCGCGCAGGCGCAGGTCCTCGGTGCTGCTGCCGCCGGCCTCGGCCCGAGAGCCGAGCAGGCCGTGGCCGTAGAGCATGCCGTCGGCCAAGCGGTCCGTAGCGGCGACGTTCGCCTGGTGGGGCAGGTGGCAATCGAAGGGGATCTCGACGGTGGGCTGCACCGGGTTCTGCTGGGGCAGGCCGTCCGCGCCGTAGAGGATGCGCGAGCCGGGTGCCGCGAGCGTCGCCGACTCGTCGCCGACGAGGTCGAAGGCCTCACCGGACGGATCGGGGGGCTCCAGAGCGTCCTCGAGCTGGTGGACGGCGTCGCGGACCGGCCCCGGGCTGGCGATCGTCGCGTCCTGCTGCGGCGTGAGGAAGTTCGGGACCGTCACCGTCCCCTTGACCGTGCGCGCGGTGCCGCGGCTCTCGGCGGGTGTCCGCTCGATCACCTCGGTGATCGTGAAGGTCGGCGCGTCGCCCTGGATCGATGCGTCGGCGAGGTCGGTGTCGCCGAGCAGCGCGAACGCTTCGTCGCGCATGTTGAGCGCCCGCTCGGTCAGGTTGCGCTCGCTGGCGACGGTGAAGTCCCACGCGAGGAACAGGTCAGCGCGGGGCACGCCGTGCACCTCCAGGTCGTCCAGCGTGCGTTCCATCGCAACCCGTCGGGCCTCCACCGCAGGTGCGGTCGGGGGGGCGGGCGTGCCGTCGCGCAGCGCTGCGAACGCGGGACCGGCGGGGATGTCAGCGCCACTGCCGTCGCGGAGGTTGCGCAGGGCGACGATGTAGCGCTGGCCGTCGGCCAGGTTCTGGACCGGACGGATGATCAGCAGCCGCTCGCCGTCCGTGGTCTGCGGGTGGGTGTCGAGCTCGGAGAGGAAGGGGTGGCGCTCGCCGGTCGACGCGTTGAGCAGCACGATCGGCGCGTCATCGCGCAGCGACTGCTGGAGGTCCGTGATCTGGTCCGCCTCCATGCCCCACGTTTCGTGCAGGTCGAGACCTGGGACGCGGGTGAGGATCGGCGTGCCCGGCGAGAAGCCGTCGTTGCGGTTCCACTCGGTCGGGTCCCACGGCTTGCCGGCCACGTTGGTCGGTAGCGCCAACGCGCTCAGGTTCACCCGCCGACCGGTCGCCGTCGACACGTCGGCGACCGTGAAGTGGTCGTTCGGGAACGGGAGGAGGCAGTGCGCCGGGTCGATCGGGTCGCAGACGCCAGCGACCTCGCCGACGGGCGCCGGGACGGGTGGCCCACCGCCGATCGGGATCGCGAGGGCGGGTGGGGCGAGGAGCGCGATCAGGAGCGCGGAGACGAGGAGCGTGCGGCGGCGCATAGGGCCAGGTTCGTCGCCGTTCGCCCTGGTACCTGCAAAACGAGCGCGGGGGGCCCGAAGGCCCCCCGCTCACGGGTCAGTGCTGCCGAGCAGATGCACGGCAGCTATCGACTAGGGAGCTAAGGCGCTAGGGAGCTAAGGCGCTGGCCTCCTGGGGGGCGTACCTCACCATGAGGACGCCGGCCACGATCAGCGCGCCGCCGAGCATCAGCAGCAGGCCGGGATCGATGGCGGGGCCGGTGCGGGGCAGGGTCGTGCCACCGACCGCCGGGCCGCGGGCCAGGTCGGCACCACTGACGTCCGGGCTGGTCGAGGTCCGCTCTGCGCTGCTACCCGCGACTGCCGCCGTGACCTCCGAGCTGGTGGACGTCTGCTCTGACGAGGTGCCGCTCACGTCCGTGGAGGTCGCCGAGCTGCTCGACGACGACGGCTGGCTGCTCGAGGTGATGATCGTGGAGGTCTGGCTCGTCGTGCTGCTCTGGGTCGACGAGCTCGTGGACTCCGACGTGGACAGGGAGCTGCTGCTCGAGGACG
>CAYSAC010000021.1:0-6756 GCA_964428815.1 uncultured Acidimicrobiaceae bacterium | reverse complement strand
AGCTGCTGCTCTCGTGGGACGAGCTGCTGCTCTCGTGGGACGAGCTGCTGCTCTCGTGGGACGAGCTGCTGCTCTCCTGGGACGAGCTGCTGCTCTCCTGGGACGAGCTGGTGTGCGACCTGCTGCTCGAGGACGACGACGAGCTGCTGGACGACGAGCTGCTGGACGACGGGCTGCTGCTCGAGGCCGAGCTGCTGCTGCTCGAGGATGGGGCCGGGCCGCAGGTGTGGCTGAGGTTCATCTCCGTGAGGGGTGGGGTGTTGTCGTCGACGTTGGCGAAGCCGTACGCCTCATTCAGCGTGTCCGCTGTCGCGGTGAAGAGGTACCAGCCCTTGCCGCTCTGGACCACGAACCCGTTCTCGACGACGCCGGCGGTGGCGAAGGTGGCCCGCACGGACGTCAGGTCAGGGGTGCCGCCGTTCTGGCCGCCGGGGAAGTCGGGCACGACGAAGTGCCACGCGTAGGGGAGCCCCTGCGGCGCGACGATCTCGTCCTCCGAGCACGCGGATGCGCTGTACGCAGACGCGTACGTAGCGCCGTGCTGCGAGTCCTTCAGGTGGGTGTCGGCACCGGCGGGCGCCGCGGTGTGGGTGGGCGGGTCCGCGGCGAAGGCCGTCCCGTTGATGACGAAGCCGCCGGTGAGCGTGATGATGCCCACCGCGAGCATCGCCGCTCCGGCCTTGCGCATGCTCATTCGTTTCATGCCCGGTCCTCTGCTCCCGCTTGAGGTGGGGCCGGTTTCGCGCTCTGCTCCCCCGCTCACTCACGCGACCAACTTGGAACGCGAGCGGGATCGGTGCATCCCCCTGCTTATCGGTTGTGCGACGCTACTGACCGTGCGCCTGGGAGCCAGTAAACCACCACGCACCGTGGTTATGCAAGAGATCAACGGCCCATCTCCCCTGGAAGCGCCCATCGCCCCGCCGTGGCGGTGGTGGCACGTGCTCCTGCTGGTCAGCGTGACGATCGCCGGCGGCTTGCCCCGTGGCCTGCGCATCGGCGCCCAATCCGGGTTCAGCTGGGACGAGTCGTACTACGTGCCGGCGGCGCGGGCGTACCTCGACGGCGACTTCAGCAAGAACTTCGAGCACCCCCCGCTGGCGAAGTGGATCATCGCTGGTGGCATCGAGCTCGTCGGCGACGAGCCCCTGGGCTGGCGCCTGGGTGCCCTCGTCCTTGGCATCGCCACGATCCCGCTCACCTGGCTGCTCACCCGGCGGCTGGTGGGCTCGGTGTGGTGGGCGACGTTTGCCGCCGCCCTGGTCGCCACCGATGGGCTGCTGATCGTGCAGAGCCGGACCGGCCTGCTCGACAGCCCCCTGCCGGCGTTCGTCGTCGGCGCCGCGCTGTGCATCGTCATCCATCTCGATCGGCACGACCGGCGTGACCTCTCGCCCTGGCTGATCGGAGCCGGTGCCCTGCTCGGCGCGGCGGTCGCGTGCAAGTGGCAGGTGGGAGCGGCGCTGCTCGGCGTGCTGCTCGCGTTCATGATCCCAGCGCGCCGCGATCGGCGGGCGCTCGTGACCGCGGCGCTTGCGCTATTCGTCGTCCCGGTCGGCGTCTACATCGCCACCTACGCCGGGCACTTCGCCGACGGGATGAGTCCGGGCGGCTTCTTCCGGCTCCAGAAGGACATGTTCGACTACCACCGTGGGTTCCGGGTCGACCACCCCCGTGACAGCTCGCCGCTCACCTGGCTGATCCTGCAGCGGCCGACCTCCTACGGGTCGGCGCACGCACCGGGTCGCCTCTCGGTCCACCTCGCACTCGGTAACCCCGCGCTGTGGTGGTCCTTCGTCGCCGCGCTGCCACTCTTGCTGGCGGTCTGGTGGCGGCGGCGCGACCGCACGGTCGAGCTGGTCCTGCTGGCGTGGGCGACCCTCCACCTCGTGTGGCTGATCGTGCTGCGACCCGGGTTCCTCTACTACCTCACGCCGCTCGTCCCGTTCATGGCGATCGGCGTCACGTGGGCGGCTCGATGGGTGCGGGAGCGCTGGCGCTTCGGCGCGGTCGTGCCGATCGTCATCGGGGTCGCGGCCCTGACCGCGTTCGTGCTCTACCTACCGGTCTGGACCTACCGGGACATGTCCGAGGACTGGTTCCACACCCTCATGCTCTTCGACGGCTGGGACATCTGAGCGGCCGCGACGGCGGCGGACCCACCGCAGCCCTGGTTCGATCGCGACGAGCAGCAGCAGCGACAGCGCCGATGCCAGTGCGCCGAGGGGCAGCCCCGGTGGGACGAACCGGAGCGCGACGGTGTGTTCGCCGGAAGGAACGGGGATGCCGATCACCGCACCGTTGGTGCGCAGGACCGGGGCATCCGCGCCGTCGACGGTCGCCTCCCACCCTTCGGTCCAGGCCACCGACAGGACCAGCAGCGCGTCTCGGTTGGCTTCGACGATCACGCGTGGCTCGCTGCGGAGGTCGGCGCTGAGGACGTCCCCGGCGGCACCCGACCCGGCCAGGGTGACCTCGAGCGGCTCCTCGACCAGCGCCTTGCGGGTCAGCGGCGTCGCCGGATCGGCCAACCGCTCGCGTACCTCCTCGAGCGGCGCGATCTCTGCCCCCGCCACGAGGTAGGCGTCGGCGAAGCGGGGCGTGCGGGTCCAGCGGATGAACGACCCGTCGGGGATCGGCCCTTCGCGCCGCCAGCCCTTTCCGGTCGGGGTGATGTCGGTCGGCAGCACGAGGGTCGTCACGCGCAGCACGTCGCTGATCCAGCTCTCGGACCAGAGGTCTGGACGGTTGGGGAAGCCGAGGTAGCTGAGGCCGGCGACGGTCTCCGCGTAGTCGGCCTGGATCAACGGGTCGTAGCCGTTGACGGCGCGGGCGCCGGTGACGAGCGGGACGGCGCGGAAGGCGGCGTTGGACGCCCACCGGTCGAGCCCGCCGCGGGCGTCGAACGGCTCCCCGAACTGAGGCGTGCCGTCCGGGTCGAAGAACGCCGCCTCCTGCGCGCGTGGCAGGCCGCTCCCGCTCCACTCCGCGGCATGGGCGAAGGTCACCAGATCGAACACGACCACCGCGACGAGCAACGCGGGACCGGCCCGGGGCGCGTGCGGCGCCAGCAAGGTCGCGGTGAGCAGCAGGATGACGAGCACGACGGGCAGGCCGCGCGCGACGAGTCCGAACGAGCCGGGCGCCAAGACACGGCCGAGCCGCTCGACGTGGGGCAGCAGCAGCGCGCCAGCGGCGATGGCGGCGATGGCGCCGACGAGGGGGGCGATCGCGCGGCGGGGTACCTCGAGGACGGTCCGAACGCCGGCGCCGGCCAGCAGCGCGAGCACCAACTGGGTCAGCAGGGCGGTCCTGCCCCACGCCCGGAGCCCGGACGCGAACGGCACGGTCCGGTACACGATCTCCCCCACCGGTGTGCTGTCGGCCAGCGCGACGAGCAGCGCGATGACGCCGAGCGCCAGGCTCGCCCACACGACCCGCTCGCGGCGCCGCGCCCAGGCGCCGATGCCGGCGAGGACGAGCACCGTGACGCCGGCGTAGGCGAGGACCTCGTGCACCGGCCACGGGCCGGCGAGGAACGGCGACTCGAAGCCCGGCTTCTGGCTGGCGCCGCCGAACGCGTACGGGAAGACGAGGTTCACGAGGTGCTTGGGGTGCATCGGGTACTCGAACGCCTCGGCTTGGGTGAGGCGGGGCCGGCCGCTCGTCCGGCTGAAGAGCCACAGCGGGACGAGCTGCACCGCGGCCAGGCCCAATCCGAGCCCGGTCGCCACCAGCAGACGGAGGTCGGATCGGTGCCTCGCGCGCTGCTCGAGGGAGATGCCGGCGGCGTAGACGACGACGCCGATGCCCGTGATCCACAGCAGCTGCGGGTTGCCGAGGGAGGACATCATCGCCAGGGGCACGGCCAGGGCCAGCGCTCGCCGCGTGGTCCACCGCTCGGACACAAGGTCGAGGCCGAGGAAGATGAGTGGCAGCCAGGCCAGCCCCGCGAACCAGTTCATGTGCACGAGGTGAAAGACGTGGAACCCGCACAGCGCGAGCGACACCCCGGACACCACCGCGCCCGGCACGCTGCGCCACCGGCGGTACGACCACGCGTACATCCCGCCGGCGGTGAGCGCGAGGTGCAGCACCAGCCACCAGCGGTGCGCGTTGGTTGCCTCCAGCCACCCGAAGAGCACGTTGGGCGGGTAGAAGATTGCGGCCTGGCCGGCGCCGAGCATGTTGAAGCCGCTGAAGGTCGTCGGGTCCCACCAAGGCGCGCGCCCGGCGCGGATCGCTCGCCACACGGCGGTGTAGTAGGCGATGTGCTGGTCGTGGACGTCGCCGTAGATGGCGGTCCGCGACCCGGCGACGACCTCCCAGAACGGGAGCAGCGAGAGGAGCACGGTGATCGACAGTCCCCTCCAGTGGCGACGCACTCGCTCGATCATCCGGTTCCCGTCAGCATCCATCGGCGATCGTCGTCGAGGCGATCGGCGTCGCCACTAGGCGCCGGAGGCGGTGGACCGGATGCATCGGTTCGAGTTCCGCCTCCGGTCGCTCCGGCGGCCACACGATGATCCAGCGCAGCGTGTAGGCGAGCTCGTGCAGCCACAGGCGCTCTTGGGAAGCTGATCGCGCTGGCGCCCTCATCAGCTTCCCTCTGACAAACCGCTGGTCACGGGCTTGCTGCCTGTCCTCCGCTGACCCTGGATCTCGCTCGCGTGCCATTGCTAATGGCACGCAGCTGGCACGGCCGCGTCAGCCAGCGGGCTTGAGCCGGCGCTCGGCCAACACCCTCGGTCCCGCGCCCGCCGCCGGCTCGTAGTCGCCGTGCAGCACGTTGGGGTCGAGGTCGACTCCGTTCGGCCACGCGACCGTCCCCGCTGTCTCGTCCACGTGCGCTGTGGCGAACAGCGCTGTGTCTCGCAGCGCCTCGAGAACACCGCCGTGCAGCATCGGATCAAGGTCGAGGTCGCGCACGAGCCCATCGTCGAACGACAGCCGCAGCACGAGGCCACCGAGGTGTTCGACCTGGACGATCCGGGCGAGCTCGCTCACGTCGTTCACGCTACCGAAGCCCCTCGATCGCGACGAGAGATTCGGGTGCCTGCGCCCGCTTCCAGTTCGCAAAGCGACAACGGCGCTGAGGTTCGCCGCGAGGTTCGCGTCGCGCTTGCGGCCTCGCGGGCGTACGTGGATGTGGTGTGGAGAGTGCGCTACTCGATGTCGACGAGCTCGCCCAGCTGCTCAACGTCTCCGTTCGCCACGTGCGGCGGTTGGTGTTCGAGCGGCGGATCCCGTTTCTGAAGATCGGCAGCCGGGTTCGGTTCGAGCTGGACGAGGTGGAGGAGTGGCTCTCGACTCTCCGCGTCGACACGTGCGCGTCAACGAAGGGCCTTGCCAGCGGCGGGCCATCGCGGCCACGATCGGCGCCAGGCGCTCGCGACCGCGCCGGGATGTCACTCGGTCGCCTTCCCAGCACAGCGGGCCGAGAAGGCCCCGCGTGGAGAGGCGAGCGACATGCCGACCCGTGAGACGACCCCGCCGGGGGCCTGACCGGTGGCGAACAAACCGGGCAAGCGACAGTTCGGATCCGTCCGCCGATTGCCGTCAGGACGCTGGCAGGTCCGGTACGTCACGCCCGATGGCGAGATCGTGACCGCGCCGACGACCTTCGCGGCCAAGGGTGACGCCGGGCGGTTCCTCGACGGGGTGCGCACCGATCTCGAGCGCGGCCACTGGGTCGATCCGAACGCCGGGCGGCTCAGCCTTGAGGCCTTCGCTCGCCGGTGGCTGCACGAGCGGCCGCTGCGTCCTCGGACGAAGGAGCTCTACGAGGGGCTGCTCGACCTCCACGTCCTCCCGTCGCTCGGCGAGGTCGAGCTGAACCGCATCACCGCAGCGAAGGTCCGCTCGTGGCACGCCGATCTGCTCAGCGGGCCGTACCCGGGCGACTCGACGACTGCCAAGGCGTACCGGCTGCTGCGCTCGATCCTGAACACGGCGGTCGAAGACGGACGCATCGCCTCGAACCCGTGCCAGATCGATGGCGCCGGCCGGGAGCGTCCCGACGAACGCCCCGTGGCCACCGTCGCCGAGGTCTACGCCCTCGCCGACGCAGTCGGTGCTGAGCACCGGCTGCTCGTCCTGCTGGCGTGCTTCGCCGGGCTTCGCCTTGGCGAGCTGCAGGCGCTTCGTCGCAAGCACGTCGACCTCGACCGAGCGGCGGTCCGGATCGTCGAGCAGACGCTCGTGCTGAAGGACGGCACGCACCTCACCGGCCCGCCGAAGACCGACGCCGGGGTGCGGGTGGTCGCGCTGCCCGAGACGGTCGTCGACGAGCTGCGCAAGCACCTGGTGGCCGTGCCTGACGACCCCGAAGCCCTCGTGCTCGGTCGGCCGGGCAACCGGCCCTTCCGGCGAGCGACGCTCTACACGGCATGGCACGCGGCCACGAAGCGGCTCGGCATGGAGGGCTTCCGCATCCACGACCTGCGCCACACCGGCAACACGCTCGCGGCGGCCACAGGTGCGAGCACGAAGGAGCTGATGGCGCGCATGGGCCACGCCTCGCCCCGTGCTGCGCTCATCTACCAGCACGCAACCCGCGACCGCGACGTCGTCATCGCCAAGGCGCTCGACGGGATGATCCGCGACGTCCTCGACCGCGAATGGCACGCGAATGGCACGACGGGCGAGCCGACCACCAGCGGGGACGACGTCAAGGACGCTCCGCACGGCGGCTGACCTGCGCAAACGTTCGAGAGCGGGTGACGGGAATCGAACCCGCGTTCTCAGCTTGGGAAG
>CAYSAC010000020.1:0-26861 GCA_964428815.1 uncultured Acidimicrobiaceae bacterium | reverse complement strand
CTGAAGTGGACGAGCTGGTTGAACCCGAGCACCTGCTCGTAGTAGCCGACCCACTCCTCGAGATGTCCCTCCTCGACGTTGGCGACCACGTGATCGAAGCGGGTGATGCCGACATCGGGCCCCGGCGGGCGGGCGAGGTCGGCCGGCTCGAACTGCGGCGCGAAGTCGCCCCAGAAGCCGGCCCGGTCGAGGAAGGTGTGGACGGTCTCGCCGTAGGTGCGGATGGCGGCGTGGATGATGCGGCCGTTGTGATCCTGATCGACGCGCACCGGTCGCTCGGAGCGCGCGCCGCGCGCCAACGCGGCCTCGTAGGTCGCCTGCACGTCGTCGACGAGGAACGCGATGTCGCGGATGCCGTCGCCATGCACGCGGACGTGCTCGGCGATCGGCGAGTCGGCACTGAGCGCGCCGCTGACCATGAACCGAACCCGTCCTTGCTGCAGGAGGTACGACACGCGGTCGCGGCGCCCAATCTCCGGCCCGCTGTACGCCACGACGTCGAAACCGAACGCGGCCGTGAGGAAGGCGGTGAAGGCGCGGGCATTGCCGACCCACCACTCGAGGTGGTCGATGCCGCCGAGCTTCGGCGGCGACACGACCGGGAGATCGTGAACTGCGGTCATGCGACACGCCCCTCTTGGCGGTCGCGCTCGAGGCCATCCCAGAAGGCCTGCACGCCGTCGAGCATCTCGACCGCGCCGCTGATGAACCGGTCCTCGTCGAACCACCCGTCGCCGTAGACCTCGGCCAGTTCGTGGTCGGTGTGGGCCGCGTGCTGGTCCTCCACCTTGTCGTGCCAGGTCCAGAACGCGAGGGGCAGGTCGACGCACTCGCGCGACTTGTAGGCCTCGAGTCCCGCGATGAGCTCCTTCCAGAAGCCCGCGGCCGCCCAGTGCTCGACCGCGAAGCTCGCGCCCTCGGCGACCGATGGATCGTCGGAGCCATACACGCGCAGCAGCTCGTCGCAGAAGAACAAGGTCGGCGGCGTGCCGTGCCGGCGCTTTCCGAGGTCGTCGAACTCGAGCCCGATCGGCTTGGCGAAGCGCAGCAGCCACTCGAAGTGAGCTGCACCGAAGCGGAAGCGTCCGCCGTCGACCGTGCCCTCGGTGGACACCAGCTCTGGGTCGACGCCGTCGACCTCGCCGGGCGCTGTCCGGGGGCGGAACACCACGCCGAGCTCGTTGAGAAGGATCTCCTTGCCGGCGCGGTAGGCGTCGAGGTTGGCGGCGTTGATGACCTTGCGAAGCTGCGCCTCGACGAAGAGGTGGCTGAAGACCGAGAACTGCACGGTGAGGTGGCGCACCTCGGCTCGGCTCGCGCCGCCCTGCGCGAACCACTGGGTGTAGGCGTTGCTCGTCACGACCGGGTGCGCCTGCACCACACCGTCGACCTTGGCGCGGAAGCCGTCCAGCCGGGTCTCGAGGTCGGTCAACGCCATCGCTCACTCCTCCATCAGGAGGCCCTCCTTGGGCGCTCTGTTCTGCCAAGCCTGGAACCGGCAGTTCGATCGAGTCAACCAGCCCGCGCAAAGCTGGTCAGTTCGTGCAGGGAGTTGCCCCATCTGCTAGACAGACTGACCATGTTGCCCACCGGAATCGACGGTCTCGACGCCCGCCTCATCCGAGCCATGTGCGAGACCCCGCGGGCTGGGGTGATGGAGCTGGCCCGACAGCTCGGTGTGGCGAGGGGGACGATACAGGCACGACTGGACAAGCTCCAGAAGCGCGGCGTCATCAGCGGCTTCGACCCCGACCTCAACCTGCGGGCGATGGGCTATGACGTGCTCGCCTTCGTCACCCTCGAGATCGCACAGGGCCGCCTGGCCGACGTCATCGCTCACCTGCACGACATCCCCGAGGTGCTCGAGGCCCACGCCACGACCGGGCCCGGTGACCTCCACTGCAAGGTGGTCGCCCGCACGAACGAGCACCTGCAAGAGGTGCTCGGACGGGTGCTCGAGGTCGGCGGCATCGACCGCACCACCACCCAGATCGCGCTCACCGAGCAGCTACGCCACCGCGTGCTGCCCCTCGTCGAGCAGGTCATCGAGGAGTAGTTCAGTCGGGTGTGACGTAGGCGGCGGTGATGCCGCCGTCGACCACGAAGTCGGCCCCGGTCGTGAACGACGACTCGTCGGACGCCAGGTACAGCGCCGCCTGGGCGATCTCACGAGCCTCGCCGAAGCGGCCCATCGGGATGTGCACCAGCCGGCGTTGGCGCTTCTCTTCCGTGTCCAGAAACGTCATGAGCATCTCGGTTCGCAGCGGCCCGGGGCACAGGGCGTTGACCCGGATGCCATCGCGAGCGTGGACCACCGCGAGCTCGCGGGTCAGCGCCAGCACCGCGCCCTTGCTGGCGGTGTAAGCGATCTGCGGCGTCGCCGCGCCCATGAGCGCGACGAACGACGCCGTGTTGATCACCGAACCGCCGCCCGCGCGTTGCAGCGCGGGGATCCCGTACTTGCAACCGAGGAACACGCCCTTCGCGTTGACGTTCAGGGTCAGGTCCCAAACGGCCTCGTCGGTGGTGATCGCGTCGTCGTCACCCGACACCATCACGCCCGCGTTGTTGAACAGCACGTCGAGCCGCCCAAACGTCGACTCTGCGAACGCGACCATCGCTTGGCAGTCGGCGGCCTTCGACACGTCGGCGACGATTGCAGCCGCGCGACCGCCCTCCTCGACCATCGCGACCGTGTCCGCCGCGGCATCGCCGTTCACGTCGACGGCGACGACCGCGGCGCCTTCTCGCGCAAACAGCAGTGCTGACTCGCGGCCGATGCCGCTCCCGGCGCCAGTGATCAGCGCGACCTTGTCCTGCAACCTCATCCTTTCGAGCTCCTTCGTTCTCGCGGCGGCGTCAGATGCGCTCGAAGTAGCGCTGACGCTCCCAGTCGGTCACGGCGGCGTCGAAAGCAGCCTGCTCGGTGCGGAAGAAGTGCGTGTAGTGCTCGACCACGTCTGGGCCGAGCGCGGCCACGGCGAACGCGCTGTCGGCGAACGCATCGGTGGCCTCGCGCAACGTCGTCGGGACACGTGCCAGCTCGGCAGCCGAGTACACGTCGCCCACGAACGGCTCCGGCGGATCGACTCGACTGGTGATGCCGTCGAGTCCCGCCGCGACCAGACCCGCAAGCGCCAGGTACGGATTGCAGTCGGCGCCCGGTATGCGGCACTCGACGCGCAAGCTGTCGCCCCGGCCCACCAGCCGGAACCCGGCAGTGCGGTTGTCGTAGCTCCACGCCACCCGCGTCGGCGCCCACGACCCGTCGACGTAACGCTTGTAGGAGTTGACCGTCGGGGCGAACAGCACCATCACGTCTCGCACGTGGGTGAGGCATCCGCCGAGGAACCAGCGCAGCTCGTCGGACCCTCGCACGTCCCCGAGGCCGAGGTCCTCGTCGCCGACGAAGACGTTGGCGCCGTCGCGCCACAAGCTCAGGTGGATGTGACAGCTCGAGCCGGCCTGGTCGGTCGCGTACTTGGCCATGAAGCTGACGCTCAGGCCGTGGCGATCGGCTGTCTCCTTCAGGCACTGCTTGAAGACCACGTGGCGGTCGGCAACGTCGAGGATGTCGGCGTAGCGGATGTTGACCTCGTGCTGGCCGAGCCCCCATTCGCCCTTCGAGCTCTCGACAGGTACGCCCGAGCGGTTGAGGTGGCGCCGGACCGCGGCGTGGAACGGCTCGGTCCGGGTGCCCTGCAGCAGCTGATAGTCCTCGAGGTACCAGCCGGCGGGCTGGATGTCGCGATGGCCGTTGCGCGCCGCCTCGTCGTAGGGCGTGCGGAACAGATAGTGCTCGAGCTCGGTGGCGGCCTTCGCGGTCAAGCCTTGCTCGGCCAAGCGCTCGACCTGGCGGCGCAGCACCGTCCGCGGCGCCACCGATGTGAGGTCGTGCGTGCGCTCGTCACGGACGTCGCACAGAACGATCACCGTGCGGTCGAGCCAGTCGGCGCGCCGCATCGTCAAGAGGTCGGGCACCAGGTGGACGTCGCCGTACCCGAGGTCCCAGCTTGCGTACCGGTAGCCGGCCACCGGTTCCATCTCCATGTCGGTGGTGAGCAGGTAGTCGCAAGCGTGTGTGCCTTCGGCGACCACCGAGTCGAGGAAGAACGCTGCATCGAACCGCTTGCCGTTGAGGCGGCCGTAGTGGTCGGTGAACCCGACGACGACCGTCTCGATCTCGCCAGCAGTCGCCAGTGCGGTCAGCTCGTCGACGGTGAGCATCCCGGCCGCCTCTGCCATCCCGAGCACGCTAATGGGGGTCGGCCTCCTCGGCGGTGTGCCATCGTGAGAGCCCTATGGCCCGAGCGAAGAAGGCCGCCAAGGACGTCGGTTCCTACGAGCACGACGATGCCCAGCGGCTGAACAACCCTGAGGCCGGCCTGGCCCGCTACGAGACCGACGCGCCACCCAAGAAGACGTACTCCTACGACCCGCGCATCGACCCGCAGCTGCAGTGGGCTGGCAAGGCCGAGCGGACGAGCTTCGACGTCGACGCTGTGTCGATCCACGTGCACGAGCGGCTGTCGACCGAGGCCATCGTCGCGACCCTCCGCAAGGAGGAGCCACAGCTCTCGATGTTCAACGACCCCCAGCTCGAGCGCGATCGGGAGGTCGCCTTCTACCAGCACGAGATCGACTGGACGAACCGCCTCATCCTCGGCGACTCGCTCGTCGTGATGACCTCGCTGCTCGAGCGCGAGCGCATGGCCGGCCAGGTGCAGTGCGTCTACTTCGACCCGCCCTACGGCATCAACTACAACTCGAACTTCCAGGCCAAGCTGTCGAACCGCTCACCCCGCGAGAGCGACGAGTGGGTGACGAGGGAGCCCGAGCAGATCCAGGCCTACCGCGACACGTGGGTGCTCGGCGTGCACTCGTACCTCACGTACCTGCGCGACCGGTTGCTGCTGGCCCACGAGCTGCTCGCGGACGAGGGCTCGATCTTCGTCCAGATCGGCGACGAGAACGTCCACCGCGTCGGCCTCCTCATGGACGAGATCTTCGGCGCCGAGAACAGAGTCGCAACGATCACCGTGCAGAAGACAGCTGGCCTGGCGTCTCGACTCATGACGTCTGTCGCCGACTTTCTCCTCTGGTATGCAAAGGACCGTTCGCGAGTTCGGTATCACCAGCTGTACCGGGAACGCGACGAGCGATCGGCTGACGAGGCGCTCGCGCCCTACGGGCGTCTTGAACTGCCCGACGGAAGTCGCCGTTCGATGACTGGCGACGAGCGGGCGAACCCCGAGCTCCTTCCGAAGGGCGCTCGTCGTTACCGTCTCGACAACCTCACCTCGCAAGGGTTTCGCAAGAACACCACCATCGACTACGCGTTCCAGGACCAGATCTTCCATCCAGGTCGAAACCAGACGTGGAAGACGACGGTCGCGGGGCTAGATCGTCTTGTGGCTCAGCGCCGAATCGAGCTGACCGGCGAGACCCTCAAGTACGTCAGGTTCGCGGATGACCTGCCCGCGCGCGCACTGCACAACGTATGGGCAGATATGGGACGAGCAGGATTTGGAGACAAGAAGCGCTACGTCGTGGAGACCGTCTCGAAGCTCATCGCCCGTTGTGTTCTGATGACAACGGACCCCGGAGATCTCGTTCTTGACCCGACGTGTGGCTCAGGCACTAGTGCTTACGTCGCCGAGCAATACGGCCGACGCTGGATCTCGTGCGACACGTCACGCGTCGCTCTTTCGCTCGCTCGGGAGCGGGTGCTCACCTCCACGTTTCCGTACTACCGACTGATCGACGAGTCGCGAGGGGTGGACGGAGGCCTGCGCTATCGAAACGTGCGGCGGATCACATTGACATCAGTGGCGTACGACGAGCCGCCAGAGGCGATCTCGCTCTACGACCAGCCCGAGGTCGACAACTCCAAGGTGCGGGTGTCGGGGCCGTTCACCGTCGAGGCCTTGTCCCGTTACGCCATCAACCCCTTGCAGGAGGACGTGCCGCCCGACCCGGGCGAGCTGACCGCGACTGCGGACCACATCGAGACGCTGCTCGACGCGCTGCGGGTGCGCGGCATCCCAGTCAAGGGCGGCACGCCGGTTGCGATCGAGTCGCTCACGCGCTTGTCGTCCACCAGCCCGCTGCACGCCGAGGGCACGATGGCTGACGGTCGCCAGCTCGTGGTGAGCATCGGTCCCCAGTACGGCCCCATCACCGTCGCACAGGTCGACGACGCGCTGAGCGACGCGTACGGCTACGACCTCGTCGTGTTCGCCGGCTTCAGCGCCAGCGCCGAGGCGCAGAAGTTCCTGGCACCGGGCAAGGCCGGCAAGTTCAGCGTCGTGCTGCTGGAGGCGAACGCTGACCTGCTGATCGCGGACCTGCTGCGCAACACCAGTGGCAGCCAGACGTTCCGCCTCTTCGCCGCGCCCGACGTCACCGCCGAGCGCCACCCGGACGGCGGCATGTTCGTCGAGCTGCGCGGCATCGACGTGTACGACGCCAGCACCGGCGAGGCGACGGCCCGCACTCGCAACGACGTCGCCGCCTGGTTCCTCGACCACGACTACGACGGCGAGTGCTTCCACGTGTGCCAAGCGTTCTTCCCCAAGACCGACGGCTGGGACAAGCTCGCGAAGGCGCTCAAGGGCACCCTCGATGACGAGCTGCTCGAGAACCTGGCGTCGTTCCAGTCGAGCCCGTTCCAGCAGGGCACTCACGGCAAGGCCGCGGTCCGCGTGGTCGACGACAGCGGCCAGACCAGCGAGTCGATCGTCGATCTTCCGGCGTAGCAGCCGAGTTGTCATACGAGGTACCCTCCCTGTATGACAATGCTGAGCTTCCGCGTCGATGATGAAGACGCGGCGCGAGTCCAGTCGTGGGCCGAGCGGCTGGGTGTGGACCGCTCGGAGCTGCTGCGGGACGCGCTTCGCCGTCACCTGCTCCGGTTGGCCAGCGAGAACGACGCTGTGACCTGGATCGAGCAGCCGCTCGACGACGGCGAACAATCCTTGGCGGCGGTCGCCGACTGGGGTCCGGCCGAGGACTGGTCAGACTGGGCCGATGCAGCGCGGTGAGATCTGGTTCGCCGCGACTCCCGGCGGCGACCGTCCCGTCCTCGTGCTCACCCGTGACCCGGTCGCTGCTCGAATCGGCGCCGTCGTTGTCGCCGCGCTCACGCGCACACGACGCGGTCTCGTGTCCGAGCTCGAGCTGTTGGCGGCCGTTGACGGCGTACCGACTGACTGCCTCGTCAACTTCGACAACGTGCACACCCTGACGAGAGACGCCTTCCGCCGACAGGTGTCGTCGCTGTCCGCCGCGAAGCTTGCCGAGGCCTGCCGCGTGCTCGCTGCCGCGACTGGGTGCTGACTGATCCGGTTTCCACCGGAGAGCCAGATTTCTTCTGATTCGGGTTGACGTCGGCGTCGAACGCCTGTACGCTTCTTCGTACACCTGTTCGCAGGTGCTCGGGGCTCTCGCTCCCCTCGTACGGCCGGCGACGAACGGTCCGCCGATGTCTGTCGATCTCTTTCCAGTGCTCGATGCGGTCGATCCGCGCGCGCTGGACGACGCCGATCTGAAGCTGCTGCTGTGCGACCTCGGACGCGCACGCGCACGCATCGACGCGCTGGAGGCGGCCGCGATCGCGGAGCTCGATGCGAGGGGTTGCTACGTCACTGATGGCGCGGTGAACGCGAAGGCGTGGCTGGCCCACAACACCGCGGTCTCGCGTGTGGTCGCGGGTGCGCGGGTGCTGCTGGCCAAGCGCCTCCGCCGCATGCCGGCCATGGCCGAGGCCCTCGCCGCCGGCCAGGTCACGTCGGAGCATGCCCGTGCCCTGGCGCGCGGCCTCACGCCGCGAACGCTGGAGGCGTTCGCGCGCGATGAGGCGCTGCTCACCGAAGAGGCCACCGAGCTCGAGGCCGACATGTTCGACCGGCTCGTCACCCAGTGGCTTGCCGTGAACGACCAGGACGGGCCAGAGCCGGCAACGGGTCCGCCGAGCGAGCTGCACGCGTCGAGCAGCCTGGGGGGCCGCGTTCGCATCGACGGCGACCTCGACGTCGAGGACGGCGCCGAGTTCCTCGCCGAGCTCGATGTCATCTACGACCGGCTGTGGCAAGAAGACCAGGCCGCCGACGACAGCGATCCGCTGAAGCGCCGCAGCCACGCCGAGCGCGACGCCGCCGCCCTCACCGAGATGGCGCGCCGCAGCAGCTCGACACACGACGAGGACGCCACCGCCGAGACCGAGGACAGCGTCACCGACGAGACGGCCAAGCGCGTCCGAGGCGCGGGCAGGCCCCGACGTCGCCAGATCATCGCCGTCATCGACATCGATCCCCTCACGGGCGAGATGGGCCCGACCGGTCGGCTCGACGATGGCTCGCTGCTCCCCCGCGAGGTGCTCGAGCGCTGGATGTGCGACTGCGCCGTTGCCAGGGTGGTCATGCGCGGCAAGTCCTTCCCGATCGACCTCGGCCAGCTCACCTACACCCCATCCGCGGCGCAGCGGCGAGCGCTCCTCGCCCGCGACGGCGGCTGCATCATCGACGGCTGCGACCGCCAGGCCCGTTGGTGCGACGCCCACCACGTCGAACACTTCCCACACGGTCCGACCAGCCTTGACAACCTCGTGCTCCTTTGCAGCCGCCACCACAAGCACGTCCACCGCGGCATCATCAAGCTTGTGCGGGTCGAGGGCCGATGGCAGGCGTTCCGAAGCGACGACACGCCGCTGCGGCAGCGACCACCCCCGTCACTCGCCGCGTAGAGTCGGCGTCCCATGCCGGACGCGCCCGGGCAGGTCGTCGACCAGAGCCCCATCATCAACGACCCCTTCGCCGAACCAGCGCGCCACTGGTCCTTTGACGGCGCAGCGCCCGCGATCACCGATGGCAGGCGCGCGAGCGGGTACCTCCCGCCGGGCGGCGAGGGTGGACAGGTCTCGATCACCAGCGAGGTCGTCGCGCTCGCCTTGGTGAACGACATGCGCGATCGGGTCCGACGGTGGCGAGACGACAGCTACCCCGGCGTCACCGCCGTCACCCGCGACCTGCTCGACCGCTGGTTCGACGACGAGCGCGAGTCGGGTACCCGCCCGTACTTCGCCCAGCGTGAGGCGCTCGAGACGATCGTGTTCCTGACCGAGGCACCGGACGATCGCAGGGTGGGCGTGGCCATCCCCAACACCGAGGCCTTCGACCGCTGGGCGGTCAAGATGGCCACGGGTTCGGGCAAGACCCTCGTGATGGCCATGACGATCGCGTGGTCGGTGCTCAACAAGGCCGCCAACGCGCAGGACACCCGGTTCGCTGACGCTGTCCTCATCATGTGCCCCAACCTCACGGTGAAGCAGCGCCTTGCCGGCCTTGACCCTCACCGCACGGCGAACGAGTACGAGGCGTTCGGTTTGATCCCGCCCAACCTCCAGGGCCTGCTCGGCCAGGCGCGCGTGCTCGTGACCAACTGGCACCAGCTCCTCCCCGAGACCGACCCGAAGCGCAGCGTGCTGCGGCGTGGCGCGGAGAGCGACGCAGCGTTCTGCCGCCGAGTCGTCGAGCCAAAGCTCGGCCGGAAGCGCCGGCTGCTGGTGCTGAACGACGAGGCCCACCACGCCTACCGCCACAAGCCCGGCAGCACGGCCAAGCGGGGCGAGGAGGCCGACGAGGCTGAGCGGGCGACGGTGTGGATCGACGGGCTCGGCCGCGTCCACCGTGACCGCGAGATCCTGCGCTGCGTCGACTTCTCGGCGACACCGATGTACGTGCCGGGCTCAGGCCACGAGCCGTGGACGCCGTTCGAGTGGATCGTCTCCGATTTCGCCCTCGTCGATGCCATCGAGTCCGGACTGGTGAAGATCCCCCGCATCCCGACCGACGACAACGCCGGTGCGGCGGTGCCGAAGTACCGCAACCTGTGGGAGCACGTGAAGTCGGCGCTCCCGCGGGCCAAGGACGACCCCGACGCCGGCAACCCTCTCGTGGACTACCTGACCCAGGTCGACGGGCCGCTCAAGCAGTTGGCCGGCGAGTGGGCGGAGACCTTCGAGCGGTGGCGCGACGCCGGCCGGCCCGTGCCGCCGACCATGATCGTCATCTGCAACGACACGAAGATGGCCGAGGTGCTCGAGGCCCACATCGGTCGCAAGGGCGAGGCCGGACCAGAGCTGCAGAACCCGCTCGACGGCAGCACCCGCACGGTGCGCATCGACTCCCGCCTGCTGGCTGACGCCGAGGCCCGCGACGATGCCCTGTCCGCGACGGACTTCGCCGAGCAGCTGCGGCAGATCGTCGCCACGGTGGGCAAGGAGGGCGAGCCGGGCCAGGACGTCCGCTGCCTGATCTCGGTCGCGATGCTGTCAGAGGGGTGGGACGCCCAGAACGTCACCCAGATCCTCGGGCTGCGGGCGTTCTCCAGCCAGCTGCTCTGCGAGCAGGTCATCGGCCGTGGGCTGCGCCGCTCGTCGCACGACGACCTGTCCCAACCGGAGTACGTCGACGTCTACGGCGTCCCGTTCGAGCTGCTGCCGTTCGCCAAGGCGGGCCCCGGCCGAGTGATCGAGCCGCCCCGCACGACCTCCGTCGTCGCGCGCCGCGACCGGGCCGAGCTCGAGATCACGTTCCCGCGTGTGGTCGGCATCGTGAACGAGGTCGGCAGCACGCTGAACGTCGACTGGTCCACGATCACCGCCGTCGCAGTGTCGGCAGAGAACGATCCCACTCGCACGCAGATGAAGGGCATCGGCACTGGCGAGGACGACGAGCAGACGCACGAGTTCATGTGGTCGAAGTACCGCCGGCAGAAGCTGCTCTTCGAGATCGCGGCTCGCGTGCTCCGGGGCCAGGACGAGGTGCGGCTTGCCAACCTGTTCCCTCAGGCGCTGGCCGCGGTCCAGCACTTCCTCGAGACCGCCGTTGTCTACGGCAAGGGCATGGACGAACGCGAGCTCGACAACGAGCTGTACAAGTCTCAGATCGCCGCCCGTCTGCAAGCTGCGCTCCGTCCCTCCGAAGACGGCAGCGGGACGCTGCTGCCGGTGCTCGACCAGTACCAACCGGTGGGCACGACCGGGACGGTCGCGTTCCAGACGGCCAAGCCCGTCGAACCGACCGTCCGCTCGCACATCAGCCACGCCGTGTGCGACTCCGAGCTCGAGCGCCACATCGCACGCGAGCTCGAGGCCGACGAGCGGGTGCTCACCTACGCCAAGAACGACCACCTCTTCTGCGAGATCCCCTACCGGTTCGACGGCCGCACCCTGCGATACCTGCCCGACTTCCTCGTACGCCTCGCCGGCGACGTCACCGTCCTGCTCGAGGGCAAGGGCCGCGAGACCTCCAAGGACCACGCGAAGCAGACGGCCTCGAAGCGCTGGGTCGACGCCGTCAACGCTGACGGGCGTTGGGGTCGCTGGCACCACGCCGTGATCTACAAGCGAGAAGAGGTCCGTCCGTTGATCGACACCGTGGCTGTCACAGCCGGCGTGTAAACAACTCGCAGCGCGCTTCCCCTTCGTGACGCTGACGAAGGAGTGCGCGCCGTGGTGCGGTTCCACACCCCTGATGACCTCGCGGCCTGGGCCCGTGACCAGCGACTCGGCTGGCAGGACCAGGTCGTGCTGGTCGCGCTCGACGGCTCCATGACCCAGCTCGTGATGCTCCTGTGCCGACCCGGCCGGCCGGTGACGATCGGTCCATCCGAGCAGCTGATCTACGACAACGTCAGACGAGCGGCTCACCTGTCGTTCACGGTCGTCGACCTGCTCGTCTTGGACCGTCACCGCTGGCGCTCTCTGGCCGAGTCAGTCGTCGGGCGCGAAGCCTTGGCGGATGGTGTTCTCGGTGACCACGCGCGGGTCGAGGAACTGGAGCAGATAGTCGGGGCCGCCGGCCTTCGAGCCGACGCCGGACATGCCGTAGCCGCCGAACGGCTGGCGGCCGACGACCGCGCCGGTGATGGCGCGGTTGATGTAGATGTTGCCGGCCCGCAGCTCGGCGCCGGCGCGGCGGATGTTCGCGGGTGAGCGGGAGAACAGCCCGGCGGTGAGTGCGTAGTCGGTCCCGTTGGCCAGCTCGATGGCGTGGTCCATGTCACGGGCGCGCAGCACAGCGAGGACGGGACCGAAGATCTCCTCGCTCGCGATCGGCGCGGTCGGGTCGTCGACCTCCACGATCGTGGGCCCGACGTACCAGCCACCGGCGGGCACGTCCTCACGAGCCAGCAGCACCCGACCTTGCCGTGGCGCGGCGTCGATCTGCCCGAGGATCCGAGCGTGGGCGTCGCCGTCGATGACCGGGCCGACCTGCACGGCCATGTCGCGGGGATGGCCGAGGACGAGCTCGCGCGTCGCGCCGACGAGTCGATCGACGACGCTGTCGTACACAGCGTCGAGCACGATCAGCCGAGAGCAGGCGGAGCACTTCTGGCCCGCGTAGCCGAACGCGCTGTACGCGGCTGCCGGCACGGCAAGATCGGGATCGGCATCGGCGTCGATGATGAGCGGGTTCTTGCCGCCCATCTCCGCGACGACGCGCTTCACATGGGACTGGCCCGGCTGCGCGACTGCAGCCTGCTGGACGATGGCGAGGCCGACGGCCTTGGAGCCGGTGAACACGATCGCGGCGACGTCGGGGTGCTCGACGAGCCTGGCGCCGACGTCCTCGCCCACACCCGGCAGGTACTGCACGACGCCACGTGGCGCGCCTGACGCGCGCAGCGCCTCGATGAGGTGCCACGCGACGAGAGGCGTCTGCTCGGCGGGCTTGAGGATGACGGGGTTCCCGGCCACCAGCGCGGCGGTGACCATGCCGGTCGGGATCGCCAGCGGGAAGTTCCACGGCGCGATCACCGCCGTCACGCCCTTGCCCACATACGTCAGCCGGTTGGCCTCGCCCGGCGGGGACTGGACCGCCCCACCACGGTCGAGCCGGAGCATCTCCCGCCCGTAGTACTCGCAGAAGTCGATCGCTTCGCAGACGTCGGCGTCGGACTGGTCCCACGGCTTGCCGGCCTCGAGCACCTGGACCGCAGCGAGGTCGTCCCGCCGTCGTCGCAACCACTCAGCCGCACCGAACAGCACGGCAGCGCGCTCGACCGCTGGCGTTCGCCGCCACCGGTCGACCGCCTCCAGCGCGACCTCCACGGCGCGGTCCACGTCCGCCGCGGTGCATGACGCGGATGTCGCGACGACCGTCGAGGTGTCACCCGGATCGACGCTCGTGATCGTCGCTGCCGTTCGGACCTCCTCACCGTCGATGAGCGCGGGCACCGACCGGCCAATCTCAGACGTCGCGCGCGACAGCGCGACCTCGAACCCAGCACGCGCGGATGCGCGACGGAACTCCGCCACCGGCTCAGGTTCGTACGGTCCCGGGTCGCTCGGATCGGAGGCCACCACCACCGCCGCGGTGGTCGGACCGGGCAGCTCATCGCCCGTCGCCGGGTTCGCCAGGAGTGCCTCGAGGTCGCGGCCCTCGGCGAAGCGATGGCGGACGAACGACTCGTTCGATGTGTTCTCGAGGAGCCGCCGCACCAAGTACGCCATGCCGGGGACGAGCTCGCCGACGGGCGCGTAGACGCGTAGCCGCAACCCCAACTTGGCGATCGCGGCGTGCACGGGCTCGGCCATGCCGTAGAGGAGCTGGATCTCATAGCCGTGGTCCGGGATGCCGGCCTGGCGGGCGTAGGTGATCGCGTAGGCGAGTGACCGAAGGTTGTGCGAGCCGAACGCGGCGCGCACGTCGCCGTGGTGATCGTGCAGCAGCCGCGCGCAGCGCTCGTAGTTCGCGTCGGTGTCGCCCTTGCGGTCGAACACCGGCACCGGCCAGCCCGCGGCCCGCGCGTGCACCGACTCGGCGTCCCAGTACGCGCCCTTCACGAGCCGGATGGTGATCGGCACCGGGCGCCGAGACGACCAGGCGATGAGGTCAGCCAGGTCGTCGCGCGAGTCGCGCAGGTAGGCCTGGATCACGATGCCGGCCGGCAGGTCGGCGAACTCGGGCTCGCTGAGCAGCTCGCGGAACAGCTGCAACGTCAGGTCCTTGACGTCGTAGTGCTCCATGTCGAAGTTCACGAAGGCGCCGCGCTCGCGGGCTAGCCGGAGGATGGGGCGGAGCCTGCGCTTTGCACTCTCGCTGCCGACCTCGCGGGTGAGCGGCGTGTAGTGCGTGGCCAGCGCGGTGGGCTTGATGCTCACGTTGACCCGGGGCAGCGGGCCGAGGTCGTCCCGCTCGAGCATGTCGTCGGGCGCCCAGCTGCGGCTGGCGTCGGCGAGCGCGCTCACCAGCTCGACCACGCGGGCGGCGTACCGGTCCGCCTCGGGCTCGACGACGGTCTTCTCGCCGAGGAGGTCCACCGTGAACGCGCTGCCGTGGCGCCAGAGCGCGTGCAGCCCCGCTACCGCATCGGCAGGGCTCTGGCCGACGATGAACTGCTCCGCCATGCGGGCGATGTTGCGGCGCGCCACGCGCGCCTCCACGGCCGCTCCGAACGGCACCTTGTCGGCGACATCGATGCCGAGGTCGAGCGCCTTGGGGACGTCGGCGCCGTCGAAGTACTCAGAGAGGTGCCGGGCAACGTCCTCGTTGTCGGTCATCGCGGGGAACACGTCGACGAAGCGGAACAGCTGGGTCTTGAAGCCCGGCCGGGCCATCGCCCACTCCATCATCCGCTCGCTCCACCACGACATGCGGAAGACCTTGGAGCGCTCGCCGGCTCCCAGCTCGGCGATGCGACGCGCGAGAGCGACCGTGTCGCGCTCGACGTCAGCGGCCATCGCCGGAGGGTAAACCCTGAGGTGCGCCGTCGAGGCGACCATCTGCGGCTGTAGCCTCTGCGCTCGGGGGCGGGGACAAATCGGAGGCACGGTGGGGATCAGGCCCAAGGGGTTGGTGGCGGTGCTTGCACTCGCCGGGACGGTCGCGCTGCCCCACGTGCCTGCGGCGTCGGCTGGCGCCTACGAACCCGCCCAGGTCCACGTCGTCGCGCCGCCGCGCCTCAACGGGCCGGTGCCCGAGGGATACGCCCCGCGGGCGCGTGCTGCCGCGACCCGGCCAGGCTTCAACGTCATCACGTTCAACGACGGCAACGGCCCCTTCGAGCCGGAGATGAACGTCGGTGGTTACAGCATCGCGGTCGGCAACACCCTTCGGCCCTACGTGAACCAGTCGATCCTCGACACGAAGGCGGCGACGAGGCTCGCGTTCGCGTCCGCATCGAGCGGGATGGTGCTCGTGACGGCGCCGCCCGATCCGGTGTGGACGTTCCCCGACGACATCGGGAAGGTCGTCGTCAACGCCGGCCAGCCGACGAGCGGCGGCTGCGCGCCGCCGCCTGGCTATATCGTGATCGGCTGCACCCAGCCGGAGATCGGCTTCCTCGCGGGGCACCCGATCGAGCTCGGTGGCACCGTGTGGGTCGACCCCGCGGTCTTCTCACCGGAGGACCAGGAGCTGCTCCAGGGCACCCTCACCCACGAGCTCGGCCACGCGCTCGGGCTCGACCACTTCGGCTCAGAGGTCAACGGCGAGCCCACGCCCGAGTCGTACTTCGGCGGTGAGCTGCAGCTCATGTACCCGATTGCGCGCGACGGTCTCGTCCGCTGGTTCTCGGGCGACACGAACGGCCTACGCCACCTCGACCCCGGCGACGGGCAGTTCGTGCGCAGCGCCTATGACGACTTCCTCGGCCGTGACGCTGACTTCGACGGCTACCTCTCGTGGTTCACCGGCGTCGCCGGGCAACGGCTGTCGCGCACCGACATGGCCTTCGGGCTCGCGTCGACGAGCGAGTGGATCGGCAAGATCATCGACGACCTCTACACCAAGACGCTGGGGCGGCCGGCCGACGCCGGTGGCAAGGCGTACTGGGTCGGCCGCATCCAGGCTGGCATGACGGTCGCGGACGTCGCCGGACAGTTCTACGCGAGCAACGAGTACTTCTCGAGCTTCGGCAAGGGCACGGTGCCGACCTGGATCGACGACCTCTACGCCAAGCTCCTCGGACGCCCCGCCGACGCCGGCGGTCGCTCCTTCTGGACCCAGCAGACCGGTGTGCGGGGCCGGGTCGCGGTCGCGACCGAGTTCTTCCAGTCGAGCGAGTCGCGGATGAAGCGGGTCGACGACCTGTACAAGACGCTGCTGGGGCGGTCGGCCGATGCCGGCGGCAAGGCGTTCTGGGCCGACCAGATCCTCCAACGCGGCGACATCGCTCTGGCCGCGTTCCTCGCTGGCAGCCAGGAGTACTTCGCCCGATCGCAGGTCTACGCCCCCTGATCTAATCTCCGGCGACTCAGGAGGTGCGGCGGATGGCGAAGGTCCTGATCGTCGGCGGCGGGGTCGCCGGGCTCTCGACGGGGATGCTCCTCGCGAAGGACGGGCACGAGGTCGTGCTGGTCGAGCGCGACGCGGCACCGCCCGCACCTGACCCGGACGGCGCGTGGGACGGCTGGGAGCGCCGGGGGGTCAACCAGTTCCGGATGCTGCACTACTTCCAGCCGCGGTTCCGCCAGCTGCTCGAGTCCGAGCTGCCCGACGCGGTGACGGCACTCGACGCTGACGGCGCGCTGCGGTTCAACGCCATCGCCCTCATCCCCGACGAGATGAAGGGCGGGGTGCGGGACGGCGATGACGACTTCGAGGCTCTCACCGGGCGCCGCCCGATGATCGAGGCCGCGCTTGCCCGGGTCGCGGACGCGATGCCAGGGCTGACGGTGCGGCGCGGTGTCGCGGTGGACGGGCTGCTGACCGGCGCGGAGGCGATCCCCGGCGTGCCGAACGTGGTCGGCGTCCGCACCGAGGACGGTGAGGACATCACCGCCGACGTCGTGATCGACGCCAGCGGTCGTCGCTCGCCGCTCCCCCGCTGGATCGAGGCCATCGGCGCCCGCCCGCCGGTCGAGGAGGTCGAGGACTCGGGGTTCGTCTACTACGGCCGGCACTTCCGCTCCGCGGACGGGTCGTTGCCGGCGATGATCGGCCCACTGCTCGGCCACTACGGCTCGGTGTCGATCCTCTCGCTGCCCGCGGACAACGGCACCTGGGGCGTCGGCTTCACCGCCTGCGCGTCCGACGCGGAGCTCAGGGGGCTGCGCCATAACGACCGCTGGATGGCAGCCATGGAGCAGTTCCCGCTCGTCGCCCACTGGATCGACGCCGAGCCCATCGATGACGTCGCGGTGATGGCCAAGATCGAGGACCGCTTCCGGCGCTACGTCGTCGATGGCGACCCCGTCGTCACCGGCGTCGTCGCGGTCGGCGACTCGTGGTCATGCACGAACCCGTCGCCCGGTCGGGGCGCGACGATCGGGCTCATGCACGCGGTCGCCCTGCGCGACACGCTGCGCGTTGTGCCGTCGGATGACGCGGCCGCGTTCGCACGCGCTTTCGACGACGTCACCGTCGCCGAGCTCGAGCCGTGGTACCGAGCGACGCTTGCCTATGACAACCATCGCCTCGCCGAGGCCGGCGCGCTCAGCCGCGGCGAGAACTACGACCCCGGCGACCCGGTCTGGGAGATCACGCGAGCGGCGCAGTTCGCGGCGTCGCTCGATCCCGATCTCATGCGCGCCTTCATTCGCTTGGGCAGCCTGCTCACCACCTCGGACGAGGTGTTCGCCCAACCGGGCGTGCTCGACAAGGTGATCTCGCTCGGCTCCGGATGGCGGGACCAGCCCATCCTCGGTCCCACCCGCGACGAGCTGGTCAAGCTCGTCAACGGCTGAGGCTGCCGCCGTCGTGCGCGTCGACGCGAACGGGACTGGCATCGAAGTCGAGGTCACTGGTGACGGTCGCCCCGTCGTGCTGCTCCACGGGTTCCCCGACCGCGGCCGCCTCTGGCGCAACCAGGTGCCGGCGCTGGCGGACGCCGGCTTCAAGGTGATCGTGCCCGACCTCCGCGGCTATGGCGGATCGGACAAGCCGGTCGAGGTCGAGAGCTACGCGATCCCCTTCCTGGCCGGCGACGTGCTCGCGGTCCTCGACCACCTCGGCCTCGAGCGGGCCCACGTGGTGGGGCACGACTGGGGCGCGGCGCTGGCATGGGCGATCGCGTCGCTCGCGCCCGACCGGGTCGATCACCTCGTGGCGCTGTCGGTCGGCCATCCGTCCTCGTTCACGGCCGCGGGCCTGCCCCAGAACGAGAAGTCCTGGTACATGCTCCTGTTCCAGTTCGCCGGGATCGCCGAGCAATGGCTCACCGACGACGGTTGGGCGAACTTCAAGGCGTGGAGCCGCCATCCCGACGTCGATGCTGTGATCGCCGATCTCGAGCAGGACGGGTCGCTGACCCCCGGCCTCTCCTACTACCGCGCCAACGTCCCGCCGGAGTCCTGGGTCGGGCCGGGGCTCGAGCTCCCCCCGATCCAGGCGCCGACGATGGGCGTGTGGAGCACCGCCGACTTCGCGCTGACCGAGGAGCAGATGACGGGATCCGCAGCGTTCATTGCCGGCCCGTGGCGCTACGAGCGGGTGGACGGTGCGGGCCACTGGATGCAACTCGAGGCGCCCGAGCGGGTGAATGAGCTGCTGCTCGACTTCCTCCCGAGCTAGCGGGAGCGCTGGCGGTCGACGAACCGTGTGCGCCAACCTGTGCCGGGGACGGGTTCACGCACTGAGATGGGTTCACGCGCGCGGTTCGAACCCCGCGTCGCTCACCGGGCCACGAGGTAGCGCAAGAACAGGTCGCCGTCTTCCTCGAGCACGCTCGCCAGCGCGAACCGCACGAGCTCGCGCGTCGCAACAGCCTCGACGATGGGGAGGGGATCACCGCCGACCGCGGCGGTGACGGTCAGGCAGAGCTCGTCGAGCAGGCCTGCGCCGATCAGCTCGCCCAGCAACGTGGGTCCGCCCTCGGTGAGCACCGCGCTTGCGCCGCGGGCTGCGAGCTCGACGAGAGCCCGCGGCAAGTCGACCGCCTCGTCGCCGGCGACGATGACGTCGGCGTGATCGGCGGCGAGAGCGATGGCGTCGTCGCCCGCGCCGGCGGCGGTGATGACGATCGGGCGCACGTCGGCGCCCGGCGCGAAGAGCTTGGCGTCCCAGTCGAACCGCAGCGATCGGCTGACGACCGCGATCGGCGGCAGCGGCGCCTGGCCGCGCTCGACGCGGGCGGCGCGCAGCTCGTCTCGCAGGCGGACCGGGCCGTAGCCCTCGGCCCGAACCGTGCCGGCCCCGACGAGCACGACATCTGCCAACGAGCGGAGGAGCACCAGCAGCGCGCGGTCGGCCGGCGCCGACAGCGCGCCGACCCGTCCGTGGACGGCGGCGGAACCGTCGAGCCCGGCGACCATGTTGGCGTACACCCACGGCCGGTCGCCGACCGGCGCCCTGGCCACCTCGTAGACCGCCGTCGGCGCGTCGCCGGCGGCGAGGTCCCCGAGGAGCAGGCGCATCCTCCCTGCTTAGCGCCTCGGCTCCCCGCGCCCTGCAATCCGTTCGTGCCGGCGCACCCGCCTCAGCGATGCTGGTGCGATGGGATCGGGGGGATGGAATCAACGCGCACTGCTGCGGGTCAGGCCGTACCTCCGCCCGTACCGGCGCCACATCGCGATCATCGTGGTCACGTCGATCGTGTCGTCCGCCGCGCAGGTCGGCCTACCGCTGATCGTGAAGACGGTGATCGACGGCCCACTCTTGGACCGCGACCGGAGCGCCATCCTCCTCTGGAGTGCCATCGCCGCGGGCCTCGCGGTCATGGAGGTCCTGCTGGCGTTCACCCGGCGGTACCTGCTCGCACTCGTCGCGATGGGCATGGAAACAAAGCTGCGCGACGACCTCTACGCCCACCTGCAGCGCCTCGACGTCGGCTTCCACGATCGCTGGCAGTCCGGGCAGCTGCTGTCGCGGGCGACGACGGACCTGTCGATCATCCGGCGGTTCGTCGCGTTCGGCGCGATCTTCTTCGTGCTCATCACCGCGCAGGTGCTCGCGATCTTCGTGGTGCTGGCCTACCTGCACCTGCCGCTCGCGCTGCTCACCTTCGCCGCCGCCGTGCCCGTGGTGGTGCTCTGCCGCCGGTTCGAGCGGGACTACTACGCGGTCGTCCGCCGCATCCAGGACCAGACCGGCGATCTCACCACCACCATCGAGGAGGGTGCGAAGGGCATCCGCGTCCTCAAGGCCTTCGGGCGGTCGCACGAGGCGTTCGAGTCCTACGACGCCGAGTCGCGGGAGATCCACGCCACCCAGATCGGGCGCATCCGGCTGCACACCAAGTTCGTGTGGCTTCTCGGCGTCGTGCCGAACCTGGCCCTCACCGCGGTCTTGCTCGCCGGCGCACTCGCGGTCGGGTCCGGCGGCCTCACCCTGGGCGGGCTCGTCGCGTTCGTCTCCTACGTGCTGATGCTCACGTTCCCGCTCGAGATCCTCGCCTGGATCATGGCGATGGCGGGCGAGGCCGAGACCGCCGCAGTGCGCGTGTACGAGGTCTTCGACACCGAGCCCGCGATCGCTGACCGGCCCTCAGCCCGACCATTGGCACAGGTGCGCGGCGAGGTCCGCTTCGAGGCCGTCGGCTTCCAGTACCCGGCGAGTGAGCGGACCGCCTTGCACGGCGTCGACCTGGTGGTGCACCCGGGCGAGACGCTGGCCATCGTCGGCGCGACCGGCTCCGGCAAGACGACGCTCGCCACGCTGCTGACGCGGCTGTACGACCCGACGGCCGGTCGGATCACGCTCGACGGCGTCGACCTACGCGACATAACGGTCAACGGACTGCGACGCCACGTCGGCTTCGCGTTCGAAGAGCCGTCGCTGTTCTCGGCATCGGTGCGGGAAAACCTGCTCATGGGCAAGGCCGACGCGACCGAGGACGAGCTGGAGGAGGCGCTCGCAGTCGCCCAGGCCCAGTTCGCCCTCGAGCTGCCGTGGGGGCTCGACACACGCATCGGCGAGCAAGGGCTGTCGCTGTCCGGCGGGCAGCGACAACGCCTCGCGCTCGCCCGCGCCATCATCGGCCGGCCTCGTCTGCTGGTCCTCGACGACCCGCTCTCTGCCCTCGACGTGCACACCGAGGCGCTGGTCGAGGACGCGCTACGTCCGCTGCTTGTGGAGTCGACCGCATTCGTCGTGGTCCACCGGCCCTCGACGATCGCGCTCGCCGACCGCGCCGCTTTGCTCGAGGACGGCCGGGTCGTCGCCGTCGGCACCCACCACCAGCTCATGGAGGACGAGCCCCGCTACCGAGCCGTCCTCAGCGAAGAGGTCGCGCCTCAGGAAGACGAGGAGGTCGTCGCATGAGCGCGGTCGAGCCTGACGAGGTCCACCACATCGACGAGGACGCGCCGCTCGACGTGACCGGCGACGAGCGGGTCGACGCGTGGCGCGGGGTGAAGACCGAGGACGTCGAGGAGACGACCGGCGGGCTCGCGGGCCTGCTCCGGAGCCGCAGCCGCGCGCTCCTCGCCGATCTCGTCCGCCCGCACCACGGTGGGCTGATCGCCGCGTCCGCGCTGATCGCGCTGAGCACCGGATGCCAGCTGGCCGTGCCGTGGCTCATCCAGCAGGGCATCGACAAGGGCATCCCGCCGCTGCTGGACGGCGGCAGCGGCAGTCTCCGTCCGCTCGCGACGGTCGTCGTCGCTTCGCTCGTCGTCACCGTGGTGGGCGCGGTGTCCTTCAACGCGTTCCTGCTGCTGCTCGGCCGCATCGGCCAGGACGTGGTGCTCGACGTGCGGCGCCGCCTGTTCATCCATTTCCAGCGCCTGAGCATCGCCTTCCACGAGCGCTACACCTCAGGGCGGGTGATCTCCCGCCAGACCTCAGACGTCGAGGCCATCGCCGACCTGCTCGGCAACGGGATCATCAACCTCATCAGCTCCGCGCTGCTGATCATCGGCATCGGCATCGCGCTGCTGCTGCTCGACGTCGAGCTCGCGCTGGTGACCATCACCGCGTTCCCGGTGCTCTACCTGATGACCCGCTGGTTCCGCAGCGGCGCGGAGCGCGCCTACCGCGCGACCCGCGAGGCGATCGCGCTGGTCATCGTTCACTTCGTCGAGAGCCTCGGCGGCATCCAGGCCGTCCACGCCTTCCGCCGCGAGCCGCGCAACCAGGAGATCTTCGAGCTGCTCGACGACCGCTACCGAGCGGCCAACCTCTGGTCGCAGCGGCTCGCCGGCGTCTACGGCCCCGGCGTGCAGTTCGTCGGCCGGATCATGACCGCGATCGTGCTGCTCTACGGCAGCCACCGAGTGCTCGACGGCGACATAACCGTCGGCGTGCTGGCCGCGTTCGTCCTCTACGTGCGGCGGTTCTTCGCACCGATGGAGGAGCTCAGCCAGTTCTACAACCTCTTCCAGGCCGCGGCTGCCGCGCTCGAGAAGCTGTCCGGCGTGCTCAGCGAAGCACCGGGCGTGGCCGAGCCGGAGCACCCGGCCCCCCTGCACGACGCGCGTGGCGACGTTCGCTTCGAGGCCGTCACGTTCGGCTACCGCGATCGCGCCGTGCTGCACGGCGTCGATCTGCACATCCCTGCGGGACAGACCGTGGCAGTGGTGGGCGCGACAGGCGCGGGGAAGACGACGATCGCGCGATTGGCAGCACGTTTCTGGGATCCGACCGAGGGCCGCGTCCTGCTCGACGGCATCAACCTGCGCGACATCGCCGAGCACGACCTCCGTCGCGCCGTCATCACCGTCACGCAGGAGAGCTTCCTCTTCTCCGGCACCGTCGCCGACAACATCCGCTTCGGCCGGCCGTCAGCGACGCGGACAGAGATCGAGAACGCGGCGCGGGCCATCGGCGCTCACGACTTCATCGCCGCTCTGCCCGACGGCTTCGACACCGACGTTCATCAAAAGGGCGCGCGGCTCTCGGCCGGCCAGCGCCAGCTGGTCTCCTTCGCGCGCGCCTTCCTCGCCGATCCCGTCGTGCTCATCCTCGACGAGGCGACATCATCGCTGGACGTGCCGTCGGAGCGGCTCGTCCAGCATGCGCTCCAGACCCTGCTCGCCGACCGGACCGCGGTGATCATCGCCCACCGGTTGACGACGGTGGAGATCGCCGACCGGGTTCTCGTCGTCGACGACGGCCGCGTTGTCGAGGACGGGCCTCCCGCGCAGCTCATCGAGGACCTCGGTCGCTACGCCGCCCTCCACCAGGCCTGGGTCGACAGCCTCGTCTGACCGACCGGGAAGTACATTGGACGGTCATGGCCGTCGCTCTCGATCACACGACCGCGCGCGCGGAGCTGCCCGTCCCAGCGCTCACCGGCCTGATCGGAGCGGCCGGCATGGCCTCGCTCGGAGCGGGCGCGATCCACGCTGCCGCCATCGGAGTCCACGCCGAGCACCGGCAGGCCGCGCTGACCTTCACCGCCATCGCCGTCCTCCAGCTGTGCTGGGGCGGCTTCGCGCTGGTCCGGTCCGGGCGCCTGGTGGCGCTCACCGGCGCGCTCATCGGGGTTGGCGCAGTCGCGGGGTGGGCGGTGGCGAAGCGCACCGGCATCTCCTTCATCGAGGGTCTCGACGGCGCCGAACCGATCCAGACCGCAGATGCGATCGCCGCCAGTCTGGCCTTCGGGACCGTCGTCCTCCTCGCCGCGTCGGTCCTCTCCGGGCGTCGAGCTCGCACCGGCGCATCAGCGCTCGCCATCTCCATGGTGCTCTCCGCGGTCGGCGTCACCGCGATCACCGCGTTCGGCATGGTCTCGGCCGGCACCCACGTGCACGAACTCGGCGCCACGGATGATCACGGGCATGGCACGGCCGCCACCGGCGCCGCCCACGAAACCGATGACGTGGCTGCGGTCGTCGCTCCCGTGCCGTACGACCCGTCCAGGCCGATCGACCTCGGCGGCGTCGAGGGCGTCACCCCCGAGCAGCAGGCCGCAGCCGAAAACCTTGTCTCGGTGACGCTGCTGCGCCTCCCGCAGTGGTCTGACCCAGCGGTGGCCGAGGCGGCGGGGTTCCGCTCGATCGGCGATGGGTTCACCGGCGTCGAGCACTTCGTCAACGCCGACTTCATGGAGGACGACGTGATCCTCGATCCGGACCGGCCGGAGTCGCTCGTCTACAACACCGAGGGCGGCGGCCGGCGCCTGGTTGCCGCGATGTACATGGTCGCAAGGGGCACGCCGCTCGAGGACGTGCCGACGATCGGCGGCCGGCTCATCCAGTGGCACACCCACGAAAACCTCTGCTTCACGGCCGAGGGCCAGGTCGCCGGCATCACCGACGATGCGGGCAACTGCCCGATCGGGCTGTTCAAGCCGGAGCCGACGCCCATGATCCACGTCTGGATCGAAAAGCACCCGTGTGGGCCGTTCGCCGCCCTCGAGGGCATCGGCGGCGGCCGCGTCCCCGAGGGCGAGACTCCCCTCTGCGACCACGCCCACGGCTCGTCCTGATCCGACCATTCAGCCGAGCAGGGTGACCGTCCCGGCTGCGCCGTCGACCGTGACCTTGACGCCGTCGGCGATCAACGCCGTGGCCCGTCCCGTGCCCACGACACACGGGATGCCGAACTCGCGGGCAGCGATCGACGGGTGCGAGACCATCGTGTGGTGCTGCGCGTACGCGTGCTCCTCCGCGAGCCGGGCGACCGGCACGTCCAGCGGCGCCTCTCGCAACCACCCGCACACGGAGCGCACCTTGGGCAGGCTGAACTCGCGCCAGATGCCGAGCGCGCCGCCGTGGCGCTCGACGAGCACAGCGCAACCGGAGAACAGCTCTGACATCTCCTCAGGCGACGGCAGCTCGCGCACGTAGTACGGGAAGCCGTTGGCCGACGGGCCCGCGCGCCACATGCTCGGGAACGGCAACGCCGCCTCGGCGTAGGCGCGTTCGCAGCCCGGTCGCCCGACGCGGTCGACGTCCTCGGCGAGCGGCGTCATCGGCCCGCGCGAGTGCTCCTGCTCGAGGTGCCAAGTGCGCGCCGCATCGTCCGGTCCTGCGAAGGTCACCGGGAACGGCGTCCCGTCCAGGCAGGCGTACTCGATCGTCGACGGCACGGCGTCAGCTCCCGGCGCTCACGATGAGCGGCAGCGCGTCAGCGGCTCGGTCGACAATGTCGCACAGCACGTCGCCGAGCGAGAGGTCGACGCTCCCCTTCTCGATGAACCCGACGGCGCCGCGTTCCATCGCCTCCGCCGCCGCGGTGCTGGCGTTGAACCCCGAGAGGACCACGATGCGCGTCTCGGGCGACAGCTCGCGGACGCGAGGGATGGCGTCCAACCCGTCGAGCACTGGCATCGCCAGGTCGAGAAGCAGCACGTCGGGACGGTGCTTGCCGACCTCGACGATCGCGCCCAGCCCGTCGGCGGCCTCTCCCACGACCGCGAAGCGACCGTCGACCGAGAGGCTGTAGCCCACCAGGACCCGGATGTCCTCGCTGTCGTCCACGACGACAACCCGGATCGTGCGGTCGCGATCGACGCGGTGCACGGGCGGTCGCTCGCGCTGCGGGAGGAACGACGGTGCGGCGTGATCTCGCACGAGCGAGCCGGAGTCCATCCGCTCCCCGAGAGCGAGCCCCTGGTCGATCATCGCCCGCGCCGCGGCGAGCGTGCCCTCGATCGCGTCGGCGGCATCGGCTTTGAGCCCGAGCTGCAGGGCATAGGACGCGACCGCCAGGCCCTGGACGACGTTGTCGTTGAGCTCGAGCGCCTGCGCTCGGCGCTCCCGGACCTCAGCCAGGCGCGACTCGGTCGCCGCCAGCTCATCCATGGCGCGCCGGTGGTCGGTCACGTCCTGGCAGCTGCCAATGATCTTGACCGGCTCGGCGTTCTCGTCGGTGATCACATGACCCCAGCTCGACAGCAGGCGCATCGTGCCGTCAGGCCGCAGGATCCTCTCCTCGATGCGGTAGTCGCGTCGCTCCTCGTACGCCTCGAACACGGACGCGCGTATCGCGTCACGGTCGTCCGGGTGTATCCGCTCCAGGAACTCCTCGAACGTCGGCTCGAAGGACTGCGGCTCGCACCCGTAGATCCGGAACAGCTCGTCGCTCCACCGGACCTTGTTGGTCACGATGTCCCACTCGAAGCAGCCGACGTGGGTGCGTGCCTGCGCTTCTCGCAGGGCGTCGGCCCTGGACTTGTGCTGCACCTCTCGCCAATGCCGGCGGATGGTGATGGCGAGCGCGTCGACCACCTCGCCCGCGAGCTGCTCGGCACCGTCGCGCCACTCGCCGTCGGGCGGCTCGAGGTAGACCGTGCCGACCGGGCCCTCGACCCCGCGGAGCGCGATGGCGATCGCGCCAGGTCGCGAAGCCTCATCCGCGGTCGCACGCAGCCCGGCAGCATCCAGCGCGTCCGGGAGCGCGACCTCGTACACGAGGAGCAGATCCTCACCGTTCGCCGGGACATCGTGCACACGGACGGCGGCCGCGCCGGTGCCGGTCAGTAGACAGGCGGCGGCGTCGACGAGGAGCGGCACCAGGTCGTGACCCTCGAGCGCGCTGTGCCGGGCGCACGACCGGCTGAAATCGAGGAGGAGATCACGCCGGTCCATCGCCCGCCCCCTTCGGCTGCCGGAGGTGTCAGCCGTGGTGAGCGTAGTGCTCTCAGGGCACCAGCACGCCGTGGACTGGTGCGTCGCCGGCCTCGCCCGCCATCGTGCGCAGCAGGTCCTCAGCACCTCCGAGACCTTCGATGCGGCGGGGGATGCCGGCGAACGGCAGCGCCGGATCGGTGAGCATCTCCAGCGCGATGCGGTACGCGGGGGCATCGACGCCGAGCGCGCCAAGGATGCGGAGCTCCTTGTAGACGATGTTGTCCGGCCAGAACCCAGGCGTCTCGGACGAGCCGCGGGTCCCCGCGAGCACCACGGTCCCGCCCGCGCGTGCGAGGGCGATCGCTTGGGCCAGCGCGGCCGGGGCCTTCGCGGTCACGTCGACGACGATGTCGGCCAGCCCACCGGTCGCGGCGCGGAGCGCGTCGACGGGGTCGGCGGC
>CAYSAC010000019.1:0-27030 GCA_964428815.1 uncultured Acidimicrobiaceae bacterium | reverse complement strand
CCACGGGCGGCGCCGCGCTCGCCGCGTTCGGCGCCGCCCTGCTGTTCCCGCTCCGCTCGCTCGGCCCGCGACCCGGTCGCGACCTGAAGCGGACCGCATACGCGCAGCGCGGCCTTCGCGTCGTGACCGCGGAGGGCCAGCCGCTCAAGCCGTCCGACCTGTCCCCGGACGGCGTGCTGACCGTGTGGCCGGAGGGCCACGTGGAGGCACCCGACGCGCCCACGCTGCTCATCCGCACGCGATCGAACCAGGAGCTCCGCCCCCGCGAAGGGCGCGACGGCTGGACCGTCGACGGGATCGTGGCGTACTCCAAGCTCTGCACCCACGTCGGCTGCCCCGTCGGCCTCTACCAGGCCGAGGCCGGGCTGCTCCTCTGCCCCTGCCACCAGTCGACCTTCGACGTCCTCGACGGCGCCCGCCCCGTCTTTGGCCCCGCCGCCCGCTCGCTCCCGCAGCTGCCGCTCGACATCGATGACGCGGGCTACCTGATCGCGACCGACGACTTCTCTGGCCCGGTTGGCCCTGGCTTCTGGGACCGCGACAGGTGACCGACCGGTGAGCCCGCGCCGGCTGGTCACCCACCGGATCGCCCGCTGGGTCGACGACCGGGTCGGCGCCGCGGGGTTCGTCCGCACCGCGCTGAACAAGGTGTTCCCCGACCACTGGTCGTTCCTCGTCGGAGAGCTCGCGCTGTACTGCTTCACGATCTTGCTGCTAACCGGGACCTACCTCACGTTCTTCTTCGACCCCAGCCAGCACGATGTGGTGTACCGCGGCAGCTACGGCCCGCTGCAGGGCGTCCACATGACCGAGGCCTACCGATCGGCGCTCGACCTCAGCTTCGACGTGCGCGCCGGGCTGGTGATGCGCCAGGTCCATCACTGGGCTGCGCTCCTGTTCGTCGCCGCGATCGTCGTGCACCTCGCGCGGGTCTTCTTCACCGGCGCGTTCCGCAGGCCGCGCGAGCTCAACTGGATGATCGGCGTGACGCTGCTGATCCTCGCCATCTTCAACGGGTTCGCGGGCTACTCGCTGCTCGACGACCAGCTGTCGGGGACCGGCCTGCGCATCGCCTACTCGATCGCGCTCTCGATCCCGGTCATCGGGACGTGGCTGACGTCGCTGCTGTTCGGCGGCGAGTTCCCCGGCCCCGACATCATCAGCCGGCTCTACGTCATCCACATCCTTCTGGTCCCGGCGCTCATCGTCGCGCTGCTCACCGCCCACCTCGCGCTGATCGTGCGCCACAAGCACACCCACTTCCCCGGTCCCGATCGCCGCGAGGACAACGTCGTCGGCGAGCGGTTGTGGCCGACGTACGCGGCGAAGGCGATCGGGCTGCTCTTCCTCACCTCGTCAGTCGTCTGCGCGCTCGGCGGCCTCTTCCAGATCAACCCGATCTGGATCTACGGCCCATTCGACCCCGCCGAGGTGAGCGCCGCGAGCCAGCCGGACTGGTACATGGGATGGCTTGATGGCGCGCTGCGGATCATGCCCGGCTGGGAGATCCGGGCCTTCGGCTTCGAGATCCCCAACCCGTTCTTCCCCGCGGTGCTGCTCGCCGGGCTCACGTTCGGGCTGCTCTACGCGTGGCCGCTGCTCGAGGCGCGGGTCACCGACGACCGCACCGAGCACCACCTCGCCGACCGCCCCCGCCAGCGCCCGGTGCGCACCGCGCTGGGCGTGGCCACGCTCACCTTCTACGGCATCCTCTTCCTCGGCGGCGCGGCCGACGTCTTGTCCGTCACGTTCGGCCTCTCGGTCAACGCGGTTCTCTGGACCTTCCGCTTCGCCGTGTTCATCGCGCCGCCGCTGGCGGCGTGGGCGACCTACCGGCTGTGCTGCGAGCTGTCAGCGCGCGACGGGGTCCCGACGCAGTCCCCGGTCGGCTTCGGGGAGATCTTGGGCCGGCTCAGTCGCGGCGGCGCGACTGGCGCGCGAACCCGATGACCGACCCGACGAGCGCGAGCGCGCCCGGCACGAGGAACCACGTCCCGAGCAGCAGCCCGTTCAGCAGGAGGAACGAGGCCACGCCGATGCCGAAAGGCCAGACGCTGGCGCCTGGCAGGTAGGGCTCGGCCCCTTCGACGCCGTCGCCGGCGCTCGGCTCGTGCTCGGGGCGGAGGCCGACGAACCAGCCGACGAGCGCGACGAGCGCGGTCGCGAGCACGAGCATCGTCGTGCCCGCGTGCTCGTAGGACGTAAACCAGTAGATGCCCGCGAGCGCGGCGGTGCCGCCGCCGATCGCGAGAAAGACCCGGCGCTGCACACTGCTGTCGGACCCGCTCACTTCGTCTCGTCCTCGGGGTGGTGCACGTCCCACACCGGCCGGTTGGAACGGATCGGGACGAGCTCGCCCGAGAAGTTGTGGGCCGGCGGCGGCGAGGACGTCGACCACTCGAGCGTGTGACCGCCCCACGGGTCGTCGCCCGCGAACGGATCGCGGCGCAACGAGCGCCACACATTCCACAGAAACGGGAGGGTGGACGCGCCGAGCAGCACCGCGCCGACGGTGGACACCTGGTTGAGACCCGTGAAACTGTCGGCGGCGCGGTAGTCGGCGACCCGACGCGGCATCCCTTCGAGGCCGAGGACGTGCTGCACGAAGAACGTGAGGTGGAAGCCGACGAGCGTCATCCAGAACTGCACCTTTCCAAGCCGCTCGTCGAGCAGGCGCCCGGTGACCTTGGGAAACCAGTAGTAGATGCCGGCGTAGAGCGCGAAGACGGATCCGCCGAACAGCACGTAGTGCATGTGCGCGACGACGAAGTAGCTGTCGTGGACGTGGAAGTCGATCGGTGCCGAGGCGAGCATCACGCCGGTCACGCCGCCGAGCAGGAATGTGAACAGGAATCCGCAGGCGAAGAGCATCGGGGTCCGGAACGTGATCTGGCCGCCCCACATCGTCCCGATCCAGTTGAACATCTTCACGCCCGTCGGGATCGCGATGAGCATCGACATCCCCGTGAAGAACGGCAGCAGCACCGCACCGGTCGCGAACATGTGGTGGGCCCACACGCCGACGGACAGCGCCGCGATCGCGAGAGTCGCGAAGACGATGCCTACGTAGCCGAACACGGGCCGCCGCGAGAACACCGGCAGCACCTCGGTGATCACGCCGAAGTACGGCAGCACGAGGATGTACACCTCGGGGTGGCCGAAGAACCAGAACAGGTGCTGCCAGAGGATCGGCGCACCGCCGGCCGACGCGTCGAACACGTGGGCGCCGAGGTGGCGGTCGGCGAACAGCATCGCCCCCGCGCTCGTCACCACCGGGAAGGCAATCAGCACCAGCACGCTCGTGACGAGCATGTTCCAGGTGAACACCGGCAGGCGGAACATCGTCATTCCGGGCGCGCGCATGCAGAGGACCGTGGCGACGATGTTGACGGCGGTCAGCACACCGGAGAGCCCGGTGAGCACGACGGACAGGATCCAGAGGTCGGCGCCGACGCTGGGCGAGCGCACGATGTCGGACAGCGGCGCGTACCCCGTCCAGCCGAAGTCGGCAGCACCGTCCGCGGTGAGGAACCCGCTGACCATCGTCAGCCCACCGAACAGGTAGAACCAGTACGAGAGCGCATTCAGCCGTGGGAAGGCCATGTCGCGCGCGCCGACCTGTAGCGGGACGAAGTAGTTGGCCAGCCCGAAGGCGAACGGCCCCAGGAAGAGGAACAGCATGATGCTGCCGTGCATCGTGAAAAGCTCGTTGTACCGACCCGTGGACACGACCTGCTGACCGGGGCGGTAGAGCTCCACGCGGATGAGCTCGGCCAGGGCGCCGCCGGCGAGGAAGAACGCGAACGCGGTGACCATGTACGCGATGCCGATGCGCTTGTGATCGGTCGTGGTGAACAGCGCGAGCAACCCGCGCGCCTCACCCGCGGGGCAGGGCTCATCCTCTGACACGATGGTCCCCTCGACAAGCAGCGTCATCCCGCGCTCCCCTGCGCCGCCAGCCACGCCTCGTACTCCTCGACCGGCACGACGCGCACCGTGAACGACATGCGCCAGTGGTCGAGGCCGCAGTACTCCGCGCAGCGCCCGTCATAGGTGCCGACGACGGTCGGGGTGATGTCGATGGCGTTCTCGACGCCCGGGATCAGGTCCCGCTTCTCGAGGAAGGCAGGCACCCAGAACGAGTGCGCCACGTCGGCGCTCTCTAGCTGGAAGCGGACGCGCTGACCGACGGGGAGCACCAGCTCCGGCAGCCCGTCAGCGTCGTCGACCACGACGTCGGTGCTGGCGTAGGCGAAGCGCCACTGCCACTGGAACCCCACCACCTCGATCGTCACGTCGGGCCCGGTCCTCAGGCGCGTCACGCGGTGCTCCGTGCGAACGCTGGCGGCGAACAGCCCGGCCACGACGATCACCGGCACGAGCGTGTAGAGCACCTCGACCGGCACGTTGTAGGGGTTCTGGCGCGGCACGTCGTCGTTGCGCCTGCGGTAGCGGACGAGCACGAACACGAGGAGACCCCACACGATCGCCGCGACCGCGATGGCGGCGACCATGTAGCCCTGCCAGAGGGACAGGACCTCGCCGCCCTCCTCCGACGCCGGGTCGGGCGCACCGAAGCTCGGCAGCTCGCACGCAGCCGACAGGGCAGTGCACAGGACGACCGTGCAGCCCAGCCGCAGTCGCACGCGCATGAGTAGCGACGCTACCCGCCACACGGGTACAGGCTGTCCCCATGACGACGACGCTGACGCCGCCCTCTCACGCCGCGCCGCCCCTAAAGGAGGCCGACCGGCGACGGCAAGAGCTGCGCGTGATGAAGACGCGGGCGACCGGATTGCTGGTGCTCATGGCCGGCGTGTTCATCCTGGTGACCGGATTCGGCGACGACAGCACGACGACGGGGTACGTCCGGGCCGCCATCGAGGCGGCGCTCGTCGGTGGCCTGGCCGACTGGTTCGCGGTCACCGCGCTGTTCCGCCATCCGCTCGGCCTGCCGATCCCTCACACGGCCGTCATCAGTGAGCGCAAGGACCAGTTCGGCCGCACGCTCGGCGAGTTCGTCCAGGAGAACTTCCTGAGCCCCGATGTCATCACCGCGCGCGTGCGGGCCTCGAACATCCCCGACCGGACCGCGGCGTGGCTATCCGACCCGGCGAACGCGGAGGTGGCCGCCGCCCACATCGCCGACCTGGCCGTGTCGCTCGCTGACGCGGTGCGCGATGACGACGTGCAGCGCGTGCTGCACGAGGCGATCGTGCGAGGTGTCGAGAGCATCCCGCTCGCGCCGCTCGCCGGCCGGGCGCTGCGGATGGCGACGGCGGAGGACCGCCACCGCGAGCTCCTCGACGCCGGCCTGCGCGGCTTGGAACGCGCGCTCGTCGAGAACGAGGACCAGCTGCGCGCGCAGTTCGGGCAGCGGTCGCCGTGGTGGCTCCCGGGCGCGGTCGAGGACCGCATCTTCGACCGGATCGTCGAGGGGCTGCGCAGGCTCATCGACGACGTCGAGGGTGATCCGCACCATCCGCTGCGAGTGCGCTTCGATGCATTGCTCGCCGACCTCACCGTCCGGCTGGAGGAGTCCTCCGAGCTGCGCGCCCGCGGCGAGGCGCTCAAGCGCGAGCTGCTCGGCCACCCCGCGGTCCGCGAGTGGTCGGCGTCGCTGTGGGGCCAGATCAAGGTCGCCCTGCGCGAGCAGGCGTCAGCGCCCGACTCCGAGCTGCGCCACCGTCTGGCCGGCGCGATCGTCGCCACCGGCACCAAGCTGCGCGAGGACGCCGCCCTGAGCGCCAAGGCCGAGGAGGGCCTCGAGGCGGCGATCCGCTACCTCGCGGACCGGTTCGACGAGGAGATCGCGGATCTCGTCAGCGGCACGATCTCGCGCTGGGACGGGCGGGAGACCTCGGACAAGCTCGAGCTGCTCCTGGGCCGTGACCTGCAATTCATCCGCATCAACGGCACCGTCGTGGGCGGGCTGGCGGGCCTCGCGATCCATGGGATCTCCCAGGTCATCGGGTGAGATCGGAGGGATGATTCGGGATCCGCGCCGAATTGCCCTAGCCTGGTGAATACGAGTTCGTCACACGGACGTCCTCGCCGAACAGAGAGAGCAAAAAGTTGGCTACAGGTACCGTGAAGTTCTTCAACAATGAGAAGGGCTTCGGCTTCATCTCTCGTGAGCAGGGCGACGACGTCTTCGTTCACTTCTCCAACATCCAAGGCAGCGGCTACAAGTCGCTGGAAGAGGGCCAGAAGGTCGAGTTCGACGTGGCTCCCGGCCGAAAGGGCGAGGAAGCCCAGAACGTCCGGGTCGTCTGACCCAAGCAAGCACTAAGGACTGGGTAGAGCCGCGGCCCAGTGGCCGCGGCTCTGCCATGTCACCGCACGCCTGAGGAGGAGATCTCGTGGGCGCACAGAGGACCAGCTTCGACAAGCTCCAGCGTGATCGGGCCAAGAAGGCCAAGCAGGCAGCGAAGCGCGAGCAGCGCTTGAACAAGGGCAACCCCGAAGAAGGCGCCGAGGAGCTGGAACCGCTCGAGGCGATCCCGCCCGGCGAAGAGCTGTCCGCCGCCGATCTCATGGGCCGCGTCGAAGAGCTCCACGCTCGCCTCGAGGCTGGCACGATCACCTTCGACGACTTCGAAGAGGCCAAGGCCGACCTGTTGGGGCGCGTCCGCATCGACTGAGCGGTGGTTCCCTGAGGCGGTTCCCCTAAGGCGGGTTTGCGGCAGTCGCCGCAGGGTAGTTAGGCTGACCTAACTCCTTATGGCAACCGCACTGCTGATCATGATCCGCGAGGGCTTCGAGGCCGCGCTGGTCGTCGCCATCGTCTTCGCCTACCTCCGCCGGATCGGTCGGCTCGACCTGAGCCGGGCGGTGTGGGAGGGCGTGGCCATCGCCGCCGCGATGTCCGTCGGCGTCGGCGTCGTCATCCACCTCACGATCGGCAACCTCGAGGGCGCGGCGCGGCTGCGTGCGTTCGGCGCCATCTCGCTCCTTGCGCTCGGCGTGCTGACGTGGATGGTCTTCTGGATGCGTCGCCAGAGCCGCGCCATCAAGGGTCAGCTCGAGCACAAGGTCGACGACGCGGTCCACAGCCCCCACGTCCGTCGCGCCATCGTCGCGGTCGCGTTGCTCGCCGTGCTGCGCGAGGGCGTCGAGGCCGCGCTCTTCCTCATCGCCGCGGCAACCGAGGAGTCCGGCACCGATGTGCTGATCGGTGGTGTCGGTGGCCTCGCGATCGCCACCGCGCTCGCGCTGGGGGTCTACGTCGGCGGGCGCACGATGCCGATGAAGGCGTTCTTCACCGTCACCGGCGTCATCCTCATCGTGTTCGCGGCGGGATTGCTGGCCCGCTCCGTGAACTTCTTCCAAGCGGCGGGGGACCTCGGTTCGGCCAACCTGAACGGCGTCTACGACCTCAGGGCCCACGACTGGCTGACCGGCGAGACCGAGATCGGCAAGTTCCTCTCTGCCATGTTCGGGTGGGACCCGCGGCCCTCCATCGAGCAGGTCATCGCCTACCTCGGCTACATCGTCCCGGTGCTCTACCTCTTCCTCCGCCCCGGCACGCAGGACACCCAGCCCGCGGTGGTCGAGGAGACCCGCGAAGAGGTGGCAGTTCACTAGCGCCTTAGCTCACTAGCGCCTTTAGCTCACTAACGTCGCCTGTCGTGCAGCGCAGCCCGCTCCCCGAGCTCGGGTTCTACGGCCTCGCCGGCCACACCGACGCCCCGAGCGAGCTGCTCGCCGAGGTGCGGCGGGCCGAGGAGATCGGCATCGGCTCGGTGTTCGTCTCCGAGCGGTTCAACGTGAAGGAGGCGGCGTCGCTCACCGGCGCTGCGTGCGCGGTGACCTCCCAGCTCGGCGTGGCCACGGGCGTGACCAACCACAACACGCGCCACCCGCTGGTGACCGCGTCCTGGGCGACGACGATGCACCGCCTCTCTGGCGGCCGGTTCGCGCTCGGCCTCGGTCGCGGGTTCGACATGCTCTTCGATGCCATCGGCCTGCCCCGGGTGACGCTCGCGAGCCTGGAGGACGCGGCTGGCCTCTACCGGCGGCTCTGGCGGGGCGAGACGATCTTCGGCCACGACGGCCCCGCCGGCCACTTCCCGTTTCTGCGCCTGGACGAGCGGTTCGACGAGGACATCCCGCTGCTGATCGCCGCGCTCGGTCCGAAGACCCAGCAGCTCGGCGGGCGCGTCTTCGACGGGCTCATCCTCCACACGTTCTTCACCGACGAGGCGCTCGCGGCGTGCGTGACACGCGCCCGCCAGGCCGCGGAGGCCGCGGGCCGGGACCCGGGACGGCTCCGCGTCTGGTCGGTGCTCGCGGTCCTGTGCGACCTGCCGGAGGAGAAGCGGCTCAGCTACCTCGTCGGCCGCATGGGGACCTACCTCCAGGCCTACGGCGACGCGCTCGTGGCCGTGAACGGCTGGGATCCGACAGTCCTCGAGCGCTTCCGCGCCAGCGCGGTCGTGCAGGGTGTGGGCGGCGCCATCGACGCGGTCGCGACCACCGAGCAGCTCGAGGCCATCGCCGAGCTCATCCCCGAGGAGTGGCTCGAGGCGTCGGCGGTCGGCTCACCCGAGATGTGTGCTCGGCGGATCAAGGACCAGTTCGCCGCGGGCGCCGACGGCGTGATCATGCACGCGTCCACGCCCGACGAGCTCGCGCCGGCGGTCGCCGCCTACGAGTCCGTCCGCGACAACGAGGCCTTCGCCCGCCGGTCCGTCAACCCCGGCGCTTAGTGACCTGAGGGTCGGGCTTGCCGAGCTGGTCGAGCAGCTCGGTGGCGCCTTCTGGCAGGCCGAGGACCAGCTCGCGCAGCATCTCGGACACGAAGGCGAGCTGGCGCTCCGCGATGCGGAGCAGCTCGTCCTGCACCTCCGGCGTCAGATCGGGCCGGCGCAGCGTTGAGACGACGTTCTGCGCGGCGGCGACGGAGTTGAGCAGGCCGTGCGCGATGACGCCGGTGATGGCATCGGCGCGTTGCGGCTGAGGTTCGCCCGCCACGGCCCTCTCCCTCCCAGGTGATGCCCGGCCCGAGCACAGAGGCTAGCCCTCGTCGTACAGGCGGTAGCCGACCCCGGCTTCGGTGACGAGCCGCTGCCGCCCGGCCGAGTCGCCGAGCTTCTTGCGGATCTGGCTCGCGTAGACGCGCAGGTAGTGGGTCTCATCGCCGTACTCGGGTCCCCAGACCTCTTGGAGGATCGCCCGGTGGGTGAGCACCCGTCCTGGCCACCGTGCCAGGAGGGCGAGGAACGCGAACTCCTTGGGGGTGAGGTCGACCTCCCGCCCGGCGACGGCCACGCGGTGACGGGCCACGTCCACAACGAGATCGCCGACCTCGAGGACGGCTTGGTCGACCGGGCCGTCCGCGGTCACGCGGTGGCGCAGCGCGACGCGGACGCGGGCGAGCAGCTCTGGCATCGAGAACGGCTTCGTGACGTAGTCGTCGGCGCCGACATCGAGCGCGAGCACCTTGCGGTAGTCGGTGCCCTCGGCCGAAAGGACGACGATGGGGACCTCGCTCCAGGTCCGGACCCGCCGGCACACCTCGACGCCATCGATGTCGGGGAGGCCCAGATCCAGGATGACGAGGTCGGGTCCCTCGGCCGCGATCTCGCTGAGGGCCGCCTCACCCGTCGCGGCCGTGCGCACCTCATAGCCCCGCGCCGCGAGGCCGGCCGAGACCGTCCTGCGGATCGCGGGCTCGTCGTCGACGACCAGCACCATGGTCACTGGTGCACCCTTCGGGTGGAGCGGTGACCACGCCGCCACTTCGTGGCGGACGGTGACTGTGCTTGTTGGACCTCGCTCCGCTCGGTCATGCCGGGGCCTCACCGTGGTGGACCGGCAGCGTGAACGCGAACGTCGCGCCACCGCCGAAGGTCCGCTTCACCCCGATGGACCCACCGTGGGCCTCGACGATGGCCTTGCAGATCGCGAGGCCGATGCCGCTCGATCGGCTGCCCTCGCCGCGCTGGAACGGTTCGAAGATGCGCTTCTGCTCGTCGTCTGGCACGCCCTTGCCGCGGTCGGACACCTCGATCTCCACCTCATCGCCCGCGGCGCGGGCGACGACCCACACGTCCGACCCGCTGGGCGCGTGGCGCGCGGCGTTGGCGAGGAGGTTCGTGAGCACCTGCTCCACTTGCGCGTGGTCGGCGTCCACGTAGGGCAGCCCCACGGGCAGGTCGGTCCTGAGCACGAGGTCCGCGAAGAGCGGGGCCAGGCGCCGGAGCCGATCGCCGACGAGCTCCTCGAGGTCGACGGCCTGGCGGTCGGGGTGGAACGCGCCGGCCTCGATGCGGCTCAGGCTGAGCAGGTTGTCGACCAGCCGGTCGAGGCGATCGACCTCGTCGCACACGGTCGTGAGCAGCTCGATGCGCGTCGGCTCGTCGTAGGTGACCCCGTCGCGCAGATCGGTGGCGACCGCACGGATCGCAGACAGTGGCGTCCGGAGGTCGTGGGAGACCGAGCGCAGGAGCGCGGTCCGCTGGTCGTCGAGCCGCGCGAGGTCATCAGCGAGCACCGCCCGCTCGGTCAGGACCTCGCGCTCGCGGTGCATGTCCCGCAGCTCGAGGTTCAGCCTGCGGACCTCGTCCTCGCGCCGCTCCGCCTCCCGCCTGCGGTCGGCCTGGGCCGACATGAGAACGCCGACGGTGCCGGCGACGATCAGGAAGGTCCCGAGCGCGACGCCGTCCTCCAGCGTGAGGACGTCGACGCTGCCGTAGGGCGCGATGAAGGCGACGTCGAGCGCGAGGGCGGCGGCGACCGACGCGATGACCGCGGCGCGTGCCCCGCCGACGAGCGCGCTGGCCCCGACCGCGAGCGTGAACACCAGCGCGGGCGTCGCCGGGCTGATGTGGTCGCGCAGCGGCAGCAGGACGAGCACAGCGACACCGATGAGAGCCAGGCCGAGCAGCGTGCCGGGAACGACGACCGTCCCCGCCCGTCCAGCTCGACCCATGGCGCGATCCTTGCGCGTTCTTGACGGGGGAGGCGGTCGTCTTGACGGGTCCTTGATGTCGATCAGGCTTGCATGGACCGATGTCATCCGACGCCGCCGTCGAAGTCCCGGCCCAGCGGTTCGAGCCGCCGGCGCCGATCCCGGCGAACCCGTCGATCCCGCTTCCGCCTGACAGCGTTGCCTACCGCCTGAAGCGCCGCTTCCTCGGACCGCCGCTGCACTCCGACGAGATGGAGCACCAGCGGCTCGGCAAGCCGACCGCGCTGGCGGTGTTCGCGTCCGACAACCTCTCCTCCTCGGCGTACGCGACGGAGGAGATCCTCCACGTGCTCGTGCCAGCGATCGGCCTCGCCGCCTTCTCGCTGGTCGTGCCGATCACGGTCGCGATGGTCGTCGTCCTCGGCTTCTTGATCCTGAGCTACCGGGAGACCATCAAGGAGTACCCCTCCGCGGGCGGCGCGTACTTGGTGACCCGCGACAACTTCGGCATCGTGCCCGCCCAGGTCGCGGGCGCGTCGCTGCTCACCGACTACATCCTCACGGTCGCCGTCTCGGCATCGGCAGGGACGGCCGCGCTCGTGTCCGCGGTCGACAGCCTGACGCCCTACAAGGTGCCGATCGCCCTCTTCTGCATCGCGCTGATCGCCTACGGCAACATGCGCGGTGTCCGGGAGTCCGGAAAGGTGTTCGCCGTCCCGACCTACTTCTTCATGGTGAACATGGCGATCCTGCTCGGGTTGGGCGCGTGGAAGGCGAGCACCGGCGGGCTGCCGGTCGTCGGCCACGCGGTCGAGGGCAACGTGCATTGGGGAAACGCGGGCACTGGCCTGCTCATGGGCGCGTCGCTGTTCGCGGTCCTCCACGCGTTCGCCTCGGGCGGCGCCGCGGTCACCGGCGTCGAGGCCATCTCCAACGGCGTGCCCGCGTTCAAGCAGCCCGCGTGGCGCAACGCAAGGCAGACGCTGGTGCTGATGGGCGCCGGCCTCGGCGTGATGTTCCTCGGGCTGTCGATGCTGGCCGCGGAGATCAAGGTCGCGCCGTTCGAGGCGGGGACGCCGACGGTGATCTCGCAGATCGGCGAGGCGGTGTACGGCACCAGCACCCTCGGCCAGGTCCTCTACTACTGCCTGCAAGCCGGCACGATGCTCATCCTGATCATGGCGGCGAACACGGGCTTCGCCGACTTCCCGCGCCTGGCGTCGTTCCAGGCCGGCGACAGCTTCCTCCCCCGCCAGATGACAAAGCGCGGGCACCGCCTCGTCTACTCCAACGGCATCCTCGTGCTCGCCGGCGTCGCCGCCCTGCTCGTCATCGCGACGCGCGCCGAGGTCACCAACCTCATCCCCCTCTACGCGATCGGCGTCTTCACCGGCTTCACCCTCTCGCAGTCGGGGATGACCAAGCACCACATCCGGCACAAGGAATCGGGATGGCGGAAGGGCGTGGCCATCAACGGTTTCGGCGCCTTCATCTCGTTCACCGTCGCGCTGATCATCGCCATCACGAAGTTCGCCGACGGCGCGTGGGTGATCCTGGTGACGCTCCCGATGATGGTCGTCGTGCTGTTGCGCCTGAACAAGCAGTACGAGCACGAAGCGGTCGAGCTCGAGAGCGATGTGCCGGCCGCGATCACCGCGCCGATCCTGCACCGCCACGTCGTGCTCGTCTTCCTGGACCGGTTGGACATGGCTGCGGCCAGGGCCATCCAGTACGCCCGCACGCTCACGCCGGACGAGCTCCGCGCCGTGCACTTCGCGGTCGATGACCAGGTCGCCGCCGACCTCGCGGGCGCGTGGCGGCGGCTCGGCCTGTCCCGCGTCCCGCTGGAGATCGTCGCCTGCCCCGACCGCCGGCTCACGCGCGCCGCGGTCGAAGCCGTCGCCCGCGAGCTTGCCGACGGCGAGACCGAGGTGAGCGTCCTGCTCCCCGACCGCATGTACCGCGGGCTGTGGCACCGGGTGCTCCACGACCGCACCGCCGAGGCGCTGCTCGCCGACCTCTCCCGTCTGCCGCATTGCAACGTCACGACGGTCCCGTTCCAGCTCGCCAGCCGCCACCCGCTGCGCGAAGCGGTGGACCCGGCCACGATCCGCTCGATGGTCGGCGCGACGCCGTCGTCATCTGCTCCGGTCGACAGCGTTGCCCCGCGCCGCAACGGGGGACCGACGCCGATCATCGAGGCTCGGTGGCGTGACGAGATCACCGTCGTGGGTCGGGTTCGCTCGATTCGGGTGCTCCCCCAGCACGACTCACCCACGCTCGAGCTCGTCCTGACCGACGACGCCGGCGCCATCTCGCTCGTCTTCCTCGGGCGCCGCGAGATCGCCGGCATCCACATCGGCACACGCATCGAGGCAACCGGGACCGTAGGGGTATTCAGGACGCGTTTGGCGATGCTCAACCCCGCCTACCGCTTGCTCGGCTGACTCGGCGCAAGGCGGTCCGGTCCGACGTTCCCTCTCACGGCGGGACTACGCCAGCGCGATGCTGGTGCTGCTGGCTTCGCGTGCGCTCAGCGTACGCGAGGGCGAGCGATCACCCGGAGGTTGATCTCCTTCGTGACGGACAGACCGATCAGCGGCTTTCCGATCGGTGTGCGCTCCTCGACCGTGGGCGGCTCGTAGCGGTCCTGCGTCTCTTCGTGCGTGGCCATCAGCTGGCACTGATCCCGATGAGCGCGTCACCGATCTCGGTGCGCTCCTCGATGGCGGGTGACTCGTACGCCTCATCCGCGGCTGCGCCGGGCGCGCCGTCGGCGCGATCGTCAGCAGCCATCAGCGGGCGCTGCTCCCGCCGATGAGGGGCTTGGCGATGTCGGTACGGTCCTCGATCGCCGGCGGCACGTAGTGGCTGTCCTCGTGGGCATCGTCGATCATCGGTCCTCCTGGTGGGTCGAACGCGTGGACGGTAGCAGTCGGGGCGCTCAGGTCACCGGGATCTGCGCGGGCCGGCCCCTGGTGACGTCGATGGCGTTGATGAACCGGACCTTGGCGCGGGACAGGCGCCGATCGGCCGTCATCGGACGGCTGCGCCGCCACCCGAGGCGGTGCAGTGACACGTCGATCTCGGACAGACGGACCTCGCCCGCCGTGCGCGCGGTCGAGAAGCCGACGGACATCGCCATCGACCCCTCGTCCCCCGTGGTCAGCGTCCAGTGGAACGACATAGGCGGGATGTACACGCCGTCGCCGGGACCAAGGCGCACCAGCCGAGCGGGCGGCAGCTCGCACACCCCGGCACCGGGATCGCGGAAGTAGCTGACCGCGCGTCGGTGGCGCGTCACGGGGTCGCTCGCGATGTCCTCGATCCAGACATCCTTGGTGCCCGTCACCTGCAGCAAGAGGTTGTGGTGACGGTCGGGGTGGGCACTGGTGACCGCCCCCGGCGGGGCGAGGAACAGCGCGATGTTCACGTCCTGGATGCCGCCCTCGGCCGAGAGCGCCCCGACTGGCGCGGCCACGGCCTCGGCGATCGCCTTGAAGCCAGGCGCGAGCTCGAGGTGGTAGAGGCGGAGCGAGTGGGGGCTCCGCTTGACGTCGGCCACCATGCCGGCGAGCACGTCGGGCGGTGGCCGGTCGACGAAGGTCCGGCAGTCCTCGAACCGGTTGTCGGTGCGACTGGCGACGACCCACCCGTCTGGCAGCTCGGCTGACCGGGCCGCCAGCGATGCACTGCCGCCGAGGGCGCCGAGGTCGAGGCGATGGCCGAACTGGTGCATCGGGCTGCGAAGCGCTGCGTCGAGCTCCTCCGGCGTCAGCGCCAGCAGCGCCACGATGGTGGGGTCGGGCGAGGTGGTCACAGCGGCGAGGACGGTAGCCGTCGGAGGCCGTGTCCGGCACTGCCGGCTCGGACCGCTACGGTCGCCCGCCGTGCGCCGAGTCCTCGACATCGCCGGGGTCGCGGTGGAGCTGTGCGCCGGCGATCCCGCCCGGGGCCGGATCCTGCATGAAGCCGTCGCCGGCTTCGAGACCACCGATGCCGAGCCGCAGGTGTCGTTCGCTCTCGGCACCACACCGCCCGCGATCCCGGAGCGAGCGCCCGACGACGAGTACTACGGGCGGCGGCTGTGGCGTCGGCCGGACGGCGTGCTGATCATCGCGAGCGAAGACGTTGGCGTGCTCGTCGACGGCAGCCGCGTCGAGGGCTGGATGCGCACGCTGGACGACGCGCGACTGTTCGAGCCCCTGGCGAGCATGGCGCTGTGCTGGCTGCTCGCCCGTCACGGCCGCTTCCTCCTCCACGCAGCCGCGGTCGGCCGGGACGGCGAGGCAGTCATCGCACTCGGCCACAGCGGCGCGGGCAAGTCCACGCTCAGTTTCGTCGCCCTCGACGCCGGCATGGAGGCGCTGACCGACGACGCCGCGGTCATCGTGCCGGCCCCCAGCGCGCTGCTCGTGCATGGGGTCCACCAGGTGCCGAACGCGCCAAGCGAGCTAGGCGGCGCGCTGCTCGATGGCGCCCTCCAGCTCCGTGACCCCCGCGACCGCGTCGCGCTCGCCACCGGGGTGCTCACGACCGGACCGTGGCGGATCGTGGGCGTTGTGCTCGTCGGCCACTCCGAGCGCGCCGACGGCGACCTCGAGCGGCTCCCGGGCCACGCCGCGATGCCGTTGCTGCTCCAGTCATTCGCCGCTCTCGACGGCCCGGCTCACCGCGCCGCCTACCTGCCTGTGGCGGGGCGCCTGGCCCGCCTACCTGTGTGGAGGCTCAGTCACGGCACGGATACCGCCACCCGGCGGCTCACCTCTGGCCGCCACCTCGATCGGTGCCTCCGCGAGAGCCTCAGCGCCGTCGAGAGCTGACGTCGGCAACGACCTCACCGCGCTGACGTCGCAAGACGCCCGCGAGGTGCCGCAGGCGGACGGCCGCGAGCCGGCGACGCGACCCGATGCTCCCGTAGCGGACCTCCAAGTACTCGGGATCGAGTGCGTACCAGAGGTTGCGCGCGACGTCGGTCGGCCACGCCAACGAGAACGACAGGAGCCGGGCGCGGGTGCGGATGCGAGTCCCAGCTCCGGCGTCGACAGGCGGGAGCCCGTCGCCACCGAAGATCCGGCGGGCGAGGTGCATGTGCCCGACCCAGTGCGCCTGGAGCCCCGCGGAGCGCAATTGCCCCTCGACGGTCGCCCAGTCGACGGAGCCCTCCCACGCACGCGCCGCGAGCACGAAGGTGTGCAGCTGACGCAACGGCACGCCGAGAAACGCGTGCTCCCGGTCCTGCACCGCAGCGTGCAGCACGTTGTGGACGAGCGCATCCTCCGCGCTCGGTACTCGAGCGGCGGCGCTTCCCACCTCGATCACTTGGCTGCGGCGCCACACGTCCTGCGACGGCAGTGCCGCCTCGACCTCGGGAGCACCGATGGCGACGTGTAGCTCGACCGGGGCCACGGCGTCTGGCGCGGCGTACCTGCGGTCGTGGTGCTCGAGCGCGAACGGGTGGGGCTCGAACTCGTAGCCCGCGCTCGCCATCACCTCATGCGCGACATCGAGATCCGCGACCCGGATCGCGATGTCGAGGTCGCTCATCTCCCGGATGCCGATGTCACCAAATGTGCCGGACGCCAGGTACGCGCCGCCTTTCAGCAAGAGCACGACGACGCCGCGCTGCCCGAGGGCGCCGACGACGTCCGTGAGCTCGCGCCGCAACAGCAGGGATCGGCCGACGTTCGATCGGTGCGCCCGCCGAAGCGTGGTCGCGACGTCCTCCGGCAGCGTGGGGTCCAGCCGGAGGGCGGACCAGAGCGCGGGGGCGAGCCCGTGCTCATCGGCGAGGTCGATGACGGGCCGCCACCCCATCGCTGCGGCACGACTCGTCCGGCCAGCCAGCGCGTCCCCGAGCGCGGCGAGCGCGCGGAGGCGGGTGCGCGGGTTCAGAGCGGCGCCATCAGACCGCGACCACGACGGCGGCCCGCTCGAGCTCGGCGAGGAAGGCGGCGACGTCTTGCTCGAGCTGCGCGAGCTCGATGCTTGCGTGGCGCTCGCGGAGGTGCTGGGCGAGCGCCTCGGCCGTGTCGTGGTGCGCGAGCCCGTTCCAGATCGCGCTGCCCGTCGGGTTGAGGGTGAGCAGCTGCGTGCCGTCGGAGGTGACGAGCATCGCTCGCCCTTCGACCACCTCGCTCAGGACGCCTTCAGCCCTCCGGTAGCGCATCGCGGCCGACGTTACCGTCGGGCCCGGCCGATACGGTACCGACGTGCCCGCGCTGCGACTCCGCGCCGACCGCTTGAGCTGGGAGGTCGTCGACGACGAGATCGTTGTGCTCGACCTGTCGAAGTCCGAGTACCTCGGACTGAACCCGACCGGCACCGCGCTCTGGCAGGAACAGTGGCAATGCTGTGACCACGCCCTCGCGTACATGGACTCGGCGCCGACCCATCGGTACTACCGACACGAGGACTCTCTTCGACGACCCGATGGACACCGCGCTCGCAATGGCGGCGCGTGTCGAGCGACCGGCGTTTCTCGGCGAGATGGTCGAGACAGCCGAGCGGCTCGGGCGTGTGTTGAACACCTACATGCGGATCGACTTCTTCGGCACCGCGGCGGGCGCGGTGTTCAACGAGTTCTCGTCGAGTCCGGCCATCTTCGGGCCCCGGTTCACGCCGGTCTGCCGCGACCTGTTCGGAGCCATCTGGTCGAGCTCGTGACGTTGTGTTGGGCGACCGAAGTTGCCGCTATCATCGTCAGACCAATGCGGTAGTAGCTCAGTTGGTAGAGCGCGACCTTGCCAAGGTCGAGGTCGCCGGTTCGAGCCCGGTCTACCGCTCGCAGAAGGCCCCCGTCCTGACGGGGGCCTTCCTCGTCTAGTCACCTGCGAGCGCGCGCCCGATCAGGTCAACGTTGCGCTCGTCGAGCGGCAGCGAGCCGACGAGCTCGATGGCCTGGGCGCTCATCTTCTTGGCCGTCTTGCGGATCACGTCGATGACCTTGTCGTCACCGAGCTGCTCCGCCAGCGCGGCCAGCTGGGTCTCCACGAAGACCAGGCACAGGGCGTCCTCGTGGACCTGGACCGCGGGATCGGTGCCGAGGCCGTCCTTCCGGACGATCTGCTGCACCTGCTCGATCGAGCCCGTGTCGTAGCCGGCGTCGGCGAGGATCCCCCCGACCTCGGTCGCGTGTTGCTTCTTCAGCGCCGTCCGCCAGCGCAAGTAGCCGGCGCGGCCGTCGGGATAGCTGTCGCGCGGCATCGACCAGCGGCGCAGGTGGTGGGCACGCGCCGCGAGCAGCTGCTCCTCGGTCGCGCCGGGGTCGAGCCGCTGCACCCACGCCGTCATGCGCTCGGCGTGAGCCAGCTCCTTCGGCCGCTCGATGCCGTCGAGCACGATCGTGTTGGGGTCGCCAGCGTTTGCCGCGTCGATCGCGGCGATGGCGCGGTCGAAGCGTTCGGTTGCCGGCACCGGCCTATCGTCGCGCACCGTCACCCGAACACTGAGCGCCAACCCGTCTCTCGCACGGGTTGGCGCACGCAGATGGGTTGGCGCACGAGGTTCACGGGAGTGCGAGGGGGTCTGGACCCGAGCGGTACCAGGTCAGAGCGTCGTTACGGGCCAGCGGCGCTGAGGCGCGGAAGCCGGCCGCGGCGAACAGGCGCTCGGATGCGATGTTGCCGTCGGTGATCCACGCCCATGCGCCGTGTGCGCCCGCCGCGGCCAACGACGCGACGCTGCGGGTGAGCACCGTCCTCCCAAGGCCGGTCTGCTGCGCCACTGGTCGCACCGCCACCTCGTAGACGAGGGGCGCGCCGAGATCGACGCCGATCAGGCACGCGGCGACGATCTCGCCATCGATGGTGGCGACGGTGCTCGTCGTGTCATCGGCGCCGTCGACCTCGCGCCACGTGACGAGCTCGCGAACGTGGTCAGCGTTCGGGTCCTCGTCGATCGTGCCGGCGTAGGCCTCGTCGAGCAGCGCTGCCAGCGCCGCGTCGTCGGCCAAGGTAGTCGGGCGCAGCGACGCAACCGCTTGCTCGGGGGCGCGAGCGCAAACAGGCGTCAACACCCACCGGCGGCGAAGGGTCACTCCTTAGGGCGGAGGTCGACGGTCAGCGTCAGCACGCCGTCCTCAAGCGATGCCTCGGCATCGCCGATGATGGCGAAGTCCTGGTAGTCGAACTGCGCCTGCTCGATGAAGCGCGAGCGCTCCTCCCCCGCGATGGGCGGGAGCGGCCGGTTGCGGACGGCGTGGGCCCGGTCCTTGAAGCGCTGCAGCATGGCGTCGAGGTCGAGGCGTTCGGCCATGGGCGAGACCGTACCCGCCAGGTTGGCGACTGCTCGCCCCCTGCCTAGCGTGCGACGCACCATGCCGATGACCCGCCGGGGCCAGCTGCGACTCCTGTACGCCGCCACGCTGGCGGAGTTCACCGCGATGGGCCTCTTCCTCGCGGCGATCCCCCTCTACGTCACCGAGGAGCTCGACGGGTCGAAGACGGCCGCCGGTCTCTCGGTGGGCGCGTTCGCGATCAGCGCTGTGCTCCTGCGGCCGACGATCGGGCGGGGCATCGACGGTAGGGGGAGGCGGCCGTTCCTGATCGGCGCGCTGGTGCTGCTCGCCGCGTCCTCGCCGCTCTTCCTGCTGGCGGGATCGGTGCCGATCGTCATCGCGCTGCGCTTGGCTCAAGGCGTCGTCGGCGCCTGCTTCTACACGACCGCCGCCGCGGTGACGACCGACCTGAGCGGCCCGGAGCAGCGCGCGTCCTCGATCGCCCGGTTCTCGTTGTTCCTCTACGCCGGGTTCGCCATCGGGCCCACGCTGGCGGAGTGGTCGATCGCAGGCGCCGGATACTGGCTGACGTGGACGATCGCGTCCGGGCTCGCCATCGTCGGGCTCGTCGCCGTCGCGCTGCTGCCGGAGACCGGCGGCGCCGCCATCGCCACGCGGGCCGAGATGGTCGAGGCCGGCACCAACGTCCGCCGTCTGATCCACCGCGCCGCGATCGGCCCCGGCCTCGTCCTCGCCGCGAGCGCCGTCGGCTACAGCTCGATCACCGCCTTCTCACCGCTGTACGCGCGCCACATCGGGATGAGCAGCTCGAGCACCCTCTACATCACGTTCTCGGTCACGATCATCGCGGTGCGGGTCGCGAGCCTGCGGGCGCTCGACAACCGGGGCCACACCTCGATCGCGCTGGCCGGGCTCGCGATCGGCACCGCCGGGCTCGCCTCACTCGCTGTGTTCCAGACGCCGGCCGCTGCCTACCTGGGCGTGGCCGGGTTCGGCGTGGGCTTCGCGCTCATCTTCCCGACGCTCATGGCGTTCACGGTGGACCGAGTGCCAGACCACGAACGAGGCGAGGCGCTGGGCTCGTTCACCGCCTTCATGGACATCGGGACCGGCGCCGGCGGCTACCTCGTCGGCCGCGTCGCCGACGACCTCGGCTTCGGGTGGGCCTACGGCGTGCCCGCGATCCTGTGCTTCGGCGGGCTGGTGCTGCTTGGGTTCATCGTCCGCCGGGGGCTGGCGCCGTCCCGCCCGGGCGACCCGGTCGTGGTGCCGATGTAGGGGTCCGCGCCTCGTCGTCGTCGTCCCAGAGGCCCGAACGGGTGTTGCGCCAGAAGCGCCACGTCAGGATCGCGACGAGCAGCGCGACGAGCACCAACCCGGCGATGATCAGCATGACGATCGACTTGTCGCTGAGCCCGCCCTCGCCGGCGGTGACGTTGTCGGGCTCCGTCGTCGTCGACTCCGAGCCGGCGCTGCCGTCACCGGGCACGAGCAGATTGGAGCTCGTCGCGAAGCTGGTCGTCGTCGTGCCCTCGGTCGTGCTCGTGGTCGAGCTGGCCGCCTGGCGGGTCGTGGTCGTCTGCCGGACGGTCGTCCCCGTCGTCGACGTCGACTCCTCGGTCGTGCTCGTCGAGCCAGGATCCTCGGTCGTGGACGTGGTCGGGAGCACCGTGAGCGAGGTGCCGCCCGCCGGAGCGGCGCTCAGCGCGCCACCGGATCGCGGCACCAGCACGAGCACGAGGCAGGTCATCAGTGCGGCGAGCAGGAGAGCAGACGCCCGACGTCTCCGCGCCTCGAAGCTGTTCACCGACCCGTCCCGTCTGGCTGCCCGACTGGCCTGCCCGAATCGGCGATCGTAGTGGCCGCTCCGCGCCCAACCCAGCCACGCGGGCATCAGCGCTGGTGGCGAGGGCAGCTGTACGTCGTGCGCCCGCCGACGGTCCGCCGGAGCAGCGGCGCGCCATCCCGTGGGCACGTGCCGCCCTGGAACCGCGACGGGTGGAGATCGCCCGTGTGGCTGCCGCCCCGCTCGATCAGTTCGGACACGGTGTGCCGGAGGTGGGTGAGCAACCTGCGCAGCTCGGCGTCGGTGAGCGAACCTGCCGGTCGCGCCGGATCCAGCCCTGCCCGCCACAGCATCTCGTCGGCGAGGAGGTTGCCGATGCCGGCGATGCGGGCCTGGTCGATCAGCCGAGCCTTCAGGGGCGCGGCGCTGCCGGCGAGCGCGGCGCGCAGCTGCACGGGGCGGATCGACAGCGCGTCGATGCCCAGGCGGGACTCGTCGGGGTCGAGCTGGACGCCGCCGAGGCGGCGCGGGTCTCGCATGCGCAGATCGCCGCCGTCGCGGAAGCGGATGGTGAACCGGTCCCAGGCTGGCTCGTCCCGGCTGCTCGAGCATTCGAGCTCCTCGATGCCGGCGAGGCCGTCGACCAGCAGCCGGCCGCTCATCCCGAACCGCAGCCCGAGGGTGCCGCCGTCGGCGAGGTCGAGCAGGAGCAGCTTGCCGATGCGCCGGTCGGCGCCGAAGCGCGCACCGATCAGCGTGGCGCGCAGCATGCCATCGGTGGTGCCGCCCTTCAGGTACCACGCGTCCTCGGCACCGACCGCGACGATCTCCCGGTCCAGCGCAGCCCGTGCCGTCGCGCGGTAGGTCTCGACCTCCGGGAGCTCTGGCACCGGTCCGGATGCTGGCACACTGCCCTGCCATGGCCGCGCTCCGCATCGACGACGCCGACGGCGTCCGCCTGCTCACCTTCAACCGGCCCGAAGCGCTCAACGCGCTCAACGACGAGTTGTGGGACGCGTTCCGCGACGCGCTCGTCGAGGCCCGCGAGCGCGCCGACCTCCGCTGCGTCCTCGTGACCGGCGAGGGCCGCGCGTTCACGGCCGGGCAGGACCTCGGTGAGATGGCGGCGCCGCCGAAGCACGACGACGGCGAGCTGCACGGCTACCGCGGCTTCATCGGCGTGCTCGAGGCGTTCGACAAGCCGCTGCTGGCCGCGGTGAACGGCATCGGCGTCGGCATCGGCGTGACCCTGCTCCCCTACTGCGACCTGGTGTGGATCGCGGAGGGCGCGCGGCTGCGCGCGCCGTTCGTCTCGCTCGGCGTGACCACCGAGGCCGCGGGCAGCGTCATGCTCCCGTCTCGGATGGGATGGCAGGCGGCGGCGCGCCTCGTCTTCACCGGCGAGTGGCTGAGCGCCGCCGACGCGGTCGCGTGCGGGCTCGCGGAGACGGCCGTGCCCGCCGACCGGCTGCTCGACGTCGCGATGGAGACAGCCCGGACGATCGGCGCGCAGCCCGTCGACGCGCTGCAGACGACGAAGCGGCTCATGGTCGCCGGTCGCATCGACGCGGTTCGCGCCGCCCGCGAGCGCGAGGACGCCGAGTTCGTCCGCATGGTCGGCAGCCCCGAGAACATGGAGGCACTCGCCAAGTTCTTGGGTTGAGGGCGTGCTTTCGGCTGACATTTGCGTCGGCAAGCGACGGAAACGTCAGCCGAAACGCGTGGGGTCAAGGGAGGCGGTCGAGGGACTGGCCGATGTCGGCGATGAGATCGTCGACGTGCTCGAGGCCCACCGACATGCGGATCATGCCGTCGGCCACGCCGAGCGCGGCCCGCTCGTCCGGCGTGAGGTGGCTGACGATCGTCGCCGGGTGGGTCACCAACGTTTCGGGGCCGCCGAGCGACAGCGCGATCTGGGCGAGCCGGCAGCCGTCGGCGAACGCCTTGCCGCCCTCCAGCCCGCCGGCCACCTCGAAGGTCAGCACGGTGCCGCCGCTCGTCATCTGCCGCTTGGCCAGCTCGCGCTGGGGGTGGGAGTCGAGACCCGGGTAGGACACCAGCTCGATGCGGGGGTGATCCTCGAGGAAGCGGGCGATCCGCTCGGCCGACGCGCTCTGCTGGCGCACGCGGGTCGGCAGCGTGCGGATGCCGCGCAGCCCGTTCCACGCGTCGAACGGCGATGCCTGCGCGCCCGAGACCGCGTGGAACGCCCAGATCGGCTCGATCAGGTCGCGGTTGCCGGCGATCGCACCGAGCAGCGCGTCGTTGTGCCCGGCGATGCCCTTGGTCGCGGCGTGCAAGACCAGATCGATGCCATGCCGCAACGGCTGCTGGACCACGGGGGTGGCGAAGGTGGCGTCGCACACCGTGATCGGCCCGGCGATGGCGCCGACGGCGTCGAGGTCGACGAGGTCGAGCCGCGGGTTGGCCGGCGTCTCGACGAACACGAGCTGGGTCTTGCCGGGGCGCACCGCGGCGGCGATCTCCTCGGCGTCGGTCCCGTCGACGAACGTGACATCGATGCCGAAGCGCGGGCAGTGCATCGTGAGCAGCGCCGAGGTCACCGAGAAGATCTGACGCTGGGCGACGATGTGGTCGCCGGTCGAGCACAGCCCGAACACGAGCGCGGAGATCGCGGCCATGCCCGACGCGAAAGCGAGCGCGGACTCCGCGCCCTCGAGCGCGGCCATGGCGTCCTCGAACTCCTCGACCGAGGGGCTGCCGAACCGGCTGTAGTACTTCGCCGGGTGGGCGCTACCCGCGAGCCGGCGGTGATCGTCCACCGACTCCACGGCATAGGTGGTCGACGGGAACAGCACCGGCGCGAGCGAGTCGCGGCTGTGGGCACGGCCAGACCGGATCGCCGTCGTGTCCTGGTGCCAGCTCTCGGACTCAGGCATCGTCCTTCTCCACGCGCTCGAGGAAACGGCCGATCGCCGCGCCAACCTGCTCGGTCTCGATGAGGAACGCGTCGTGGCCGTGCGGGCTGTCGATCTCGACGTACTCCGCGTCACCGCCGGCGCCCCACACGGCGAGCTCGGCGATCTCCTTGGACTGGTAGCTGGGGTAGAGCGCGTCGCTCGACACGCCCATCGACAGGATCGGCACGCGCACCCGCTCGAGCGCCGCGACGGCACCACCGCGGCCCCGGCCGATGTCGTGCAGGTCCATTGCCTTGGTCAGCAGCAGGTAGGAGTTCGTGTCGAAGCGACGGACGAGCTTGTCGCCGTGGTACTCGAGGTAGCGCTCGACCTGGAAGCGCTGCCAGAGCGAGAAGCCGTCCACGGTGTCCACGGTCTCCCGGCCGAACCGGTCGGTGAACACGTCGTCGCTGCGGAAGGTGATCTGGCTGATCATGCGGGCGATCGACAGCGACTCGCACGGGCCGTCGCCGGGCTCGGCGTCGTAGTAGTCGCCACCTCGCCAGCGCGGGTCCATGCGGATGACGCGGCGGCCCGTGCTCCACCAACCGATCTGCTGCGCGGTGGCGGCGACGCAGGTCGCGATCGGGACGATCGACCGCACCCGTTCGGGGTACATGACGCCCCACTCCAGCACCTGCATGCCGCCCATCGACCCGCCGAGCACGCTGAGCCAGCGGCGCACGCCGACGTGGTCGGCCACGACAGCCTGGGTGCGGACCATGTCGCGCACCGACACGACGGGGAAGCGCGACCCGTAGGGCTTGCCATCGTCAGGGTGCAGCGACGCCGGGCCAGTCGTGCCCTGGCAACCGCCGAGCACGTTCACGCAGACGACGAAGTAGCGGTCGGTGTCGAGGGCACGGCCCGGTCCGATCAGCCGGTCCCACCAGCCGGGGGTCGGGTGCCCGGGCACGAGCGCGCCGGCGGCGTGGCTGTCACCGGTGAGGGCGTGGCAGACGAGGATGGCGTTGTCGGCGGTGTCGTCGAGCTCGCCCCACGTCTCGTAGGCCAGCGTGACGCTGGGCAGCAGGCCGCCGCCTTCGAGCGCGAACGGCCGGCCTGGTGGGAGGTCCAGGAAGCGGCGCCGACCGGGCGGATCGCCGGGCTGCCACGCACCGGTGGCGGGCAGCAGGCTCGGGTGGGCGCGCCGCAGCCCGAGCGGATCGTTCACAGGCGCGACCTGCGGCGGTGTGCCACGGGGCGAGCGTACTGTCAGCGCCATTTCAGTCCTCCGGACACTTTGTTGCCTCCGAGGAGGCCCCATCCCCGCTGTTCGCGGGAGGCACCTTGGGTGTCCTGTCCCAGGTTGCCGGACCCGGTCGCCCGGGCCGCTCTTGATGTCCGCAGGAGTGTACGACGACGCCGGCCGGTGAGCCAGGCGGTTGAGCTCAGCGGTAGCGCTGCTCCTCCGCGTAGTGCGCGTCGAGGTCGACGAGACCGGCGAAGTCCTCGAAGCTGACGACCCGGTCGAGGTCGTCGCGCAGCGTGCCAACAGAGGCGAGCACACCGAGGGCGTCCTGCATGGCTTTGACCGCGGCGAACAGCACGCTCAGCGGCGACACGATGAGGTCGAAGCCGAGGCCGTGCAGCTCGGCCGGCGTGAGCAGCGGCGTCTTGCCGGTCTCGATCATGTTGGCGACGAGCGTGTGCCCATCGAGGGCGGCGGCGATGGCCTCCAGCTCGGCGATCGACTCGGGCGCCTCCACGAACAGCGCGTCGACCCCGCAATCGGCGGCGGCGCGGACGCGCTCGATGGCCTCGTCGAGCCCGACAGCTGAACGGGCGTCGGTGCGGGCGGTGACGAACAGGCGCTCGCGGTGGTCGACCGCGGCGCGCAGCTTTCCCAGCCACTCGTCGCGCGGCACGACCTGCTTGCCGGCCATGTGCCCGCATTTCTTCGGCCAGACCTGGTCCTCGAGGAAGATCCCGGCCGCGCCCGCCGCCTCCCAGAGCTCGACGGTGCGGATCGTGTTGAGCGGGTTGCCGTAGCCGGTGTCGCCGTCGACCACGACCGCGAGGCCGGGCACCGCGCCGCACACCCGTCGCGCCACCTCCGCCATCTCGCTCTGGGTGAGGTACCCGAAGTCGGGCAGGCCGAGCTGGGTGCCGGAGGTGCAGTAGCCGGACAGGAACGCGGTCGTGAACCCGGCCCGCTCGACGAGCCGGGCGGAGAGCGGATCCCACACCCCCGGCATGAGCACCGTCTCGCCGGATCGCAACCGCTCGCGGAGATCGTCGCCGTGCATACGCCGACACTAAGACGATGAGCGGCGCGCCGACCACCAGTCCAGGAGCGCGCCGCCGTCGTCGATGCCGTAGGCCTCACCGATCGCAGTCGCGAACTCCGGGATCGATCCGGCGGCGAGATGCCTGGCGGCGTCGTCCCACGCGCGCTCGTTCACGGGCAGCGCGACCCCGAGCAGCTGGCGGGCTGAGAGCTTCACAGCATCGGAGGACAGCGCCGTGCCCGCAGCGGTGTGGAACGCCCACGCCGTCGTCACCGGCGCGCAGAGGGCGGCCGCAATCCGCCACAGATCGCTGACGGCTGCGGTGACCGCGATCGTCGGGACCGACGCGACCCACGCACCGTCTCCATCGACGGCGGCCTCGAGCACCCTCGTCTGGGTCGCGACGACGACCTTCGGCACCCGCTGACGGGCCACCCAGGCCGATGTCTTGGGATCGGCGGTCACCCGATCGAGGTCGACGACGGGCGCGTCCCACCGCCGCTTCGCGAACCGCGCCGGCCGCTCGCCCCATCCGCAGCGACCGAGGTCGACGAGGCCCGACGTGACGAGCGGCGCGCCTCTGGCAACGTCCGCGGCCTCTGCGACGAACGGGACCAGGCCGTAGTACTCGTCCCGGAACCCGGCCAGCGCGCCGGCGATGTCGCCGAGAACACCTGAGGTCTTCGGCTCGACCAACGGGACGCCGCGGGCCACCGCTAGGAGGCTCGACCACGCGCCGCCATCACCCTGCGGGCCGAGCTGGATGACCGGCGCGCACACCTCCACCGATGCGTCGAACAGGCGCTGGCCCCCGTCGGTCCAGAGGCCTTGGACCCGTCCCCGCCTGTCGAGCTCCTCCCGGATGGCCGACGCGTCGCGGGCCGCGAGGATCGACTGCGGCTGCACGAGCACGACCCGGCCGCCGGGCGCGGCGAGCT
>CAYSAC010000018.1:21144-27353 GCA_964428815.1 uncultured Acidimicrobiaceae bacterium | reverse complement strand
TCGCCGCGTGGGTGGAGGCCGAGGTGCCGGTGTGGGGCACCGTCCCCGAACGAGTCGCGATCGCCGCCGGTCCCGACGCCTGGCTGTCCATCGACGGTCTCGACGCCTACCGCGGCGTGTGGCGCCGGGCGTTGCGGGCCGCTCGGGAGTCTTAGTCACCTGCTTTGACGCCAGTCTCATCGACCACGTCGACGGCAAGTGCGCGAGAAGGTCGAACGGGACACGTCAGAGCAATCAACTCAAATCTCACTCACCGCGCGTAAAGCCGGGCGGAGTGCTACTGTGAGTGGTCGCAGGCGCAGGGTCGGTAGCGACACGCGTTGAGGGGCACCAATGAGCGAGCAGCCTTCGAGGACACACCCTGAAGGGGTGGCCAGCCGGACGGAGATCCGCCGCCGCGTTCTCGTGGTGGACGACGCGCCAGATATCCGTCTGCTGGTGAGGCTGGCCTTGGGGCGCAGCGACGCCTACCAGGTCGTGGCCGAAGCCCAGACAGGTGCGAGGGCCATCGACTTGGCCGCCCGCCACCGTCCGGAGGTGGTCCTGCTCGACGTATCCTTGCCCGAGACGGACGGGCTGCAGGCGTTGCCCCGGATCCTGCAGGTCTCACCGACGTCGAGGGTGGTGATGTTCTCGGCGTTCGAAACCGGAGCGCTGGTCGCCACGGCGCTCCGGCTGGGTGCGGTGGGTTACATCGACAAGGGCATCGAGCTGTCCAACCTGGCCGAACACCTGACGAGGGTGCTGGACACAGTCGAGGCGGACGGGTCCGAGCGGGTGGGCAGACCGAGTGAGTCCCAGAGCCGCGTCGACAAGACAACGGTCAATCGGGCTGCGGAGGTCGTGGCGGGCCACGTCGAGCGGTTCCATGTGACCTTCGAGCAGTCGACGATCGGCGCCGCGGCGTTGACGCTGAGCGGAGGGCTGCTGCGAGCCAACGCGGCCTTGTGCGCCATGGTGGGTCGGGCGGAGGCCGAGCTCACCGGGACACCCTTTGTCGCGATCACCCATGGCGATGACGTGGCGGCCGTCGAGGAGTGGCTCGGCCACCTCGCGGCCGCAGCGAACATCAAGGATCGGGTGGAGTGTCGTCTCGTCCGGCCCGACGGCGAGCCGGTGTGGGTCCTGATGTCGGCGTCGGCGATCACCAACGACCGTGGCGAGCCGTTCTATCTGCTGGTGCAGCTGGTCGACACCACAGAACGCAAGCTGATCGAGGAGGCCCTCCTCCATCAGGCCTTCCATGACGGGCTCACGCAGCTGCCCAACCGGGCACTGTTCGTGGAGCGGCTGGGCCAGGCTCTGGCTCGCGACGCACGAGCTTCTCATCCGACCGCCGTGCTGTTGGTCGACATCGACCGGTTCAAGCGGATCAACGACGCGCTGGGGCATGCCGCCGGCGACCGGCTGCTGGTGGCGGTGGGTCGTCGCTTGGCGGACGCGGTGGCGCCCGGCGACCTCGTGGCCCGGCTCGGTGGGGACGCGTTCGGCGTGTTGAGCAAGCAGGTCGTCCGCGAGCGAGACGCGGTGGCCCTCGCCGAGCATGTCGCCGCCGCGCTGGCGGTGCCGTTCGACCTCGATGACCGGAGCCTCCAGATCACGGTGAGCATCGGCGTGGCCGTGTTCCCCGGCGGCATGGCCACTGCTCAGATGGCACTGCGCGACGCCGATGATGCCATGTACCGGGCCAAGGCTCGCGGCCGACAGCGCATCGAGCTGGCCGACGAAGACATGCGGTCGAAGGCCGCGGCCCGACTCACTGAGGAGAGTGCCTTGCGGCGCGCCGTCAAGGATGGCGAGCTGCGGGTCCATTTCCAGCCGCTGGTCGAGCTCGCCACCGGCCGGATCCTCGGCACGGAGGCCTTGGTGCGCTGGCAGCACCCCAAACGAGGCCTGGTCCCACCGTCGGAGTTCATCGGGTTGGCCGAGGACAGCGGCCTCATCGTGGACCTCGGCGCGCTCGTGATGGCCGAGGCGTGCCGTCAGACCAGTGATTGGAATCTCGCTCGCCCCGGCCAGCCGCCGCTGAGCGTGGCCGTGAACCTTTCGGCCCGCCAGCTCGAGTCGGCTGGACTCTGCCAATTCGTAGAGGCCACCCTGGCCAACAGCACCGGACTCGACCCGGGATTGCTGCATCTCGAGATCACCGAGAGCGTCTTGATGGACGACGTCGAGGCCAGCCGAGCGGCGCTCCAGGCCCTCAAGGCCCTCGGAATCACCCTCGTCATCGACGACTTCGGCACCGGGTACTCGAGCCTCCTCTACTTGCGGCGCTTCCCCGTCGACGCGTTGAAGGTCGACAGCTCATTTGTCGCCGGGCTGGGTCGCAACGCCGACGACTCCACCATCGTCGCCGCCGTCGTCGGCTTGGCCCGTGCCCTAGGACTGGCGACGGTCGCCGAGGGCGTCGAGACCGCCGACCAGGCGGCACGCCTGCTGGAGCTGGGATGCGATCAGGCCCAGGGCTACCTGTGGAGCCCCGCCGTACCCGCGAACGACCTGGCCGAGCTGCTCGACCGGTCCCCGATCAGCCTGTCACCGGCCCGTGCTCGTGTGCTGATCGTCGACGACGAACCCGCCGTCCGCGAGCTCCTGCGACTCGCGCTCGAGCTCGAAGGGGGATTCGCCGTCGTAGCCGAAGCCAGCGACGGCCTCCAAGGGATCGACCTCGCCCGCGAGCACCAACCCGACCTCGTGCTGCTCGACCTGCTCATGCCGGGCATGGGCGGACTCGAAGCCGTCGAGCACATGGCCCGCGTCGCGCCCGCCGCCAAAGTCGTCGTGCTCACCGCCATCGATCGCAGCAGCATCGCCCCCGACACCATCGCGAACATCGACGGCTTCTTCGAGAAGACCTCCGACCTCAGCGCCGTCACCCAACAGCTCGCGGTTCTCGTCGGCGCAGCTTCGTAGCTCTGCTGGTCCGACGTTGGCGGACGTCGTCGGATCAATCGGCCGGGTGACGGAGCTACGCGCAGGCCAAGGCTCCCGATCGCCACAGGCGAACGGGGACGAGATGACCGAGTGGGACGCGCCGACTGCCTCAGGCCAGTTGCTCCTGCGCCTCGACAACGACCGCGCCGAGATGCTCGCGATCATCGAGGGGCTTGATGCCGACGCGTGGAACGGTTTCATCGTCTGGCAGTCCACCGCCGACTCCGCGGGCATCGAGCCGCTCAGCCTCGGTGTGCGCGTGACCTGGTGCTCGAGTTCGACGCGGCGAGCTTCGTGCTCACCGTGATGGGACGAGCCAACGCGGGCACCGCACGCGGCGACACGGCACTGGCCGAGCGTTTCGGGAACCTCTTCTTCCGGATCTGAGCGGTGGTCAGAGCAGCCGCTGGGACGCCAGGTCGGCGCCTGCTCGCAGGGCGCGCAGCTTCTCCCACACGACAGACGGAGCGACGTCGCCGATCCCCGCCGACGTGTCGAAGCCGCAGTCGGTCCCAGCGATGATGCGCCGGGGATCACCGACCGAACGGGCGACGGCAGCAAGTCGATCGGCAACCACCTCGGGGTGCTCCACGAAGTTGTTTGTCGTGTCGATGACGCCCGTGATCAGCACCATGTGCTCTGGCAACGGCCGGCGCTCGAAGCAGTGGTGCTCGTGGGCGTGGCGGGCGTTGGCCATGGACAGCACCAGCGCGCCAACGTTGGCCTCGTAGATGAGCGGCTGGATGTCCGCGAACGCGACGTCGTGGGTGTGGGGGCCTTCGTAGTTCCCCCAGCAGACGTGCAGCCGGACGTCGGAGGGATCGATTCCCTCGAGCGCCGTGTTCATCGAGTGGATCACGAGCTCGACCCAGTCGAGGAAGTCCCTGAGCGGTCGGTCGCCGAAGAGGACGTGGCGTTCCATGGCGAGGTCGGGCCCGTCGATCTGGAGCAGCAGGCCACGCTCCACTATCGCTCGGTACTCGGTGCGCAGCGCGGCCGCCACGGCGCGCACGTACTCCTCGCGTGAGGGGTAGTAGCGGTTCTCCATCGCCGCCGCGACGATGCCCGGCGATGCCGCGGTCATGAACGTCTGTGCGAACGGTGCGTCGGCGACGAGCGCGCACTCGGCGTCGAGCTCGTCGGTGCTCCGGTACGTCACCTCATCGAGGGCGGCCGGCGCTGTCGCGAGGTTGACCTTGATGCGCTGCGACCGCGGCAGGGCTAGCTCGACGAAGTCGGGGTGCTCGACCAGGTCGCGGAACGGCGCGCGGTGGCTAACGCCGCCGAAGCCGGTCATGCGGTGCTGCACGTAGGTAAAAAAGCTCTCGCGCGCCTGCTCACCGTCGTTGCCGATGTCGATGCCAACGTCGGCCTGCGCGGCGATCACCGCGGCGGTAGCGTCCTCGATCGCCTCTTGCAGCTCGTCCTGATCCACGACCTCGCCTCGGCTGCGACGTCCATGGAGCTCGGCGAGCTTTCGCGGTCTCGGCAAGCTCCCGGCATGGGTCGTCAGGATGCGCGAGTCACTCGTGAGCACGCCGTCAGTCTTGCCGCGAAGTCGAGGCAACACTGCCCCGAACTACGACCCTTTGATGCGCACCGCGTTCAGCTACTTGCCTTACCGTGGACACGCCCGTGGAGGTGACTACTCCGGGTCCGACCGTCCCCCAACGTCACTTGTGGCTACGCTTGTGGTCACAACGGAAGGAGTTCGCCCATGCGATCCGTCGGTGTCAGAGAATTCAGGGACCGGGCCACGTCGATGATGGGCTCGGGAGAGACGCTGGTCATCGAGCGGCGCGGCGAGCCCATCGGCTTCTTCGTACCGGTCACCGCAAAGGACCGCCGCGCTGGACGAAAGGTGCTCGGCCGACTCGGTGCAGTCGTGGAGGCGCTGCTCGTTGCGACCGACCTCACAGAGGACGAACTCGTCGATGAGGTGACCCGCACACGACGCAAGCGCTGATGCGACTCGTCGTCGACACGAGCGTGCTCGTCGGCGAACTCCTTCGCGCCAGCGGCCGAGCGAGACTCGGCGACGACCGCCTCGCGCTGTTCCTGCCGGAACGCATGTGGTCCGAAACCCAGGTCGAGCTCCCGCGTCGGATCGACGCGTTCGTTAGGCGCCGCAAGCTCGACCCGGAAGTCGGCCATGAGCTCGGCGTACTGTGCCTTGAGGCTGTCGAGGCCAACGTGGTCATCCTCGACGAGGCGATCTACTCCGCTCTCGAAGACGAGGCCCTCGCCCGCTCGCGCCGCGACCCCAGCGACTGGCCCGTCGTCGCCTGCGCACTCGCACTCTCGGCGGGAGTGTGGACCAACGACAACGACTTCCTCGGCACCGGCGTCCCCACATGGACGACCGAGACGCTGCAGACCTGGCTCGACCGCCACGACGAGAGTTGATCGGTGCACCAAACCGTCGTTTGGGGATGCCGCTCAGATCTCGATTACCTTGCTGACGGCCGAAGTCTCGATAGGGCCATAGACGTGCGGAAATCGCTCGAGCTCGCTGCCGGAGCCAGCCTCGTACCTCGTCTCGAACTCCAACCGAGTCGGGTCGACCGCAAGCGCGACGACGGTCGCGTCCTTGTCGAAGTAGACATCTCTGACGCTGGCCAGTTGGCGCTCGTCGCAGCAGTGCACGAAACCATCCGGGCCCGGCGTGGCAATGTTCGGCTGGTGTTGCCTGGACTCCCAGTCTGACTTCTCGACCACGTGATAGATCATCTGCGAGAACGTAGGGGGCGAGCGGCCAGCGCGGGGTCGAACAGACCAGGCGTTATAGGGACACCGACTCGGCGGGCGTAGCGACTCAGTGCGCCGGCCCTATTGGGGCGGTGTGGGCGCTGATCGCGGACGTCGAGCGGATGGGTGAATGGAGCCCAGAGTGCTACCGAGTCGAGTGGCTCGATGGAGCTGCGGCACCGGCGACGACCGGGGCTCGGTTCAAAGGATGGAACAAGTCGGGGCTCGTGCGGTGGTCCATGACCTGTGAGGTCAAGATCGCGGAACCCCGGTCGAGAGCTCGCTTGGTCGACCGTCAAGGGCGACCGCGACGTCGTCTGGTGGCGCTACCGACTCGAACCGTCGAACGGTGGCACCGAGGTGACCGAATCGTTCGAGGTAGCGAGCTGGCCGCTCGACGTACGCGTCTTCGAAGACATCGTGATGCGTGACCGAGACCGCAAGCGTGGGCAGGCGATGCAGACCACGCTCGAGCGGATCAAGGCCGTCGTAGAAGCAGAGGCCGCGCACGACTCCGCACCGGGCTA
>CAYSAC010000018.1:1294-21044 GCA_964428815.1 uncultured Acidimicrobiaceae bacterium | reverse complement strand
AGCGGATCAAGGCCGTCGTAGAAGCAGAGGCCGCGCACGACTCCGCACCGGGCTATAGCAACAACAAGCTGCGCGGGAGCGCTGCGGGAGCAGCCGCGCGGTGCCCGTCGCCACGACCGAAGGGCATGTGGACACCGACATCAACAGCGCCACCGTCGCAGCGACCCTGGCGGATCTCCGCGTCCGCTCTACCTTCGCCGGCGGCGACGGCGGTCCCTGTCGCGACGCGGGCGCGAAGCGGGCATCTCGCTCATCGCGGCTGCGTCGCGCGAGGCTTCTGCCGTGGCGGCGGAGATCTCGTACACCTTCTGCTTCGCTGACATCGCGGGCTCCACGGCGATGTTGCGGACGCTCGGCGACGCCGCCTACACCGAGGTCCTCGAGCGGTACCGGCGCATCATCCGGGAGAGCCTGACCTCGACGAGCGGCCTCGAGGTGAAGACGGAGGGCGACGGGTTCTTCCTCGCGTTCGCCGACGCCTCCGAGGCGATCGCCTTCGCGGCGGCCGCGCAGCGGGCGCTCTGCGCTGAAGCCTGGCCATCGCGGGCCACGCTGCGCGCTCGCATCGGGCTCCACCGAGGGCCGGCCAAGCCCCGCCCGGACGGCGACTTCGTGGCGTTGGCGGTGCACCAGGCGGCGCGGGTCGAGGCCGCGAGCCACGGTGGCCAGGTGCTCGTGACCGAGGCCGCGGCGAGCGGCGCTCACGTACCGGCGCGCCACAGCCTGCACTCGCTGGGCCGTCACCGGCTGCGCGACCACGAGGGTGGCGTCGAGCTGTTCCAGCTAACCGGCCCCGGGCTCCCGTCGACGTTCCCTCCGGTGCGCGCCGCTCGCGACGACCACGGCATCCCGCTGCCCCGCGCCGCGTTGCTCGGTCGCAACGACGAGCTGCCGGCGCTCGCTGCGCTCTTGCACGACGTCCCGCTCGTCACGCTCGTCGGCCCGAGTGGCGTCGGCAAGACCAGGCTCGCCCTCGAGGCCGCAGCGATGGTCGCGCCGACCTTCCCCGACGGCATCCACATCGTCCCGCTCTCTTCCGTCGCCGGGCCCGAGCACGTGCTCGGCGCGGTCGCAACCGCGCTGGCGACGCGGCCGGGCCCGGGCGAGGACCTGGCCCAAGGCGTCGTGGCGAAGGTCGCCCGCGGCCGCCACCTCCTCATCCTGGACAGCAGCGAGCGCGTGCTCGACGGAGTAGTCGAGGTCGTCGATCTCGTCCTTCGCCGATGCCCCGACACGTGCATCCTCGTGACGAGCACGCAAGCCATCAGCCTCCCCGACGAGCGGGTCGTCCGGGTCGGTCCCCTCGCCGTGCCCGAGATCGGCTCGGATGCGTCGGACGCGTTCGAGGCTCCCGCGGTGCGGCTGCTCGTCCAACGGGTCGGCGCGCTGGGCGGCTCAGTGGGTGCGGACGAGGCCGAGGCCCTCACGACGATCGCTCGCCGACTCGACGGCGTTCCGCTGGCGCTCGAGCTCGCCGCCGGACGCATCGCCGAGCTCGGCGTTGCCGGCGTCGTCTCTGGACTCGACGATCGCTTCGCGCTGCTCACCGGTGGCTTCCGCACCGCGCTGCCGCGCCACCAGGCCCTGGAGACAGCCGTGGCGTGGTCGGTCGACCTGCTCAAGCCGGACGACCGCTCGCTCCTCTCGCGCCTCGCTCGCCTCCAAGGGCGGGTGCAGCTCGAGCACGCAGTCGAGGTGTGCGGCGGTGACCTCGCCGCGATCCAGCGGCTCACGTCACAGTCGCTGATCGCGATCGACCAAGAACCGACGCCCCGGATCCGCATGCTCGACACGATCCGCGCCTTCGCGATCCGCGAGCTCGAGCCGCCTGACCAGCGCGAAGTCGACCTTCGTCGTCAGGACTGGTTGCTGCAGCGCCTTCCGGTCCTCAAGAACATGCCCGAGCGGGAGATGCTCCAGGAGATCGACGAGCTCATCGACGACATCCGCCAAGCCGTCGACGCCGCGGTCGCGCCCGACCTCGCGCTCGCGGCGCGCCTCGCGGCAGGGGTCACCGCATGGTTCGAGTACCGCGGGCTCTGGACCGAGGGACTTGCGATCCTCGACAAGCTGACCGCGACAGGTCTCGAGCCAGCGGAGCGGGCGCTGACGATTAGCTCGACGTGCGCACTGCTCCTTCTCCTCGGTCGGCAGCCGGAAGCAGGCGAGCGGGCGCGCGCCGTGCTCGACGAGCCAGCGGCGCCGCCACGAGCGCGGGCGATGGCGCTCATGCACCTGCACCCGATCGGCTACGTCGACGAGGGTCCCGACCCGCTGGAGGAGGCTCTCGAGCTCACGCGCGATGAGCTCGGGCCGATCGGGCTGAGCATCCGCAGCCGGTGGGCGTTGCGGCTCGTCGGGCGCGGGGAGGTCGAACGAGCCATCATTGAGCTCGGCGCGGTCGCTGACGAGGCGAAGGAGCGCGGCTACACGTCGCATGAGGTGCAGGCACTCGTCAACCGAGGTGGCCTGCTCGTCCGCACCGGCCACCTCGACGAGGGTGAGGCCGCGCTGATCGACGGTCGCGCGCGTGCGGACGAGATCGGTTTGCCCGCGATGTCGTGGGCCGCGCTCTCGAGCCTGGCGACGATCGCCCTCCACCGGGGCGACCCGGCGCGGGCGCTCGCGCTCGCGGAGGAACGGGTCGCGATCGCCGAGCAGGTGGGCGACGAGCGCGGGGCGGGCGCCGCGCTCACGACGATGCAGGCCGCGGCACTTGCCCTCGGCGACACGGCACGAGCGTTCGCAGCGGGCGAGAAGGTCGTCGCCCTGTTCCGCCGCACCGGGGATGTGGATGGTCTCGTCGTCGGCACCTTCAACCTCGTCCAGCTCGGCCAGAGCAGCGGTGACGTGCCGCTGGCAGCTCGAGCCGCGGCCGAGGCAGTCGAGGCTGCAACGACGACGTCGCTTCTCGTGGCCCAGCGGCTCGCCCTTCTCGGCTGCGCCGGGCTCGCGTGCGCGGTGGGCGACGCGCGAGGGTTCGTGCTCCTCGGAGCCGGACGCGGCATCCGCGGTGGTGACGTCAACCTCGACCCTTCGGACATCGCATGGCTCGACAGCTGCGAGGAGCACGCCGTCGCCGCGCTCGGCGCAGACGCCGCGGCGCGCGGCCTCGCCGATGGTGCGGCTCTCGATGTGACGGCGGCGCTGGCTCTGGCGGCGACGGTCGCCAACGACCTCGCTTGAGGGTCAGCCCCGGCTCGCAGGAGACCTCGAACTCGACCAACCCGATGTGGTCGCCGAACAGGTCCACGGCTTCCTCCGGGGCTGAGGCATGCTCAACCCGTGGCCGTCAGCCATCCCCATTCGTTGACGAGCCGAACGATCCCGGATGGCGTCCGGTAGGGCTCGAACACCTCGGTGAGGCGACTGCACCACCGCTCCTCTCCAACGTGGTTGATGGCAGCCCACGCAGGCCCGAGCGCCGAGTAGGCGCGGACCGCGGTGGCGACGTCGGGGAACTCCTGGGCACAGGTGGTCGAGCCCCGCTCGATCGGCGTCATGCCGGCCACTCCCACCATCTTCTCCGCAGCACCCGGCTGGCTGATGGCCATCAGGTCATCGCCCGACTCGTCGGGGGGTGAGCACTCGAGCAAGGCGATCACCCAGCTGTTCATGATGTCCATGCGGTCGAAGGGGCCGAAGAACGAGATCCCGAAGCGGCCGCCCTGACGTAGGACGCGCCGGACCTCGGCAAGTGGACGCTCCAGCCCCCAGATGCCGTTGAACGAGGTGACCGCGTCGAACTCGCCGTCGCCCCACGGCAGATCAGAGATGTCGCCGACGCGAAAGTCGCCGTCGGGCGTGCGCGCCGATGCGATGTCGACGAGCTCGGTCGACGCGTCGAGCCCGGCTGGTATCCCGCCGCGCCGTCGAAGCTCGACCGTAGCCATCCCGGAGCCGCACGCGACGTCGAGGACGCGATCGCCAGCTCGCACCTCCAGGCGGTCGAGCACGTCCAGGTAGACCGGAGTGGACCACGGGTCGATCAGCGTTGCCCAGTCGCCTGCCCGCGCTCCCCACGCTGCACCGGCGTCGGTCCAAGTCATGGTGTTGCACTCCCTACTTGAAGAACGGATGTTGTGGTGCCGCCATCATGGCCGGGTCGGTCGATAGATACATCCACAGGATGACCGATACCCGAGCCGGTCGGAGTTCCACGATTCGCCCGATGCCCTGACATGGGCCGATTCCTTAGGGTCAGCAGCGAGGGTCAGGGTGGCCCACGACCGGAGGGAACGATGAGCGAACATCCGAATGTGACCGTGATCAACCGCATGACCAAGGCGGTCTTCGAGAACGACCGCGACGCCCTGGCGGAGGTGTTCACCGACGCCCTGACGTTCCACGTCCGGGGGCCGCTGCCCCGGCCGGGAGACCACGCCGGCGTCGATGGCTTCCTCGGAGCCATGGGTGCCATCTTCGAGCTGACCGACGGGGACGTGAAGATCGAGCAGCTGTTCTGCGTCGCCGACGGCGGGTGGGCGGCCGAGTGGGAGCACGCCGTCCTGGGCCGCAACGGCCGCACCCTGGAGACGAAGAACATGTTCGTCTACCAGTTCGACGGCGACCGGATCGCAGACCTGTGGATGATCTGCGCGGCACCCTCGGGCAGCGAATCCTTCTGGGAGTGACGACCCGGACGCGGCACTCTCAGCGGGGGCGCATGCGCATGGATGAGACTCTGCCCATGGGCGAGGGTATCGATCGGGGCCGTGACTGCTTCGATCGTCAAGCGTGGCGTGGCGCGTACGAGCACCTCACGGCGGCGGCACGCGACGAGCCGCTCGGGGTCGACGATCTCGAGCGGCTCGCGTCGGCGGCTTACCTCGCGGGCCGCAGCGCGGAGAGCTCCGACGCGTGGGCCAGCGCCCACGACGGGTGCGCGCAGATCGGAGAGGTCGCCCGGGCCGCACGCTGTGCGTTCTGGCTCGCCTTCGCCCTGTTGAACAGCGGCGAGCTGGCTCGCGGCGGCGGTTGGGTCGACCGGGCGCAGCGCTTGCTCGACGACCGCAAGCTCGACTGCGTCGAGCAGGGCTACCTGCGGTACGCAGCCGCCCCGCGAGCCGTGTTCTCGGGTGATGTCGCGACAGCCCACAACGGATTCCGCGAGTCCGTCGGGATCGGCGAGCGCTTCCGAGACCCCGAGCTGATCACCCTCTCTCGAATCGGCGAAGGACGGTGCTTGATCTACCTCGGCGAGGGTGCCAAGGGCGTCGCCCTGCTCGACGAGGCGATGGTGGCGGTGGGCGCGAGCGAGGTGTCGCCGATTGCCATGGGAGATGCCTATTGCACGGTGATCGAGGGATGCCATGAGCTGTTCGACGTTCGCCGGGCCCGGGAGTGGACCGCTGCTCTCAGCCGCTGGCGCGAGGCCCAACCCGAACTCGTGCTCTACCGAGGCGAGTGCCTGGTGCACAGGGCGGAGTATCGGCAGATCGGTGTGTATTCCTCAGATTCCTCTTTGTGTCAAGTGGTTCTTTCAGCCGATGTTGAGGCGCGTCCGATCGGGCCGCTTCGAGGCGGCTGTCGTAGCGTGTTGCTGGGTCCGGGAGTGACCCAACCGAAGAGCCGGCCATCAGGGATGTCGAGCCGGACGCGCTGGTTTTGTAGTCGCTCCCATCTGTCCTCCCGGGCCCGCTACCCCAGGCGCTCAGCGTCCACGAGAAGCTGACGGTAGATGACGTCGCTGACGCGTCGCTTCAGCGCGCGCAGCGCCATCTTCTTGCTCTTGCCCTCGACCAACTTGCGGTCGTAGAAGGCGCGGCCCGGGCTGTGCGCGTGACGGAGCTGTGTGACGGCCGCCATGTGGATGGCGTGGTTGAGACGACGGTTCCCGCGTCGACTTAGCCGGAAGACCTTGTGCGTCGCGGAGGACACCTCGATGGGTGCCGTGCCGTTGTAGGCGGCGAAGCGATCGGCCGTCGGAAAGCGGCGGACGTCGCCGGTGAAACCGATGCACATGGCGGCGATCACCGGTCCGACACCGAAGACGTCGGTCAGGGACGTCTTCGATACGACGACTGCGTCGGCGATGCGACGCTTCGAGGACGCGAGCTGATCGTCCACGCGGCGAAGGTCGTCGAGCAACTCGAGCGCCATGGCATGGCGCGCGGCCGCCGCCGGCGACCCCGGTCGCACGGCGTCGAGGACCTGTTGTGCCGCAGAAGCCCTGATTTGCTTGGTGATCCCGGCTGGGACGAGCTCGCAGATGAGCGCGTGAAGCCGGTTGGCGGTGCGGTTCCGCTCGCGGCCCAGATCCACGTTCCGCTTGGCCAGGATGCGAAGCACGACTCGATGGTCGGCCCTTGCGACCGTCGTGAGACTTGGCGATCGGAGCGCGGCGATCGCCACCGAGCGGGCGTCGTTCGCGTCGTTCTTATTGGACCGTCCCGAGCCGAGCAAGCGCACTCGCGATGCGAGCGTCGCCGGCACGTCGACGACGTGTTCGCCGGCGGCTACGAGCTGCTGGGCGAGGAGGTAGCCGAGACCGCCGGCCGACTCGATCGCCCACGTCCGCTCCTCGAACGGCGCCGCCCATCGAACCAGTCGATCGACTTGCGTCTTGGTCGCGCGCACTTCGAGGCGCGAGAGCTCGTCCTCGCGGTCGTCGACTGCCACCGCTTGATGGGTCTGCTTATGCGGATCGATTCCGATCACCACTGTCATGTGTCCTCCGTCGTGTCGTTGGGTGACCGCGGCGGGCACTCCTGATTGCAGTTGCTCGTGGTGCCTCGCACCTCTTTTGAGCCACGCCGCGGGAAGAGCCCAGCGGGACCGCGCTTCGTTAGAAAGCCAGCCCCCAACGCGGAAGCGGCAGGCACTTCGAGAGCGAGTCCGCTGAACCCTTCAGACGCTACGAACACGCCGCAGCACCCACCTACATCTTCAATCAGGCATTTCGGGGAGCAGCATCGGCCGCCGGCCTCCTGTGGACGTCATGCGGCGGCATTGAGATTCCAGGACTCGGATGCGGGCACTGGAAGTCGTCGGCGTCGTCACGGTTACGTGGCGATGGCTGGGAAGTCACTCATTTGCGATCTCGGTCCGTGTTGATGGTGAGAGAGAGGATGTCGGGTCGGGCGTAGTGCCCGGTCGGATCGAAGGTTCGGCGGCCGGCGGCGATGCGATCGAGGTCCAACGTGGCCGCGACGATCCCCGCCCGGCCGATGAGGGGTCCTGCGAGGATCTCTCCGCCAGGGGCGACGATGGTCGTGTTCCCGAAGGACATCGCATCGTCGGCGTCGCCGTAGAGGTCGTCGGCGCCGGGGAGGTCTCGGGGAACGTCGCAGCCGCGGAGGAACGCGCTGACGCCGACCACGAACACCTGGCCCTCTTTAGCAGTGTGCCGCAGCGTGGGGATCCATTCGTCGCTGTTGTCCCACGTGGGTGCGAGGAGCACGTCGATGCCCTTCTCGTACAGCGCGGCGCGGGCGAGCGGCATGTACAGCTCCCAGCAGATCAGGGATCCGACCTTGACCCCGCCGATGTCGACGACCGTGAGCATCGGGCCCTGACCGTTGGCCCAGACCAGCCGCTCGGCGCCGGTGGGCACCAGCTTGCGGTGCAGCGCGGCGATTTCACCTCTGTCATTGATGTAGACCACAGCGTTGTAGAGGGTGCCCGATGCGCTTCGCTCGGTGATCCCGATCGCGGCCCAGACTCCGGCCGCCTCGGCCGCGGCGCGAGCCGTGTCGAGTGCTGGGCCGGGAATCTCGATGGCTTGGTCCTGGAACCGGGCATACCAGTCGGCGTCGCTCAAGGGTTGGCTGCGCCACACCCAGTCGGGATAGCCGGGGACGAACGACTCGGGGAATACGACCAGGTCGGCGCCGTCAGCGCCAGCCTTGGTGATGTGGTCCGCCACCACGTCGAGCGTGCGATCGCGATCCAGGTAGGAAGGCGTGGCCTGGGCCGCGGCAATTTGAAACGCTCCTCGTGGCATTGGTCCATCCCCTCGTGTAGTCACCTGAGATGGGCCGTCGGTACGAGCCCACCACCGTGATGCCGCACAGATTGCCCGATCGCGATGCGGTCCGCCCGCCGGTTGGCTCGCTGCGTGCCGCGCCGAGGTGCCGATAGCGAACATCCGCCCGGGGGACCTTCAAATCCCTCGCGAGCGCCAGTCGCCGGCGGAGAACGGTCCGTGCCGCGCGGGCCCGTTCAGGAGAGTTGTTCAACGAGCCGCGGGACCTCGACCGAAGCGATGACCCACACCTGTTCGGGATCGACTCGGTGTCAGCGAAGTCGGCTCGTACCTGGTCGCTTATCGCTCGCGCCGATTCGCCGACGATCTCCAGCAGGCGCTCTACGGCGAGCCTGCCGATCCGGTCGTCGCCCAGGCGGCCTTGCCGCGCTCGATGACGGCTGCGATCTCGGTCGCCGCTTTCCAGGATGTCTGCGACTCGTTCGTCGTCTGACCGACTCACAGATCGATGGCCTCGGCCAGGATCTGGTCGTCACGATCCTTCAGTCCACCGGTCGACACCACGTCGACGGGCCGTCCCAGGAGCTCCTGGAGATCCTCGGTGAGGTGGAGGAGGTCGAACAGCGAGCTGCCCTCGTCGAAGTCGACCAGGAGATCGATGTCGCTGCCCTCGTTCGCCTCGCCGCGAGCGACGCTTCCGAAGACACGAACATGGCGCGCGCGGTGGCGCTCGGCGATCTCGAGGACCTGCTCTCGATGGCGGTGAAGCAGCGAGCCCAGTAGGGAGTTCGTGTCGATGGTGGACATGGCAGCCCAAGGGTACTGCTGACGCAGGCGCCGGCCGCTCCGAACGACCGCCCGCGAATCCGAGCGAATCGCGTCGTCAACAGACAACTACCGGCGCTTACTGGCGTGCCGTAGCCGGCGATTCGGGGCAGGCCTGCTGCGGGGCGTGACAGTCTCGGTGCGTGCGGAGCGTCGTGATCGTCTCCGGTGCACCGGGCGCCGGGAAGTCGACCGTGGCTGGCCCTCTGGCTGCCGAGCTCAGCTTCCCCTCGCTGTCCAAGGACGTCATCAAGGAGACGCTGTTCGACCAGTTGGGGCACGTCGCCGAGGACGAGCGGCGCTCGTCGCAGCAGCTCGGTGGAGCATCGATGGAGCTGCTCTGGCGCGTGCCCCAACGTGGTCCTTGAGGCCAACTTCTGGTCCCAGAGCCCTTACGAGCGCGAACGGCTCCTCGCACTGTCGTCTCGACCCGTCGAGGTGTACTGCCGGGTGCCGATCTCCGTCGCGGCACAGCGATACGCGCAGCGGGGTGCGTCAGCGAGCCACCATCCTGTCCACGTCGCTCGGACCCTCGCGGTCGAAGCGTTCCACGAGTTCCAGAATCCGTTCGGCATCGGCCCAGTGATCGAGGTGGATACGAACGGCCCGGTCGACATCGAGGCGCTCGCCGTCAAGGTCACGCTCGCGCTGCGCTCCTGAGCGCCGACACGTGGACGATCACCGCCTCGTCAGCATCGAGGCGCTACCGCCATCAGCCGGCGTTGGGAGACGCCGACCAGCGCCCGAGGGCTTTAGGGTCGTGAGTGTGAGGGTGTTCCTACTGGGGGGAACCGGTGCGATCGGTGGCCATGCCCTCCCGGCGCTCGTCGCCGCAGGCCACGAGGTGTCCGCACTGGTGAGGACGCCGGAGAAGGCGGCAGTGGTCGCAGCACAGGGTGCGGAGCCGGTGGTGGTGTCGATGTTCGACGCGGCGGCTCTCTCAGAAGGCTTCCGCGGCCACGATGCGGTGGTGAACCTGGCGACGTCGATGCCTTCGATGGCCACCTTCGTGTTCCGGCGCGCCTGGAGACCGACCGAGCGGGTCCGTATCGAAGGCTCGGCCGCAGTGGTCGATGCGGCGCTCGCCGCGGGGGTCCCGCGTCTCGTTCAAGAGTCGGTCAGCATGGTCTACCCGGATCGGGGCGACGAGTGGATCGACGAGGACGTCGAACCGGACCCCTACCCCAACGCCCGCGCCAACCTGGCGGCCGAGGCGAGCGCAAGACGCTTCAGCGAGGCTGGTGGCAGCGGCATCGTGCTCCGGCTGGGCCTGTTCTACGGCGCCGGTGCGCGCCACAGCGAGCAGTTCCTCGCCATGGCTCGCCACCACGCGGTGCCGCTCATCGGACACCCCGAGTCCTACCTCTCGTCGATCCACATGGTCGACGGCGGAACCGCGGTCGCCGCGGCACTCCACGTTCCTGCCGGCACATACAACATCGTGGATGACGAGCCGCTCACCACGCGCGAGTACGCGCAGGCTCTGGCCCTCGCAGCCGGCAAACGGCCCTGGGTGCGTGGCCCAGGCCGGCTTGCCTTCCTGCTCGGCGACCGGATGGCGTCGTTGACTCGATCGATGCGAGTCAGCAACCAGCGCTTCCGCGAGGCCAGCGGATGGCAGCCTCGCTACCCCAGTGCACGTGAAGGGTGGATCGCGACAGCCGAGAGGACTTGAGCGAGCCTCGGAGACTGCCCCGAATGTGCCGGTGAGGTACACGCCAAACGCGCGCTCGATAACGCGTCATGGTGGAGCCAGCAGGCGTCCGCTATCGGCGCATCGGAGGCGCTCCCCCGAGAGGGTGTGATTCCACTCACCGGCGATTCAGCTGGAACGGTCTCTCACTCTGTCGCCTTCGGGTGGCCCGGCGTGGCCTCCGTAAGCCAGACGGTGCGCTTCTTGTCGTCGATGCAATACCAAAGCCGGCCACCACCGGTGACCTCGTATTGCCACTGCTCCATCTCATAGCCGTTGACTGATCGGCTGCCGAGGCTGCCCTTGAGCGGATGCTGTCGGTCGGTGCGCTCGCGGGGGTCCGTGGTGATCTTCTCCCAGGCGACCCGCGCGTTGCCCGAAGCCGCCGAGCACACCTTCTCCCATCCCTTCACGGCGTCGCTAGTCGCGTAGCGGAAGTCCCAGCCGCGCTTGCCGGGCGGTGGGGCGACACGTTCGCGCCGCGTCGGCAACAGTCAACCCTTCGGCTGGACGACGCGGTCCCCTGACGCGTCCAGCGGACGTCGGAGACGGCGCCCGAGCTTCGGGTCTGCATAGACCTCGGCCGTGACTCGCCACTCCCGCACAAGTTGATTGAGGGCCTCGTAGTTGTCGACGGCGGCGGCGGCCGTGACGACACGCGAGAACTCGTCCAGAAAGAGGCGTCGGTCGCCGGCGGGCAGGAACTCGATCCACGGGAAGGCATCGCCGAGCGCGTCGTTGAGGGCCGCAGGGTTGTGCGTAGCGAGGTTCCGGAGCGCACGTCCGATGGCGCTGAACGTGTCAGCGCGCTGAGCCTCCCGGTCGGCCCGGGTGAGCCGGAGGTCAGGCTCATCACGACGGCGGAGGAGGACGTCGCCGTCCTCGACGTCGTCGGTGACCTCCTTGGGCCGCCGGAGGAGGTCGGAAAACGGGCGCTCGGTCACTCGCATAGCTGTCACTATATCTGATGTAGTTCAGATGTGTCCGGACTCTCTCCCCAAGGACGAGCGCAGTTCGGATAACTACAGTTGTGTGATTCGACCCTGCTTTGGAGCGATCGTATGCAAGGACCCGAGTACCTCGATCCCGCTTGGTCGGTCACCTACCACCTCCGTGGCTTCGATACCGCCGGGATGCTCACCGGATGGCGCTGGACTGGGGGCGTCGAGTCGCGCAGGTATCGGCTCGCGGAACTCGCCTCCGATGTCACCGACCCGACGATCCTCGGCGCCGTGACGGTGACCTCGTGGCACCCGTACCGGCGCGATGCGCTGGAGGACGCACTGCGCGCCGTGCATGACCTGCCTCTTCGCAGCGTGCCATGCAGCGGATAGACGAACAGCGGAGGCTGCCGGACATGGCTCGCTTGCTCGAGACGGCAATCGAGGACAACGACGCGAGGCTCCGCCAAATCAGGGACGCGATCGGAGGAGGTGTCGTATTTCAGCCGCTCGTCTCCCTCGCGACCTGGGAGGCGCTGGCGCCCGAGTTCGCTCATCTCGCTCCAGACCCGATAGCCGTCGCGCGCGTGGCGAGGTCAGCGGGTCAGGCTCGTCCGTCATGCCCATCGGAGCTCGCGCTAGCGCACCGCGCGCGATGCCTGCTCTCGCTCGAAGCGGCGCCGGGTCGCCTTGGGCAGTGTGGCCACATACCGCTGCAGCGACTCGTCATGATCCTCGGCAGGTGCCACCGACATGAGCAGGTCGAAGCCTGCCGCCGACAGGACGCGCTCCAAGGTGCCCAGCGACGGCACCTTGCGGCCGAGCTCGTAGTCGGAGATCGCGGCCTGGGACGTGTGCGCCAGCGCGGCGAGGTTCTGCTGGCTCAGATCCGCACGAAGCCTGGCCGTCTCGATGAGCGCGCCCGCGCGCGTCCGCCGCGGCCCAGGCACTGTTCCCGCCTGTGCCAATCGCAGCTCGCGGTCGTTGCGAGTGTCGGACGTTGAGCGGCGTGACGCTGCAGCCATGACAGTTACCTCCGAACCCACGGAGAGCATATCTGTTCAGGTATATATCCCACCAGGTGTGTCTGTCCTGGCATCGGACGGGCCAGAGCCGCCCGCCGCCGGTGACCTCGTACTGCCATGCTCCATCGCGTCGCCTAGGTTCTGACACTGATGTCAGCCTTCACGTGGGGCCTCGACGGCAAGGCGGCGGTGATCACGGGCGGGGCATCGGGCCAAGGCCGGGCCGCCGCCCTGCGGTTCGCTGACGCGGGAGCGCGGGTCGTCGTGGCCGACATCGACGACGCCGGTGCTGTGGAGACCGTAAGGCTCGTCATGGAGCTCGGCGGCGAAGGACTCGCGCTCCACACCGACGTCTCCCGCCGATCAGATGCGGAAGCGATGATCGATGCGACGGTCGATCGGTTCGGGCGGTTGGACGTGCTCTACAACAACGCCGCTGTCCAGATGTCCGGGCGCCTCCTGGAGTGCAGTGACGGTGACTGGGATCTGACGATGGCCACGAACCTCGATGCCATCTTCTGGGCGTGCCGCGCCGCGATCCCTCGCATGCTCGATGGTGACGGCGGTTCGATCATCAACACCGCATCGGTGCTCGGTCTGATCGGCTCGGCCGGCTACTGCGCGTACGGCGCGGCCAAGGCCGGGCTCGTCGCCCTGACGAGGCAGATCGCGGTGGAGTACGGACCTGCGATCCGCGCCAACGTCATCGCGCCCGGGTCAATCGACACCCCACGCTTTCGCAAGGTCGCCGACGAGATGGGGATGGATCGCGACGCGTTCCTCGAGATGCTCCACACGAACATCCCGCTGCACCGCCTCGGCACCGCGGACGACGTAGCGGGGATCGCGCTGTTCCTCGCCTCGGACCAGTCGGCGTACACGACCGGCGCCGTCATCCCTGCCGACGGCGGACTGGCGGCCCTGCGGTGACGAGCGTGGCGATCGTGACGGGTGGTGGGTCGGGGCTCGGCGCCGCCATCTGTGAGCGGCTGGCCGAAGACGGCCATCACGTCATCGTCGCCGACCTCGACGGCGGCGCGGCTGAGCACGTGGCGCAACGCGTCGGCGGAACTGCGGTCGTGGCCGACGTGCGCAGCACCGTCGACGTCGGAGCAATGGTCGACGCTGCTGCGACCTTCGGTTCGCTGAAGGTGCTGGTGCTCTCGGCGGCGGTCGAGAGCCGGGCCAGCATCCTCGACACGTCGGATGAGGCATGGCGGGACGTGCTCGACACGAACCTGAAGGGCCCCTTCCTGTGCATGCGCGCCGTCGTGCCACGGATGATCGATGCAGGAGGCGGCTCGATCGTGGCGCTCGGTTCGACGCTCGGACAGATCGTCACCGCCGGCTACCCCGCGTACTGCGCGAGCAAGTTCGCGCTCACGAACCTCTGCAAGCAGGTGGCGATCGAGCACGCGGCCGACGGCATCCGCGTCAACGTCGTCGCTCCGTCCGCCTGCTCCACCGGGCTGTTCGTTCGGATGGCAGAGGCGACCGGTGATCCGAAGTCGATCGAACGCATGGTCACGTCCAACGTGCCAATGGGCCGGCTCGGCGCAGCGCGCGAGGTCTGCGACGCGGTCGCGTTCTTCGCGTCGGACGCGTCGTCCTACACCAGCGGCGCCGTCCTGCCCCTCGACGGCGGCCTCGCCGCGCGGAGGATGTGATGATCGGCGACGGCAGGCGTGTGCTCGACGCCGACGCACATGTGATCGAGCCGGCGCACCTCTTCGCGCCGTGGAGCGGCGAGCGGATGCCGATGGATCTGCCGGCGACGACACCGATGGAGCCCTGCGGAGACCTCGGCCTGCTCGCCGACCAGCTCGAGCACGGCTTCGACGCCCCGTCGTACCTGCGGGCGATGGACGCGCAGGGCATCGACGTGGCCGTTCTCTACCCGTCGATCGGCCTGTTCGTGCCTTACCTCCCCCACCTCACGCCTGCGGACGCGGCGGACGCGTGCCGCGCCTACAACGAGTGGATCGCCGAGTACTGCGCTGCGGGGGACGGGCGCATCTTCGGCGCCGGGATCCTCCCGCTCGCTGACCTGCCGCGCGCCGAGAAGGAGATCGCGTGGTGCGCAGACGCCGGCCTGGTCGCGATGATGGCCCGCCCCAACCACCTGTTCGGGCGGAACCTGGGCGACGCGTCGTATGACCCGATGCACGCCGCCCTCTCCGACCAGGGCCTGGCGCTCGCCGTCCACGAGGGCCTCGGCCTGCGGGGGCACCCGACGATGGGCGCGGACCGCTTCGCCGGGTTCGGTCCTCGGCATGCGATGAGCCACCCGATGGAGCAGATGGCCGCGATGGCCAGCCTGGTGCTCGACGGCGCGCTGGAACGTCACCCCGACCTCCGCGTCGCGTTCCTCGAGTCCGGCACTGGGTGGCTGCCCTACTGGTTGCACCGCCTCGACGAGCACTGCGAGTGGCTGGCGGACAGCGAGCGCGCCGGCCTCGCGCTCAACGCAAGCGACTGCTTCGCGCGCCAATGCGTCATCAGCAGCGAGGCCGAAGACACCCTCGCCGCATCGGTGATCGGCGCCGTCGGGTCCGACCACGTCATGTGGGCCAGCGACTTCCCCCACCCCGACGCGGTGTTCCCCGGCTCGGCCCGAACCTTCGTCGCCAACCTCGAGGGCCACGGCACGACCCGTGCGGACGTCGATTCGGTGCTGTGGACGACGCCGCTCGACTTCTACCGACTCCACGACCGGACCGCCGGAGGCAACCCATGACGGAACGCTTCGATTCGATGGGCCAGTTCACCGACACGGTGGCGGGCGACGTGCGCGATCCCTATCCCGACCTCGCCGTCAAGCGACGCGAGGCACCGGTCGAGCTGACGATGCAGATGGGCTTCGACCTGGAGGAGCGCCTCACCGCCACCGCGTACCGCTACGACGACGTCGCCACCGTGCTCCGCGACAACGAGACCTACTCGTCGTCGTCGATCCGCGACCTCATGGCAGTGGTGATGGGCCCGTACGTGCTCGTCGGCATGGACGAGCCAGAGCACAAGCGCCATCGCCACCTCGTGTCACACGCCTTCCGCTCCAAGGCGCTGGCGCACTGGGAAGACGACCTCATCACCGACGTCGTCGACGGCCTCCTCGACCAGTTCGCGCGCAACGGCTCAGCCGAGCTCGTCCGCGAGCTCACCTTCCGCTTCCCGGTGCAGGTGATCGCCGAGGTGCTGGGTGTGCCGCGAGAAGACCATGACCGCTTCCACGACTTCGCCGTCGCCATCATCAACGTCGCCGCCGACCCTGAGAACGGCTTGCAGGCGTCGTCCGCGATGCGGGAGTACCTGTCCGCGCACGTCGACGCGCGGCGCCGGCAGCCAGGAACTGACGTCATCAGCGATCTCGTGACGAGCGAGATCGACGGCGAGATGCTCAGCGACGAAGAGATCTTCTCGTTCCTCCGGCTGCTGCTGCCCGCTGGCGCCGAGACCACCTACCGCGCCGCCGGCAACTTCCTGTTCGGCTTGCTGACCAACACCGACCAGCTGGAGGCGCTGCGCGCCGACCGGTCCCTCATGACCCAGGCCATCGAGGAGGCGATCCGATGGGAGTCGCCGCTGCTCATCACGGCCAGGCGCTGCACCCGCGACGCCGAGCTGGCCGGCGTCGAGATCCCGGCCGGCGTGAACGTCATCGCCCACCTCGGCTCCGCCAACCATGACGAGGCGCGCTGGGACCATGCTGAGGACTTCGACATCTACCGCGAGCCGCAGCCGCAGATCGCGTTCGGAGTAGGTCCGCACATGTGCCTCGGCCTGCACCTCGCCCGCCTCGAGCTCAAGGTGGCCGTCAACCGACTGCTCGATCGACTTCCGGGCCTGCGCCTCGATCCCGATGGTGAGGACCCGCACATCCACGGTGAGCGCTTCCGCTCGCCGACATCGCTCCCGGTCCTGTTCGGCTGATGCCTGAGGCCCGGGAGATCCGGATCGATCGACTCCGCTGCATCGGCTCTGGCAACTGCGGGTTCTGGGCGCCGGCGACCTTCGACCTCGACGAGGACGGTGTCGCCGTCGTGGTGAACCCCGACGGCGACGACGACCAGCGCATCCTCAACGCAGCTCGTGGGTGCCCGACCCGAGCGATCGAGGTCCTTGGGGTTGCTGGCTAACTGAATCAGCTCACGACGCCGTCGGCGCGAAGGGTGGCGATGTCGGCGTCGGACCAACCGGCCTCGCGAAGGAGATCGTCCGTGTGCTCGCCGAGGCGAGGCGCACTCGGCGTCGGGTCGATCGCGACGCCGTCGAACAGCGGAGCCGCACGGGGTTGATGCACGCGGCCGAGCACGGTGTGGTCGAACGCTCGCACCGTGCCCGAAGCCACGACCTGCGGATCGTGCGCGACCTCGTCGAGCTGGCGCACCGGCGCCACAGCCACGTCGGCCGCGCGTAGCCGCGCCACGACGTCGTCGGTGGGCATGCTCGCGATGACACGGCGCACGCGGCGCATGACCTCGGCGCCTCCCTTCATCCGCTCGGCCGTATCGGTCATGGCGTCACCGCCGTCGTCGTCGAGAAGCGCGGCGGTCAGGGCGGCCCACTGCGCGGCGGTCAATGTGACGAGCACGACCTCGCCGTCGATCGTGGGGGTGACCCTGAAGCTGCGACTCGTCGGCGGGAGGACGCTCGACGGTTCGTCGACGGTGTGGTCCATCATGCCATTGGGCCACAGGAACGCGATCGCCACGTCGAGCATCGATACGTCGATGCGCATGCCGCGCCCGGTGCGCTCGCGGTCGAGCAGGGCTGCGGTGATGGCTTGTGCCAGCGTGTAGGCGGTCGCCTTGTCGATCACGCCATGCCGGACCATGGACGGCTCGCTCGAACCCGCGGACTGGATCGCCGCGAAGCCAGACAGCGCTTGCACGACGTGGTCGTACGCGGGCGCGTCGGCGAGCGGACCGCTCGTGCCGAACCCGCTGATCGACGCGTAGACGAGCCGAGGGTCGGTGCTCTGCAGCTCGTCCGCACCAAGGCCTAGCCGCTCGATGACACCCGGCCGGAAGTTCTGCGCGAACACGTCGGCGCCTGCGACCAGCCGCCGCACGATCTCTCGGCCCGCGTCGATCGACAGATCGATCGCGATCGAGCGCTTGCCCCGGTTGTTGTTCGCGAAGTACGCGCTCATGCCGGAGTGCCCGCTCCCCACGGTGCGGATGGCGTCACCGGTGAGCGGTTCGACCTTGACGACGTCGGCGCCCTGATCCGCGAGCACCATCGTCGCCAGAGGACCGGACATGTTGCTCGTGAGATCGACGACGCGAATGCCGGCGAGCGGGGCCGTGGCACCAGGCATGGAAGCTCCCTGTCTTGTAGTCGGACCGCGCACCCTGCCGCGCCCACGGGTCGTCCGCAAGCATCCCGGCCAGCGAGCCCGACAACCGGCGATACTCGGCCGACGCGACCACAAGAGCTGCCGTCTGTCGATGAAGTCCGGTCGTTAGCCGAGAGCGGAACCGATGCGCGGGATGACGTTCTTGCGAGCGGAGCGAGCCAAAGCCCTGTGCACCGCCATTGACCAGGGACAACTCGTTGGAGGCGGTGACCGGAATCGAACCGGTGTACAGGGCTTTGCAGGTCGCCGCGAGCGGTCGTAGGCGGACGTCGTCGGACGAAAGATGCTGGTCGCGACGCTGCGCCGCACATCGACGAACAGGGGCGAACGTCAGCGGCCGCGCCATGGACGCGCCATGGAACGGTTCGAGACACTTGACTGCACCAGCCGGTGAAGGCGACTTCACGTGCGCCAATCGTACGAGTCGGAGGGGGGACACGCGCACCAGGTCCACGCGTCGATCCCCAATTCACAAGACCGTTCGACATCCCCGTCTCCGACCTCCTTCTCCCCCCGCGCGGCCTAGACGCCTGGCCAGAAGGCGCGCTAAACGCCGGATAGATACGCGGGCGCGTGCCTCGATCTGCTCGGTTCGTCAGCCGATTGGTGTCGACAAGCCGGCGTTGCGGGGCAGTGCGATACCGACCAAACGGAGGGCCAGCGCATCACGGCATCGGAGGAAGACTCGCAAGCGGTTCGGCCGTCATGATCGACTCGTTGAGCGCGCCACGGAGGTCGCCCACCCTCGGCACTTAGCCCGCGGAGCGCAGCACAGCAGATGCAGAGACCTTGCGGGCCGAGCGGCTTGGCACGATGGCGGCGACGTTCAGGATCAAGAGCGCGGCGATGACTACCACCACGACGGAGAGCGCGGGGGTGACCGGGTCGTCGACCACGCCAATGCCGCTCGCCACTGCCCGCCACACGACACGGCCCACCACGAGGCCAAGCGGCACGCCGACGGCGAGGCCGATCAGGCCGATCGTCATCGCCTGCCAGACGAGGGTCGACCCGAGCTGCCGGCGCTCGAACCCGAGGGAGCGGAGAACCGCGAGCTCTTGGCGACGCATGCGCACCGTCGAGACGAGGGCATGGATGACCGCCAGCGCGGCGAGCACCGCCAGGAAGGCTGCGAGCGCTCGCGGGAGCGCTTTGACGTCTTGCAGGTTGTTCACGTCCGACGGCAGCCGTGGTGCGGACACCTCAGTCCCCGTGGCTTCGGCGAGCTCCTCGTTGGCGACCTTGGGATCGACACCGTCGGCCCACTTGATGATGACGTCGGCGTGGACCTCGTCTGGTGCCGAGATGCGCTCGAAGTCTTCTCGCCCCAGCAGGACGCCCCGACCGGGTGCGCTGCGTTCGTCGGTCACCGGGAACACGGCCGTGCCGACCACTGTCGCAAGCAGCGTGCCCCCGGCGCCTTCGACCTCGACCTCCTCGCCCAGCACAACACCGGCGCTCTCGAGCGTGGAGGCGCCCAGGACGACCTCCGCCCCGCCGCTCGGCTGGTGCCCGTCGAGCAGCGTGAGCGACATGTCGCCCTTGAGCGATTCCACTGCGTAGGTGTTCACCTCCTCACCGCCAACGCGCCCCAGGCCGCCCAGCCCCAACGCCACCTCGGCGACCTTGGGGTCGTCGAGGAGCTCCGCGCCTCCCTCCTCCAGCACATCGCCGCTGAACCCGGAGACCGCGGCGTCGAACGGCGAGCCGTAGCGGTCCGGGGAGTCGACCAGCGCGTCGACGCTCGCGACGAACACCAAGACGGCGATCACGCCCGTGACGCCGAAGGCGACCCCGAGAAAAGCCGATCGCACCGCCCACGCGGTTCCGCCGCGGGGCTCGATCGCCATGCCCACGCCGATGGTCGCAGGCGGTGCGAGGCTCGTGCGACGCAGCACGACCATCGACCGCGAGGGCCTCGCCAAGGCGACCACGATGACGACGAACCCGAGGAGCACCACTGGCCAGTCGACGGAGACA
>CAYSAC010000018.1:0-1194 GCA_964428815.1 uncultured Acidimicrobiaceae bacterium | reverse complement strand
GGCGACCACGATGACGACGAACCCGAGGAGCACCACTGGCCAGTCGACGGAGACACCGGGGTCCGGCTCGGCCCGCCGAGCGATGCCGACCGGCATCAGCGGCGACGCCAGCACGCTCGCGCTGACCGCGACGACCGCGCCGAGGACCGCGACCGGCACCGTCGTGATCGCCTGCGACGCGACTCGCTCGAACCGCGTCATCCCGAGCGCCGCGAGCCACCGCTCGCTCGCGACCTGGCTGGCGAAGTGCCGAGTGAGGGCCTGCGCGATCGCCACTCCACCAGCGAACGCGGCGACGAGTGCGCACAGCGCGAGCGCGGTGACGGTGACGTCGATGCCCGATTCGATCTTCCGATCGATCTCCGACGCCGGCGTGATCTCGAGCGTGGTCGAGTCCGCGAACATCTCCCGCAGCGTCTCCGTGACCTCGCCGGCGTCGGCGGCGCCGCCGTGGAGCCGCAGCGAGAACCCACCGGGGTAGGTGGCCACCTCGTCGCCGTGCGCCGCGCGGAACGCGGGCGACAAGAACACCCGAGGCGTGAAGTCGCCCGAGCTCTCGCTGAGGAACGTCGGTGAGTCGAGGATCCCCGTGACGACAAGCGTGAAGCGGGGTCCGGCGGGCGGCCCGGCATCACCGGTGGTGAACAACGGCTCGAGCTGCTCAGGCGCGTACGACTCGAACTCGGCTCGATCGCCCACCCGGAGCCCCGATTCGCGGGCGTACGTCTCGATGATCGCGATCTCGTCGGCGTTGTCAGGGTCAGGAGCACGGCCCTCGAGGATGCGCGGCCGGTCGATGTCCATCTCGTCGGAATCGTCGACGCTGACCGCCGCGAGGAAGTCGAGGTAGGGGTAGAAGCCGCTGCCGGCCGAGGCGCCGAGGCGGCGGGTGGGTTCGGTGCGGAGCGTCCCCGGCGTGGTCACGTCGGCGGCGTAGCTGCGCCAGTCGGGCAGCTCGAGCGGCCGGAGCAGTCGGCCGCCGTTGGCGTGGGGGTTGGCGCTCATGCGCCGGGCACCGGCCGGCGCCAGCGCGGTGATCTCGGACGACGGTCGGCCGTCGGCGTCGAAGAGCTCCTCGGGCCGGTAGCTCCGCAGCCATGCCTCGAGCTGGGCCAAGTGCTCAGGGTTGGATCGGACCTCCGAGAGCGGCACCTGATGGGACCGCCATGTGCCCTCGACCCGCAGGCCGTCGAC
>CAYSAC010000017.1:22064-27714 GCA_964428815.1 uncultured Acidimicrobiaceae bacterium | reverse complement strand
GGCCTAGGACACCACCCTCTCAAGGTGGCGGCACGGGTTCGAATCCCGTTGGGGGTGCCAGCCGGGGCTCAGATGAGCAGGCTGATCCATTCGTGGAGGCGCGCGGCGAGGTCATCCCCCTGCTCATCCCACGGCAGCTGCGTGATCCGGGGGATCTCGTTGATGCGCGCGTCGGGTAGTCGAGCCGCGAGGTCAACCGCGACCGACCATGGATGGATGAGCGGGTCCTTGCGCCACGCGGCGATCATCGTCGGCGTGGTCATGCCCGTCAGCGACGCGGGCGACACTGCGGACTGATCCGGCACCGCGCGCAGCGCCGCCACCACGCGGTCGAGGTCGTGCGTGTGCAGCGCTGCCAGCTGCCGAGGATCGAGCTCGGGGTCGCCGGGGAGGCGTCCCGACAGGTGGCGGACGATGCCATCGGCACCGAGCCGTAGGTCGCGCCACAGCGCGGCTCGCACGAGCCACCACAGGTGGCGGGCCGGGCGCTTGATGATGTTGGCACCGGGCGCCACCAGGACCAGGGCCCGGGCCCGGCCAGGATGATCGACGGCGTGGCGCAGGACGGTGTTGGCGCCGTGTGAGCCCCCGCACAGGATCGGTTCGACCATGCCGACCTCGTCGAGCAGGCGGTCGAGATCGTGCGCGAAGCAGTCGTAACCCCATCCGTCGCGCGACGACGGTGCGCCGGAGCGGCCGTGCCCGCGGCTGGAGTACCAGAGCACCCGGTAGTCCTCGGCGAGACGCTCGGCGAGCAGACGGTCGCTATCCACGTTGCCGCCCATGCCGTGGCACCACACGAGGTCGGGCCCCGAGCCGGCCACCTCGTAGTCGAGCTCGATGTCGTCAAGCGTCGCGATCGTCATGCCGAGTGCTCGGCGAACGGGTCGATGCGCAGGTGCTTGTGCACCGTGGCCACGAACTCCTCGCCGTAGCTCACCGTCTCCTCGTAGCCCTCGCCCCACGGCATCGGCAAGTAGCCCTGCCACGCGGGCGACAGCCCGGCGAGCAGCACCTCGCGGTCGCGGCTGGCCTGCACCGAGTTGCCGAGGGCGTGGAATGCCTCGCCCGGGATCGACACGACGCGCACCGAACCGAGATCCCACTCGATCAGCTCGACGGCGAGCTCGCCGCTGAGGCCCGACAACGCGGTGATCGGCGTGATGCCCACTGGGGCGTGGATCGTGCGGCTGATCGCTCGACCGATCGGACCACTGACCGGCTCGAGCTCGTCGAGGATCGCCAGCACCGCGTCCGCGATGCTCCGGCCGATGTGCTCGGCGTGGTGGTAGTCGCCGTACTCGTCATGGTGGTGCGGTTCGGTGGGGTTCACGTCGCCGAGGGATCCCTGGAGCAGGGTCGCGCCGCCGCCTGTGGCCGCCGTGACCGCGCTGCGGAACGGGCCCACCCAGTCTGTCGACACCTTCAGGCAGTGGGCGCCGAGGGCGACCGGGTGGACGCCCACGTTGGTCAGCGTCCCGACGCTCGACCCGTCGGGCCGGCGCGCATCGAGCACCGCGAACGTCGGGTCGTATGGCAGGCCGCGCCGGTTCAGCGACACGCTCGCGGGAAGCTGGCGCCGCGCGCAGAACAGGTCAGCGGGCTCGACGGCCGCGGCTGCGGCGCGGGCGGCGGTGAGGCAGCCGGCGACCAGCTCGCGTTCGTAGCTCTCGGGTGTCGGCCAACCCAGCTTCTCTCCGCCGCGCAGCACGCTCGGCCCGGTGTGGGTGTGGGTGCACGCGGTGAGCACGCGCTCGCCGGGCAGCTCGAGCGCCTCGCCGACGGCGCGGCGCAAGTCGCGGGCGATGTCGGGCGACATGCCGAGCAGGTCGCACACGATCAAGCACAGGCGTTGCTCGCCGCGCTGGATCATCACGGCACGAGCCTCGAGGTCGTCGTGCACCCCGGCGGCCGGCTCGGTGCGTGCCGAGAACCCGGCCAGGAACACGGGCACCTCCGGTGTGATGACCGCCGTGCCGAAGCCCACACGCACGTCATTCATGGTGTTCCCCGGTCGACGTCGACGAATCGTTGCTCGACCGCCGACTGGTAGGCGGCGAGCACCACAGCGAGCGAGGCCCGCCCGTCGGCGGCTGCGATGTCAGCCGGCTCGCCGGCGATCGCACGCACGAGCTGCTCGAAGGGGTTCGACACCGACTGGGGCATCGGCACCTTCTCTGCCTCGGACCCGTCGGCCGCGAAGCGCGTCAAGGGCGTGCGCCCGTCGAGGTGCAACGTGCCGTCGGTGCCGACGACGGTGAGCTGGTGGTCGGGTCCGGGCCGCGAGAGCCAGCTGGCGTGGAAGCTTCCCGAGGCGCCGTGCGCGAAGCGGGCCAGCACGTGCGCGTCGTCATCGACGGCGCCGTCACGGTGCAGCGTGGCGGCGACCGCGCTGAACTCGTCGCCCAGCACGGAGCGCAGCAGGTCGGCGACGTGCACGCCGAGGTCGATCAGCGCCCCGCCGCCGGCTTGGTCGGCGTCTCGGAACCACGTGGCGTCAGGCGCCCAATTCTGTGGACCCGCGTGCCCGAACGCCGCCCGCACCCCAGTCACCTCGCCGATGTCACCGCGCCGCACCGCCTCGGCCGCGGCGACGAACGGCGGCACGAACCGCACGTTGTGGGCCGGCATCAGCACCACGCCGGCCCGGTCGGCCGCGGCGATCATGCGGTCGGCGGCGTCGAGGCTCGTTGCCATCGGCTTCTCGACGAGCACGTGCTTGCCAGCCTCGGCCGCGGCGATGGCCACCTGTTCGTGCAGGTGGTTGGGCGTGCAGATCGTGACGACGTCGACGTCGTCACGAGCCACCGCGGCTTCCCAGTCGGTGGTGACGTCGCCGCCACCTGCGACGGCAGCCGCCGATTCGGCTGACGCCAGCGAGCGACTGGCAAGGACACCGATGTGCGCTCCCGCGGACATCAGCCCGGGGATGTGGGCGCGCTGCGCGATCGCTCCGCACCCGACCACGGCGACGCGCAGCACCCGCTCGCTCACGCGCTGATGAGGGCGGTCGCCACTTTGCGCACCGCGGTCGCGACGTCGTCGCAGTCGGTCTCGGAGTACTGGGCTCCCACGCCGAGGGTGACGTTGCGGGCGACGAGCGCCTCGGTCCGCGGGCACATGCCCATTGCGTAGGTGACACGGCACGGGTGCTCGGCGCAGTGCCACGGGCCGCCCTTGTTCGAGGCGGTGCGGCGGGCGAGCAGTGCTTCGTTCGCGTACACCGGCTTGCCGTCGTAGAACTGCACGGCCGGGATGCCCTCCGCGCGCAGTGCCGCGATCATGCGGCGGGCGAGCTCGGCGTCGGGCGCGAACCAGGTGATGCTGCTCGACCCGTCGCCGTCAGGGTCGGGTGCTCGCCGCAGCTCGAGCCCGGCGAGGTCGCCGACGCTGTCGAGGATGCGACGTTTGTTGGCGCGCATCGCCGCGAGCAGGCCGGGAAGCTTGTGCATCTGCACCTCGGCGATGGCACCCGCGATCTCGGTCATGCGCAGGTTCTCGCCGAGGAACGGCTCGGCGAGCTCGCCTCCGCGCCCGCCGCCGCTGCTGGTCACGAACTGGCCGCCTTGGTCTTGGAAGCGGGCCGCCCGAAGCCACAGCGCCTCGTCGTTGCTCGTCACCACCCCACCCTCGCCTGCGGTGACGTTCTTCTCGAGCTGCAACGAGAACGCGCCGAGGTCGCCGATCGTTCCGAGCGCCGCGCCCTTGTAGGTCGCGCCCATCGCCTGCGCGGCGTCCTCCACGACGCCGAGGCCGTGGTCTCGGGCGACCGCCATGATCGCGTCCATGTCGGCGCCGACGTTCTCGAGGTGCACCGGGACGACCGTCACCGTGCGCTCGCTGATCGCATCCTCGAGGTGCGTGGGGTCGAGGTTGAGCGTCTCGTCGACCTCGGCGAACACCGGTACCGCACCCATCGACACGACGGCGTTGACGGTGGCGATGAAGGTGAAGGCGGGCACGACCACCTCGTCGCCGCACCCGACCCCGAGCGCGGCCAGCGCGCATCGCAGCGCTGCCGTCCCGCTCGATGTGGCAACGGCGTGCGCCGCGCCGAGCTGGTCGCGCACGGCCTGCTCGAACGCTTCGACCTTCGCCCGGAAGTCGGGGCCGTAGTAGCGGAACAGCGAGCGGCTCCGCAGCACCTCGAGCGCAGCGGCGACCTCCTCGTCGCCGAGCAACGCCACCCCGCGCCCGATGGGGAGGTGCTGCGTGCGGACCGGCGTGCCACCGTCGATCGCCAATCGAGTGTCGGTTGTCGTCATGGCGTCCCCTTGGTACCGCACGCCGGCCGGTGGCGACCGGCCAAGTTTGTAGAGATACTGTACATACATGGCTGACGAGGCAGCTCAACCGGTGCGCTGGCTGGGAGCGGTCGAGGGCTACTACGGCCAGCCGCTCACCCACGAGGCGCGGGCCTCGTTGGTCGAGTGGCTCGGCAGCGAGGGCTACACCTGCTACGGGTACGCCCCCAAGCACGACCCGTTCCACCGCGACCGCTGGCGCGAGCCCTATCCCGCCGACGAACTGGCGCGGTTCGGCGAGTTGGTGCAGGTGGGCAAATCGAGTGGTGCCGTCCTTGCGATGGGCATCTCCCCAGGCCTCGACTGGCATGAGGGCGACGAGGCGTCGCTGATCGCCAAGCTCGCCAGCTTCCGCGAGGTTGGCTGCTCGGTGCTTGCGGTCGCGTTCGACGACGTGCCACCCGGCGGCAGCGAGCTCGGCGCGAGCCACGGACGCGCGGTGGCCGCCGCCATCCGGGCGCTCGCCGATCCTGCGATCCGCTGGTTCACGTGCCCGACCGACTACGCGACGCCGGTGGTGACGCCCTACCTCGAGGCGTATGCCTCGGAGCTGCCCGACGAGGTCGGCATCATGTGGACCGGGCCCAGCGTCGTCAGCCCCAGGGTCACTGCGGACGACGTGCGGTCCTTCGCTGCTGGCCTCGGCCGCAAGCCGATCTTCGCGGAGAACTACCCGGTCAACGACGGCGGCATGGAGGGCGTGCTGCACATCGGCCCGTACCCCGACCGCAGTCCCGAGGTGGTCGAGGAGACGATCGGGGTCTTCTGCAACTTCATGCGCCACCCGCTCGCGAGCCGCATCGGCTTGGCCGCCGCGGCGCGCTTCTGGCTCGAACCTGAGCGCGATCGCGTCGACGCGTGGCGCGAGGTCGTTGCCACCCACCGCGGCCTCGGACCGCTTGCCCTCGCCAGCTGCATGTGGGCGTGCGCACCCGATCCCGCGCCCGAGCTGATCGAGTGGGTCGACGCCGCCATCGCCACCAGCGGTGCCGACACGCGGTTGCTCACCTTCCTGCAAGCAGGTTGCCGCGAGGGCATCGATCCTGAGCTCGCGGCGGAGATCGAGCCGTGGCTCGACCAGTGGGACCGCCAGTCGCACGCGATGCAGTGGGCGCTCATGCTATTGGCGATGGGGGAGCGGCGGCCGGCCGAAACAGCGTTCGCGCTCCAAGCTCTGTGGCGCCGCGCGCGCGATCGCGCCCAGGAGGTGTTCGGAGTGCGGTGGGCCGGCTACCCGGTGACCACTTGGGACGGCGCCACCTATGCGCTACCCGAGGCGATCGTGCTCGGCGAGAACCTCACCGACCGCCTCTGTCGCGCTGCGCTTGGCATCGACTGACCGCGGA
>CAYSAC010000017.1:0-21964 GCA_964428815.1 uncultured Acidimicrobiaceae bacterium | reverse complement strand
GAGAACCTCACCGACCGCCTCTGTCGCGCTGCGCTTGGCATCGACTGACCGCGGACACGAGGGCGGGCACACCCAAAACCGGTCACGACGGGCACCTCGCCCAACGTTCGGGGCGCGGGACCACCGTCTGGGTGGGCGGGTGCCCCCAACCTCCGATCGGCGCGAGGTTCGGGGCGCGGAACCACCGTCTGGGTGCGTGGATGCCCTCAACCTCCGCCGGTCGCGGCGCACAGCGGATCACGTCAGGGTAGGTCACGCGGCGAGGCGGAAGGTCTCCGAGAGGACGAGGCCCGCAGCGCCGAGAAGACCGGCGCGCTGGTCGAGCTCAGAGAGCACGAGCTCCACGCGATCGGCGAGATTGCCGAGCACCCGAGCGCGCAGCTTTGTCTCGAGCAGCTCGCGGAACGGCTCGCCACCGCCGACCGCATCGCCATGCAGGATGATCCGCTGCGGCGAGAGCAGGATCAGCAGGTTGGCCAGCCCGATCGCCAGGTTGTCGGCGTACCGGTCGAGGAGGCCGGCCGCCTCGACGGAGCGCTTCGCCATGGCAACCAAGCGCCGCGCATCGAGCGCTCGGGCGCCCTTCAACCTCAGCGCGCCGGCCTCGGCGCGGAGCCAGCGCAATGTGGCGAGCGTCTCCCAGCACCCAACAAGGCCGCAGCGGCACTTCTCGCCTCCGTGGGCGACCACGCAGGTGTGTCCCAGCTCGCCAGCGTCGCCATGCGGACTTCGCATGATGACGCCGTCGATCACAAGGCCGAGCCCGAGGCCGTGCCCGGTTTGCACCGAGGCGAACGAGGGCACCCCGCGACCTTCGCCGAACCACTTCTCACCGAGCGCCTGCGCGCGGGCGTCGTTGTCGAGCATCACCGGTGGTTGCACCTTGGCCGATACGCGCTCGATGAGCTGGGTGCCTTGCAGCCCTGGCAGCTGGCCCGAGCCGAGGATCGTGCCGGTGTCGGTATCGCAGACGCCGGGCACGGCGATGCCCACACCGAGGACCTCGTCGCCAGACGCAGGCAGCACCTGCTTGAGTCCCTTCACGATGGCGTTCGCGGCTGAGGTCGAGGTCGTCGACTCAGGGTCGAAGTCGAGGTCGACGGAGTCGAGCACCTCACCGCGTGCGCTCACCAAGGCCACCTCGCATGTGCCTTGTCCGAGCGCGGCCGCCCCGGACAGTCCGGCGCGCGGAGCGAACCACACCGGTGTAGCCGGCTTGCCCACGAGCCCAGCGCCGGTGCGGGGTTCGAGCTCAGAGACCATGCCCGACTCGATCAAGTCCTGAACGATGTTGCCGATCGTGGCCCGTGTCACAGCAGCCATGCGCGCGAGCTCGGCGCGGCTCAACGGGCCGTGGTCGCACAGCGCGCGCAGCACGAGCGAGCGGTTGACGTCGCCGATCCGGCTGGGGGAGAGCAGCGCGCCGTTGAATGACGGCTGATCGGCTTGTGCGCTGGTTCGGGGGGCCATGCGGAGCTCTCCGGGTCTCGGGCGGCGGTCGAAGATCTCGGTGGACAACTGGCTCAGACCAAAATGTGAACGTACTATACAAACTCGTGTCGGCCTTGTCTGCCCGCGGGCTGGGGATCTCGTTCGGAGGGTTGCGCGCTCTGGACGGCGTCGACCTCGACGTCGACGCCGGCGAGGTCGTCGGGATCATGGGTCCGAACGGTGCCGGCAAGACCACGTTGCTCGACTGCATCTCAGGGTTCTTGCCCTGCGAGGGACGACTGTGGCTCGGCGATCGCGAAGTCACCACGCTCGCGCCGCACGAGCGGGCAGCCGCGGGCCTGGGCCGCAGCTTCCAAGACGCCCGTCTGTTCCCGACCCTCACCGTGCTCGACGCCGTGCGGGTGAGTACGCAGCACGGTACGGGCAACGGCGCGTTCGCCACCATCGTGGGCCTGCCCTCGAACCGTCGGAACGAGCGCGCGGCCACCGAGCGGGCCGGCGCACTCATCGAGCAGTTCGGCCTGTCGGACTATCGCGACAAGTTGATCCGCGAGCTGTCGACCGGCACGCGGCGGATCGTCGACCTCGCCTGCGTCGTAGCGAAGCAACCCGCGGTCGTTCTGCTCGACGAGCCCTCCTCGGGCATCGCGCAGCGCGAGACCGAGGCGCTCGGCCCTCTGCTGCTGAGCATCCGCGACATCACCGGCTGCGCCCTGGTCGTCATCGAGCATGACATGCCGCTGCTGCTCAGCATCGCCGACCGCGTCTACGCGTTCGAGACCGGCATGGTGGTGACGTCGGGTCCGCCCGAGGAGGTCGTCCACCACCCAGAGGTCATCCGCTCCTACCTTGGCGACGATCTCGCCGCCATCCACCGCTCAGGTGTGGCGAAGGGCCGGCCGACCCGCTCTCGTCGCACGCCACTCGCGGCCCGCTGATGGACATCATCACGCTTGGGCTCGCGATCGGCATGGCCAACGCGCTGTTGGCCGTCGGCATCGTGCTCATCCACATGTCGACCCGAGTCATCAACCTGGCCCACGGCGAGTTCGGCGCGTTCTGCGTCGCGATGATGATCTGGCTGACGCGCTACCACCACCTCAACTACTGGGTCGCGCTGCTCCTCAGCCTCGCGGCCACCGGCGCGCTGGCTGCGGCAGTCGAGCGCACGATCATCGCCCGTCTCTGGAAGAGCCCGCGCCTGCTTGTGCTGATCGCCACGCTCGGTCTGGCTCAGCTCATCATCGTGCTACGCCTGGTGATCCCCAAGCCCAAGGTGGGCGAAGGCGAGGTGCTGCTCGCCGCTGGCGGCAACATCTTCCCCGTTCCGATCCACGCACCGACCGTCGCCTGGGACCGCGTCATCCTGCAGCCCGCGCACTTCATGGCCTTGACGGCCGGGCCGGTGCTCGCCCTCGCGCTGGCCGCGTTCCTGCGATGGTCGCCATACGGGGTGGCGCTGCGCGCCGCGGCCGAGAACGCCGCCCGCGCCCGCCTGCTCGGCATCCCGGTACGCCGCGTGTCGACGATGTCGTGGGTCATCGCGGCCGTGTTCGCTGGGGCCGCGTCGGTGCTGCTCGCTCCGGTCATCGGCTTCTCGGCCACCGACGCGGTCGGGTTGCCCATCCTGATGCGGGGCCTGGCTGCCGCCACGATCGCCCGCATGGAGTCGGTCGGGCGGGCCTTCGGGGTCGGGCTGGCCCTCGGGGTGGCCGACCAGCTCGTGTTCTTCTGGACCGGACGGAGCGGGCTGACCGACGTGGTCCTGCTCGTCGTCATCCTGGTGGTGCTGCTCGGCCGCCAGCGCTCCGCCAAGCGCACCCTCGCAAGCGAGGAGTCGTCGTGGGACATCGCCGAACCCATCCGTCCCTTGCCGCAGGAGATCACCCAGCACCCGCGCTGGCAGATGCTCGTGTCGGTCATGGCCGCGGTCGGCGTGACCGCGGCGGTCGTCGCGCCGATGATGCTCAAGTCGGCGCCGACGTTCTTCCTCTCGGCGGTGTTCCTCATCGCGTCGGTCGTCATCTCGCTCACCGTGCTCACCGGTTGGGCCGGACAGCTGTCGCTCGGCCAGTGGGCCCTCGCCGGCGTCGGTGGTGTGTTCGGCGCCAAGCTGATGGCCGACAGCGGCTGGCCAATCGGCGCGGCCATGGTCGGGGCGATGGTGGCCGGCGCGGTCGTGTCATTGCTGCTCGGCTTGCCCGCGCTGCGCCTCGAGGGCACCGAGCTGGCGGTCGTCACGCTCGGCTTCGCGGTCGCAGCGGCATCGTGGCTGTTCGACGAGCCGTGGTTCTCGCCCCAGGCGTTCTTCCAGACGCCCAGCTACCTCACGACCGACGTCCTCTATGGCGTGACGCTCGTCTACCTGGGGCTCGTCGTCATCGCGACGCGCCGCCTGCAACGCAGCTCGGTCGGGCGCAACATCGTCGCGACGCGCGACAACCCGCGGCAGGCCGCCGCGTTCGGCGTCAGCGTTGCTCGTGCCAAGCTGACCGCGTTCGTCTACGCGGGCTCGGTGGCCGCCGGCGCCGGCTTCCTATGGTCGGCGAGCACCGGGCTGCCGTCGACGCTCTCGTTCCCGCCGGTGCGATCGTTGTCGGTGGTCTCGGCCGCGGTCATCGGCGGTCTGGGCACCATCCCGGGGGCAATCCTCGGAGCCTCCTACCTGTGGGGCGTCCCGTACTTCGGGGCCGGCGTCACCGAGTACATCGGGCTCATCGCCACCGGTGCCGGCGTGCTGGCCCTGCTGCTGTTCCTGCCCGGCGGTCTCGCGAGGGTCATCACGGCCACCCGCGACCGCCTTGCGGTGCTCATCACCGGCATACAACCGCGACCCGACACAGCGCGCGTCGCCCCGCTCGATGCGTCGCCCCCCAGCACGGCGCGACGCCGTAGACCGCTCGTCGCGGGAGCGACCGAATGACGTTCGCAGCTCGCATCCGCGCCTACCTCGCCGATGAGCCCCTGCTGCCGGTGCTCGTGTTGTTCGCGCTGAACGCGGTCGACGAGTTCGACACCGCGCTCTTCCTGAACCTGGGGCCTGAGATCGCTGACGACTTCGGCGTCGGCGTCGGGATCTTCGGCTCCATCACGCTGTTCGTCACGATCCTCGTTCCGCTCATCAGCGTTCCGATGGCCCATCTGGCCGACCGTCGCGATCGCATGCCCTTGGCCATCATGGGCGCGGCTGCGTGGGGTGCCTTCTCCCTCGCGAGCGGTCTGGCCCCCGCGCTGTGGCTGCTCATCGTCTTCCGGGTTGGGTCGGGGTTCGGCAAGGTCGTCAACGAGCCGGTGCACGGCGGTCTGCTCGCTGACTTCTACTCACCGAAGGCCCGAGTGCAGGCGTTCGGCATCCACTCCCTGGCCAACCCACTGGGCGCGGCCGTGGCCTCGGTGCTCGGCGGCGTCGTCGCCGAGATCTACGGCTGGCGGGTCGGCTTCTTCTGCCTCGCGGTGCCGACGTTCCTTGTCTTGCTGTGGGCCCGCCGGCTGCCCGAGCCGCCACGCGGGCAGCACGAAGAGATCGCGCTCGCGGAGACACCCTCGATGGGTGAGACCGCCGGCCGCCTCTGGGCCATCCGGTCACTTCGATTCCAGTACATCGGCCTCGCGTTCAGCGCGGGGTCGGTTCTCGGCATCAGCGTGCTCGTGCCGTTCTTCCTCAGGGACGAGTTCGGCGTCGGCCCGGGAGCGCGCGGCGTGCTCATCGGTGTGGGAACTGCCTTGTCGGCCGTGTTCGTCCTCGTCGGCACGAAGGTGATCCAGACCCGGTTCGTCGAGTCGCCAGCCGAGAGCCTGCGCATCCTCGCCAAGGCGGGCATCGTTGCCGGCGTCTGCCTGTTCGTCGCCGCCGGCTCGCCATCGCTGTGGCTGGTGACGATCATGATCTGGACGATCATGTGCGTCTTCGCCTTCGTGGCCCCCGGGCTTCGGGCGATCATCACCGTCGTCGCCCCGCCGGAGATCCGCTCGTCTGCGTTCGCGCTCGGCGGTCTCGTCGCGCTCGCTGGATCGGGTTTCTCGGTCATCGGGTTCATCATCGGCAACTCGAACATCCGCCTGGCCATCGCATTGATGGCCCCCGTGTTCCTGCGCGGCATCGCCTACTTCTTCCGCGCCGCAAAGCACCTCGACGACGATGTCGCTCGCCTGCGGCTCGGCGATCACTACACCGAGGCCGGGCCGGAAGGCCGAGCGCTCCTCGAAGTTCGCGGCCTCACGGTCTCCTACGACAGCGTGCAGGTGCTGTTCGGTGTCGACCTCGAGGTGCGCGAGGGTGAGATCGTCGCGCTCCTCGGGACCAACGGAGCAGGCAAGTCCACGACCCTCAACGCGATCTCGGGCCTGCACGAGCCTGACGGCGGCAACATCTGGTTCGACGGTCAACCGATCGTCGGACTGTCGCCCGAGCGCACGGTCAAGCGGGGGGTTGTGCAGGTGCCGGGCGGGCGGGGGGTCTTCCCGGGTCTCACGGTCGCAGAGAACCTCGAGATGGGCGCATTCTTGCTGCGCCGAGAGCGCGCCGTCGCGCGGCAGCGGACCGCCGACGTCCTCGACCTTTTCCCTCGCCTCGCGGAGCGACTGAGCCAGAAGGCCGGCTCGCTGTCGGGCGGCGAGCGCCAGATGCTCACGCTCGCCCAGTCGTTCCTGCTGCAACCCAGGCTGATGCTGATCGACGAGCTGTCGCTCGGTCTCGCACCCACCGTGGTGCAGGAGCTGCTCGAGGCGGTCCGGCGGCTCAATGCGTCGGGTGTGTCGATCGTGCTGGTCGAGCAGTCGGTCAACGTGGCCCTCACCCTCGCGCATCGCGCCTATTTCATGGAGAAGGGCGAGGTGCGGTTCTCAGGCCCAACAGCCGAGCTGCTGGACCGGCCGGACATCCTCCGCTCCGTGTTCCTCGAAGGCGTCGGGTCAGGCTCCTAGCCGCTCACCTGCTCGCGGTCACCTTGGAGAGCCCGCGCGGCTCGTCGGCGTCGATGCCAAGGTGGATCGCCCACGCGAGCACGATGCGCTGGCCCACCACCAGGCGCGCGATCGCGGCGATCGTCGGGTCCTGGACCGCCGGTACGACGAAGTCGATGCCTGTCGGCGTACCGATGACCACGTCATCCCGACCGAGCAACGGCTCGAGGTTGGGGTCGTCTTCGTCAGCCATCACGAGCACCGCGCCGCCAGCCGCCACCGGGCCATGAAGGAACTCGACCAGCGGCTCCCCGGCGACGAACCGGCCCAGCATCTCGCTGAACTTCAGCGCGACCTCGCCTGCGATCCATTCGCCAGCCACGCCGCCGCACACCACCGCGCTCGGGCACTCGCCCCGCACGGCTCGAGCGATGTCGGCGGTCAGCGCTGCCTCGACCGCGGCGCGCGCGAGGGCCGGGTCGAGCTCGCCAGCGAGAGCGCGGAGTGCGACGTGCTGGGCGGTCACCGACTTGGTGGCGGCCACGACCCGTTCCGCGCCAGCGTGCAGCGCCACGACGACGTCGGCGAGCTCGTGGAGAGGCGAGTCATCGGCGTTGATCACCGCGATCACCGGAACGCCGTCGGCGAGCGCCGAGCGAACCTTCTCGAGCAGCGCGGGCGTGCGGCCCGACTGGGTGACCGCGACCGCCATCTCGCCTTCGGTCCACGCCACGTCGCTCGTACCCCAGCCGGGTGCAGGAGCGACGACGGCCGGCATGCCAAGCGCGGCGCCGATCACCTCGCTGCCGTAGCCCGCGGCGTGGCGACTCGACCCGAGAGCGACGAAGCGAACCGACGTGCTGGCAGCGAGCAGGTCGCGCGCCTGGGCGATCGCATCGGCGCTCTGCCGCAGCGTCGCCTCGACCGCATCGGCTTGCTCGGCGATGTCGAGCGCGACAAGCTCGTTCATGCCACGGCGAGTGCCACGCGCAGGCTGTCGAGCGACGTCGAACGGAAGGTCAGCAAGAACGCGTGCCCGGCACCGGGCAGCACCTCGAGCTCAGCGCCATCGATGGCCGACGCGTAGAAGCGCCCGTGGTCGACGGGTACGACCCCGTCGGCGTCACCGTGCAGCACCCGAGTCGGCGCTCGCACGGCGCCGAGGTCGGGCGCCGCGCCCTCGGGCGCGAAGCCCATCGACCGCAGGTCGTTGCGCAGCCCTCGGCTGGGAGCCGGCGCGTCGAGGTGGCTCCAGAGGAAGCCGACCAGCTCGTCGCGCAGTCGCGGGTCGGCCTCGAGCTGCGCCGCCTCGGCCGGGGTCAGCTCGTCGGTGAGGCGGCGGTCGGTCGCAGCGGCATCGGCCAGGGCGCGCCGCTCGCGCCAGCGCTGCACCCTCCCTCCGACCTCGGCCAAGCCGGGCACGCCGAGCGCGATGCGCATGCCGGCTGGCGGTCGGGTCAGGTGCGGCGCCAGCGCACAGCACAGCACGAGCGACGTCGTGCGCTCGGGGAAGTGGTGGGCGAATTGCGCGGCCGACGGGCCACCACCGGAGATGCCGACGATGCCAGCCGATGGCAGGTCGAGGGCGTCGAGCAACGCCGCGTACGCCCGAGCCTGAGCGGCCGGTGTGGGCCCGGTCGACACAGGCGTGGCGCCGTAGCCGGGCCGCGATGGGAGCACGACGGTGTGATGCTCGGCTAGGTCGAGCGCGAGCGACGCGGCTTGGCGCCAGGATCCAGGCGTGCCGTGCACGAGCACGACTGGCGGACCCGCGCCGCACTGGGCGAATTCGATCGGCCCGGCGGAGGTCTCGATCGTTCGGGCCTGCATCCGCCGGTGCGCAGGTTGGGTCATGTGCTGCTGGTGCGCCGTCAGCTCAGTGCCTGGCCGCTGCACGCCCGACCGCGTGCCGGAGACCCCATGCGCTCGCTGACTTCGCACCCCTCGGAGCAGCAGTGGGCTCGATCGTTCGGCGGGGGAGCAACCGGCGCAGGGTCTCGACGAGCCCGGAGTTCGTGGCCGCCATCCCCCCGGCAACGACGACGAGATCGGGCGTCGCGAAAGGCTCGTCCTCGATCGCGCGCGCGATCGCCTCGGCCGCGCGCCGGATCTGCTCGCCGTCGAGGCGCTCTGGCAGCGCCCAGCCCGACACAACTGTCTCGAGGCAGCCGACCTCGCCGCAGCGGCACGGCAGGTCGGAGAACGTGCGGGCATGACCGAACAGGTTGTCGGCGACGACCTCGCCGTGCTCGACGACGGCGCCGCCGATGCCGGTGCCCAACCCGATGAAGACGAGGTCGGGGAGCGGCCCTTCGCCCCCGCGCCGCGCCGCCTCGCCGAGCGCCGCGGCCTCCGCATCGTTGAGCACCACCGTCGCGGGGCCGGGCAGACCAAGCTGATCGGCGGGATCGACGTCGTACCAGCCCAGGTTCGACGCGGCCACGACACGGCCGGCATCGATCAGGCCGGGCACGGCCAGCGCGAGCTCGGCGCCGGGCGGGCAGTCAGCATCATCGACCAGGTGCCAGCGGTCACCGTCGAACACGACGGTCTGGCACCCGCTCCCGCCGACCTCCACGCACGCGAGAAGGCTCATGCGTTCTTGAATAGGGGGCGGAGATCGACGCCGTTGCTCTTGTTCGGCCCCATGATGTCCCAGTAGAGGGGGTACTCGGGGAAGTCGTACGCCGACTTCGAGGAGTTCCAGTCGACGACCGTGTAGTGCGACCAGCCCTTCGACTTATAGGGACCACCGGCCGGGAACTTCCAGTCGAGCGGCACGTGGGCGTCGAAGTAGAAGTCGTTCGTGATGGCATCAGCACCGATGATCAACGCGTTGGCATCGAGCTTCCCGGTGATCTGCTCACCGCGCCGCATCATCTCGGCCGCGGGCAGGAAGATGGCGCACATCACCTGAACTGCAGCCGACTCGCTCTGGCCGTCGCCCTTGTAGTACGTCTCGTAGATCCGCTTGCAGTTGCCCTCCTTCGGGTGCTCACCGGGCGGCACGCGAGCGGACAGTCCCACGGCGTTGTCCCACTGGTTCTGGTTCATGAGTCGCCCGCCCAGCTCCGAGTCGGCCAGCACCATGTAGGACGTAAAGGTCCACTTCGGGTACCAGAGAGCGTTCTCGGCGGCCTGGGTGAAGAAGATCAAGGCGATCGGGTTGCCAGCCATGAAGTACACCTGGTCGCAGCCCTTGGACTTGAGACGGGCGACGCCAGCGGAGGACTGCTGCTGCGCGGTAGCGACGTCCTCCTTGTACACGAGGACGTCCGTGAACTTGATGCCGAGCTTCTGCATGTCGGCGATGAGCAGCTTCTCGAACAGCGTCCAGTCACCGCTCACACCAGTCTCGGGACGTACGAGGCACGGCTTGTGCTGCGCCGAGTCGAGGTAGTAGCGCCCGAACGCCGACCAGGCCTCGAGCGTGCCACCGATGTCGCGGATGAGTCCGATGCCGTTGGGCCCGAGGCGCTTGAGTGACTCGGGGTCGTCGCGACCGATGAAGGTGGGCACCTTCTTGGACGCGACGTAGTCGGAGACCTCGTGGAGGCCCGGGACCACGGCGAACACCTTCTCGTCGTCGACCAGCTGTCGGGCCGCGGAGAGTGCCTTCTCGGGGCAGCCGCCTCCGCCGTCGTCGGCGATGACGGTCTTGAGCGTGCGCCCACCGATGCCGCCGTTGTCGTTGATGTGCCGGGTGAACGCGTCGATGGCCTTCTCCGTGTCACCCGCCGCGCCGGCTCCGACCATCGCCTCGAGCACACCCGCGTCGCCGCAGCCGGTCGTGTTGTAGGAGATGCCGAGCTTGACCTCCTTGTCGGTGACGCCTTGGGTGCGCAACCCGTGATCCGGGAAGCCGCCGACACTGGCACCGCCACCCCCCGAGCTGCCGACCACGCTGCCGTCGCCGGTCGTGGTTCCGGTGGGGTCGCCTCCTGAGCCGACGTCGCCCGACCCGCCGACCACGCTGCCGTCGGGACCGATCGCGGTGGTGGTCGCGGTGCCCGCTCCAAGGCCTTCAGCGGTCGTGTCGACCGCGCCTGCGCTCAGATCACCCGCGTCACCGCGGCCGCTCACCTGACCAACCGACGCGATGCTGGCCACAAAGGTGCAGGCGATCATGATCGCCAGCCATCGGATGCCCTGCTGGCCAGACAAGATCTTCGTCAGCTTCTGCATGCTTCGGACTCCCAGCTCTGGACCGCGTTCCGAGTTTGGAGTATATACAGACATATTCGACGGAACCAGATCGACGGAGGAAAGTCGGTGCGCAGACTGGGGTGGAGCGGCGTCGCTGGGGTCGTCGTGGTCGCGTCGCTGCTCCATCTCGCGCCAGGGGCTCCGCGCGAAGGGGCGCCAGCGTCCGTTGAACACGACCGCGCAGCCCAAAGCTCGGCCGCGCTCGGGCAGCTGGCGGATCAGAGCCCACAGGCCTTTGGTCTGCTCGCGCCGTCGCCGTGCACAGCCCCGTTGGTGTGCGGTGACGATCTGGCGGCCGCGCTGGACCTCGAGCAGCGCATCGCTGACAACATCTGGTACGGCCAGGTGCTCGAGATCGACTACCGCACCGCTGATCGCACACTGGGCGATGTCGCGAGCATCGGCGCCTGGGGCGATTCTGGTCTGTGGACCGGCACGTACCTTGCCGCCGAGTCGTACCGGTACGCCGTGGCACGCGACGGGCTCGCCTCGGGCGGACTCGATGCCGCCGGCGTCGCCTTCTGGACGGCGCAGCAGTCGCAGGCCAAGGCGCGCGTCGACGACCTCGTTGCCAAGTACCACCTGAACATCAACATCGCCCGCGGTTGGACGACAGAGCTCGAGCCTTCGGTCGATCCCGCAACACCCTCGGTGAGGTATGGCGGCGGGATCATCGAAGGTGAGGAGGGGATGTTGATGCGCTCGTGCGCGCCTTCTGACGCTCCCGCTGGTCGGAGCATGAGCGTCAACAAGCGCGTGTTCGGACCGTTCGCGTGGGACGACGGCAAGGAGTACCTCTGCGAGACAGCGCCGAGCCGTGACACGTACGCGGGCACGCTGTTCGGACTCCTCACCGCGTTCGACGTCGTCGGCCCCGACGATCCGGACATGCAGCGGCTCATCGCCGACGACGTGCGCAAGCTGGGTGAGTTCCTGCTGAAGTACGGCTGGAGCTTCCCGAGACCCCACGGCAACGTGAACGTCCCCGCCGGTGAGCAGAAGAACCCGATCACGGGCGAGAAGCTTCCGCTGTTCGGGCACGACTTCGACGGCGTGCTGTCGCCCCTGTTCGTGTACGTGCCGTCGGCCCGTCTCAACATGACCCAGTCGGTACGCCATGTCACCCAGGTGGCCGGGCCGACCGACGCGGCGGCCAAGTGGGAAGCAGTGTGGGCCGAGGAGCTGGCGTCGCAGGGGCCGCTGCTGGCCGGCGCAGCGGAGATCGAAGCGATCGAGCCGAACGTCGGCTACTACAAGTTCAACCTCAACCATCTCGTCCTGTTCAACACGCTGCGACTTGAGGCCGACCCCAACGTTCGGTCGGTGATCGGGCAGGCCTTCGGCGTCATGGACGCCACCACCGGCGACGACGTCAACGCCCACTTCGAGGCCATCACTCACGCCGTCACCGGCGAGCAGGAGCGCTTCGATGCGTCGGTGCAGCATCTGCGCGACTGGCGCGACTACCGCCACAACATCCACCTCGGGCCGGTCGACAACTCGTCGGGTTGCGGCGTCGAGTTCGACTGCGTTCCTGAGGACCAGGTCACCGCGCAGCTGAATGCTCAGCAGACGACCGTGCGTCCGGGCACCTCGTCCAAGCAGCGGGCGGACATCCCGCTGCCGGTTGCCAAGCGGCCGCCGACCGACTTCTTGTGGCAGCGCGCGCCCACGGTGCTGACGGGCAGCGAGAGCGCAACCCACCAGTCACCGGGCGTCGACTACCTGCTGCCGTACTGGATGCTGCGCTACTTCAGCGAGGTCCAGACGCCGCTGGGCGAGCCGTTCCCGGCTTGGCCGGGTCCGTCGTACCGCTGAGCATCGATCCGTCTCAGTACGGGAGGTCGCCAGCCTTGGGCGCGCGGATCCGGTCGGGGAGCTTGGCGATGCGGGTCGCGACCTTGGCGAGCGAGCGCTCGTGGAACAGCGCGAGCGCGGTGCGGAAGTCGTCGCCGAAGGGAACGATCCAGCGCTCGTCGAGCGAGCCCGGTCCGAAGAACAGCCCGGCGAGCGACCCAGCGGTTGCTCCGTAGCTATCGGTGTCGTTGCCTTGCATCACCTGCATCGCGATCGCCTCGCCGGCGTCGCTCGCGAACCGCAACGTGTTCACCAGCGTGCCGACCTCCTGGTAGATGCGGCAGTGGGTGTGCTCGGGCCAACGCTCGTGCACGCGGCGGTAGCCGTCGAGCCAATCGTCGGCCGCGGCGACGTCGGTGAGCGCGTCGGCGACGGCCCCCGCGAAGCGGCTGCGCTGCGGGACGAACCCGAGAGCGTCGTCGAACAACCCGATCGGATCGTCACGAAGCGGCGCCAAGGCGAGCGCGGCCGCGACGAACATCGAGGCGTACACGCCGGTGCGTCGGTGGGTGAACGAGGCGTCGCGCCAGGCCAGCGCGGTGGCCTGCTCGGGGTCGCCGGGACTGGCGTAGCCGTAGGCGTCGGCCCGTATGAGGGCGCCGCACCACTCGTCGCGTGCGTTGAGGTGCGCGGCCCACTGCGCGACGGTGCCGGGTGAGCCGCCATCCATGCTGTGCATGCCGGCGCGCACGAGCATCGTGCGCTCCGGACCGAACACCGCGGCCATCGGCAGCTGCTGCATCCACAGGTCGCGGAGCTGTTCGATGGTGAAGTCGACGCCGTGGCGCTCGAGAACGAGCATGCCGACGATCGTGTAGTTGAGGTCGTCGTCCGGCGCGACCCACCGCAGATGGTCGCCCGCTGTCTCGGCCCATTGCGGGATGCGGGCCGGTAGCCGGTCGAGCACCGCCAGCGTCGGGTAGGTGCGGAGCGGCCATCGGCCCTCGGCTTCGAGCGCGGCGCGGATGTCGTCGAGCGTGAGATCGAGCTCGAACGGCTTGCCCAGCACGCAACCGGCGACACGGGCCAGGAACGCGGTCTCGATCAGCGGCGCCGCGACGGCCGGCTCGAGCGGGCGCGCCGCGGCCCGGTCGGGGCGCGACTCGGCGCGGATCGGGTCGAGCTCGATCGGCTCGACGTGCGGCCAGTCCGACCGCATCGGCAGGTCGCAAAGCCGGTCGGCGACAGCGGCGAGGGCGTCGTAGTGGTCGCCGACGCGGTCGACCTCGTCGGCGAGGCCGGTGATGTCGTGACCCTGGTCGTGCTTGTCGATGATCACCAGGTGCAGCAGCTCACGCAGCTGCGATGTCGAGGGCAGCATCAGCGGTCAGCGGAAGCGAGGCCCCGGCCACGCCGGGAACGCGGCGTCGCCAGCGCCGGTGCGATCGATACGGTCGCGGTGACGAGCGACACGGCGAGCAGACGCCCCCAGAAGTGCCGCGGTGCCATAAATGCCCAGATTACGGGCCTGACGGCGCCGCCACGATTATGATCTGCCGATGGAGGTCGTGGCGCACACCTACCGCGTAGCGGCGCTTCGCGCTGATCGCGGGCCATGCCCCAAAATGGCCCGATCGGGTCATGCCGTCAGGGCCGTCGACTTCTTACCCTGACCTGGAGATGACTGAGGATTTGCACCCCGAGCTTGAGCTAGGCGACGCCGGGCTGCCCGACCCCTGCCCGTCATGCGGCATCCTCGGCTACCTCCAGCACATCGACCTCCGCAACGCGACGAAGATCCAGAGTTGCCCGGGCTGCGGACGCACCTGGTCCGCGGCGCTCACGCTGCGAGAGCGGCAGAGGGTGGCGGTGGCTGACGAGCCCCGCCGGTGGACGTTGAAGCAGGTCGCCGAGCGCTCGTCATCGGCCCGCCGCGCGCCCGCGGCTCCGGCGCCCGGTTCCTCCAGCGCCCCCTCGAACGAGCCGCCCGAGCCGGAGGCGGCGTGGCTGGTCCGGATCCGGCAGGCGGTTCGCAAGCGGCCCCGTTCGGATGCCCAGCGTTCTATGTTCGCGGACCTCCAGCGCCTGCTGCGCGAGCGCGACCTGTTGCTTCGGCGCGCGGACGAGGCGACGAGGTTCGTCATCTCCGAGCTCGAGCGGGCAGACGACGACCCGCGCCAAGAGCCCTAGAGGCCCGACTCGGTCGCGGCCCGGGCGACCGCTGCCATCAGCCCGTCGAAGTCGGGCTTCTCCACGGCGAACGGCGCGCCAGGCGCGGCGCGCAGCGTCTCGGGCCGGACGTAGCTGCTGAAGATGATCGGACGGGAGCCGTGGCTGGCCGCCTCGGTCACGATCTGGTGGCCGGCGCCGTAGCGCAGCGACAGGTCGACGATGACGATGTCAGGCTTCAGCCGCTCGAGGAGCGCGACCGCCTCCCTGCCGTCCTCGACCTCGCCCGCGACCTCGTGGCCGGCGTCGACGATGAGTGCCGCGATCGTCGAGCGCACGACGGCATCGTCATCGCAGATCAGGATGCTGGCCACGCCAGATCGTTGCAGATCAGGGCTCGATCGTGAGCATCTCGTCGACGCCAGTGAGCTCGAGCACCTCGGCGGCGTGCCGCGGGACCGAGCGCAGCACGATGGCGACGCCGCGCGTGAGGAGGCTGATCAGCACACCGAGGCCCATCGAGTCCATGAACCCGAGACCGGCCAGATCGAAGACGAGCCGGTCGTGACCGCGCGCGACCAGCCCGTCGGCGCAGTCCCGCAGGCGAGCTGCGCCCGCGACGTCGAGGTCGCCGGTGACGATCACGACGGGGTCGAGGCCGGACTCGTCGACGGTCAACCCCAGCTCCACGAGCGTTCGTTCTACCTGGCACCGCGCCCAAGCACCATGGGCTGTACGGTCCGGCGGCGATGGCGGGGACGATCGAGTACCGGCTGCTCGACGTGTTCACCGACGTCGCCTACCTCGGCAATCCGCTGGCGGTGGTGCCCGACGCGCGCTCGCTCACGCCGGCGCAGATGCAGGCGATCGCAGCCGAGCTCAACCTGTCCGAGACCGTCTTCCTGCGCCGGCCCGACCGGGAGGGCGACCCGTGGCCGACGCGGATCTTCACGCCCGCGGTCGAGCTGCCGTTCGCCGGCCACCCGACGATCGGCGCCGCCACGGTCGTGGCCGATCTGCTGGGTGGGGCGGGCGCCGTCGTGCTGGCCGAACCCGCGGGACACGTGTCGGTCACGATCGAGCCCGGCGGGCGGCGCGCCACCCTCATCGCGCCCCGGCTACCGGAACCGTTGGGCGCACCGGCGGCCGACGCGGCCGCGGCGGCGCTCGGCCTTCCGGACTCCGAGCTGCACCCCGACCTGCCGGTCGAGGGCTGGAGCGCGGGCGTGCCGTTCACGATCGTCCCGGTCGCGTCTGCCAGCGCGCTCGCCTCGGCCAGCATCGATCGCTCGAGCTGGGAGGACTGGGTCGCCGGCACCGCCGCCCCCGATCTCTACGTGATCACCCCTGGTGACACGCCAGCGCGCTGGCGGGCCCGCATGTTCGGGCCCGGCCTCGGCATCGAAGAGGATCCCGCGACGGGCGCGGCAGCGTGCGCGCTGGCTGGGTGGCTGGCGCGCCGCGACCCGTCGGACGGCACCCAGCAGCACGTCATCGAGCAGGGCGTCGAGATGGGCCGCCGCAGCACGCTCGTGCTCGACCTCGACCTCTCCGGCGGCGAGGTGCGCGAGGTGCGCCTGACCGGGTCGGTGGCCGTGGTCGGGTCGGGGCAGCTCGTCGTCCCTTGAGCTCGTCGGGAGCGGCTACGCCCGGTCGAGGCGAGCGAGGAGCTCGGGCAGGTCGGCGACGCTGCCGAGCACTGCGAACCCGTCGCGATCGGGGTCCGCGTCCTCCACCACCTCGGCGCGCCCGCCGAGCGCGAGCACCGGGCGGATGTCGCTGCGCAGCGAGTTGCCGACCATGAGGAACCGGTCCGGCGCGATGCCGGCGTCGGTGAGGATGCGCCGGTCGGTGGCCTCGTCCTTGTCCGAGACGATCTCCACGCGCCAGAACAGCTCCGCCAGCCCGGAGCGGGCGACCTTGGTCTCCTGGTGGAAGAGGTCGCCCTTCGTGATCACCATGAGCCGCCGGCCGGCGGCGAGCGAGCTGACCGTCTCGACCACGCCATCGAGCAGGTCGACGGGGTGGTCGAGCAGCGCCTTGCCCAGCTCGATGATCTCCCGCACATCGTGACCGCGGATCCGGCCGCCCGTGACCTCGATCGCGGTCTCGATGAGCGAGAGCGTGAACCCCTTCGCGCCATAGCCGAAGATCGGCAGGTTGGCGTGCTCGGTGGTCAGGAGCAGGGCATCCAGGCCCACGTCGCCGTCCAGGTAGGGGGCGAGCACCTCCCGGTAGCGCTCCTGGGTGTCCGCGAAGAGCTGCTCGCTGTGCCAGAGCGTGTCGTCGCCGTCGAAGGCGATGAGCTCGATCATCCGCGACTAGTTAAAGACGTTGACGCAAAATGCCGAGAACAGGGGATGGCGGCACCCGACCGCAAGCCGCAAGATGGACCAAACCGGTCAACGGAGGTCGCTGTGGTCACCCGCTTGCTCATCACCTGGCTGCTCACCTCAGCAGTCGTCAGCCCCGTCATCGGGGCGCTCTTGCACGGCGGCGCGGTGCGAGGGGCGACGGCCGCTCGCGAGCCCGTCCGCGTGCCGGTCCACGCGTAGCTGCGCCACTCCGCGTGGTTGCACTAGTGAGCTCAGGCGCTAGTCCTTCTGCCACTCCTGCCGGCCCTTCTGGCCGAAGAACTCCAGCAGCACCGCTCTGGTCGGGTGCAGCGCGATGAAGCAGAGGTCGGGGCTGGCCTCCGGACCGCCCGGTGAGAACATGGCGAGGTCGTAGTCGAACACGCCGTTCCACAGCCGACGTTTGGTGTCGAGGTCGTCGTGGAGGGTCATGTCGCCCCAGACGATCAGGCTGTCGAAGCCCGTCTGGTCGCTCACCTGCCAGTGCAGCATCACCGAGGGATGGGCGCGCAAGTTGCGGACCTTGACCGACCCGAGCCCTGACATCGTCCAGAGCACGTCGCCCTCCCAGCACGGGTGGACGGGTGCGACGTGGGGCTCGCCGTCGGGCGTCACGGTGGCGAGGTGGGCCCACGCGCCGAGCCGCTGCGCCTGGGATCGGACGTCGTCGAGCTGCATCCCGCCTTCGTAGCATCCGAGCGGTCAGGCGCGGCGGCGAGATGCGAGCCAGGCGGCTTCTTGCTCACCCATCGGTGTCGAGGGCGGTCCATCGACGAACGGCCACAGCTCCTCCGCGATGCGACGGAAGTTCGCGGTGGCGTGCAGGTCGCCGAGGATCGCGTAGAGCCCGAGGTTGATCCGCTGGCTGATGACGAAGCTCGGCGGCACGTTCGAGACCTTCATGATCGGTCCGTACGGGCCGCTGGCGTCGAACATCCGCCGCACGGTCTCGGACGCGTAGGCGGGGTCGATGGTCGTCACCCCGTCCTTGCGGATGAACTCGAAGAAGTGGCTGAAGTAGTCCCACACCTCGGCGTCGCTGAACGGCGCGCCGATGTTGAGGAACCCGATGTGCTCGATTGCGGTCCGGAAGCCGGCCTGGTCGGCGTCGATGACCAACGTCCGCACCATCGTCGCCAGCTGGCTGACCTCGTCGGGCGTGAACCGCTTCACCAAGCCGAAGTCGAGGAAGGTCACCTGACCGCCGGGACGGAAGAGGTAGTTGCCGGGGTGGGGATCGCCGTTGAACGCGTGGAGCCGGTACAGGCTGCGGAACACGAACCGGTAGATCGTCTCGGCCGCGAGGTCGCGCTCTGACTGATCCCAGCCACGCAGCTCGTCGAAGCGCGCACCTTCGGCCAGCTCGGTGGTGAGAACCCGCGTCGCGCTGAGCTCGTGCAGCACCGGCGGCACGTGGATGAAGGGGTGGTCCTCGTAGTAGTCGACGAAGAGCTGCTGATTGGACGCCTCGATGACGTAGTCGAGCTCCTCGACGAGCCGCTCACGGATCTCCCGGATGACGCCGTCGGTGTCGAGGCCGGGGAACATCATGCCGACGGCACCAACCATCAGGCCGGCGTTGTCGAGGTCGGCCGCGATGGCGTCGCCGATGCCCGGGTACTGCACCTTGACCGCGACCGCTCGCCCGTCGCGGGTCATGGCTCGGTGGACCTGACCGATCGACGCCGACGCGATCGGCACCGGGTCCCAGGTCTCGAACACATCCTCAGGCTCCGCCCCGAGCTCAGCACGCACGACGCTGGCAGCGAGCGCACCGCTCATCGGCGGCGCGTCCTGCTGCAGCTCGGCCAGCGCTGTTCGCACTGGCTCTGGCAGGCCCTGATCGAGGTAGCTGGCGAGCTGCCCCAGCTTCATCAGCGCGCCCTTCATGTTCCCGAGCGCGTCGGCGACCTGCTCCGCTGTCTTCAGCTCGAACGCGGCGTCGAGCTGTTCTCGTTGCTCGGCCGACGCGAACGCGCGCCGGGCCCGGTGCACCGCGTACGAGCCAGAGGCCTTGCCGCCGACCTTGGCCATCGCCGCGGTGCGCCCGGCTCTGGTGGTGACCTGGACCGGTCCGGTGGGTGTGTCAGCTGCGCGCTGGCGGGCCCGCTGCACGGCCAGGGCGCCGGCGGCAGCAGCGGTCACGATGCCGATCAGCGCGGCAGCGCGCTTCTTGTTCACGGCGCCGCAGCCTAGGAGGGGATCACGACAATGCTGGGCACGTGTACCGGATCCGTACCGCTCGTGCGTGTCAGGTGCTGTGACGGTGGAAGGGGAGACGGCGAAGCGGCTGGACACGGAGTTCGAGCGCTTCTTCGGCGAGGAGTACCCGAGGTGCGTTCGTTTCGTCACGGCGCTGTCTGGCCGACGCGCCCTCGCGGAGGAGATCGCCCAGGAGGCGCTCTTCGCCGCGTTCCGTCAATGGAACAAGGTCGCCTCCCTCGATCGGCCTGACCTGTGGGTGCGCCGTGCTGCGGTGAACCGTGCCATCTCGCTGCACCGGAGGCTCGTGGCTGAGGTGTCTGCGCTCGGACGGCTCGGCGCGCAGCGCACGTTGGACGTCGCTGCGAGCGAACCCCGTGACGACGCGTTGTGGGCAGCTGTCGAGCGATTGTCGGCTCGCCAGGCCGCGGCCATCGTCCTCTCGATCGAAGGCTTCACAGCATCCGAGATCGGACGGGTGCTCAGGTGCTCGGAGGAGACCGCCCAGACACATCTCAGAAGGGCGCGGGCGAAGCTCGCGCAAGAGCTGCAGGAGGTGGATCATGTCGCTTGACGAACGGCTGGACGCGGCTCGCCGCGACTTGGAGGACGTGCGGGTCGAGGTGCCCGCTCCCGGCGACTTCATCCGCTCCCGAACGGCTCGCCGGCGTCGAGGCATCGGCGTGGTCGTGTCGGCGTGCATCGTTCTCGGGGGAGGGCTCGTCGCTCGATCGCTCACGTCGACCGAGCGCACGATCGACACTGTCGACGACAGCACGAAGCGGGTGCCCCTGGATGCGCAGCTGCTGCGGCTCGACGACCTCCCCCCGGGGTTCATAGGTGGCGCCGCCGCCGACGAGCACGCACCCGATTTCGGGAGCACCGGCGGGTGCGAGGGGCCGTCGTCGGCTGCGCTGGGATCTCGCGTTGGAGCGTCAGTCGAGTACATCCTGCTGCCGACGTCCGTCAGTGGCGAGGTCAGGTACGTCGGCCAGGTGCTGCTCGCGTCTGCAAGCTCGACGTCAGCTGCGCAGGCCTTCGACGAGCTCGATCGCGTGTTCAGCGCCTGCTCGAGCTACGAGGAGGGAACGACGCGCGGCTCGTTGATGGAATCGCCGGACTTCGGGACGTTCGGAGACGAGAGCGTCGCCTTCGTGGCCGACCTCACCGTGACGAGTCCGGCTGGCGAGGTCACCCCCGCCGCTGCCTACATCGTCGTGACTCGGGCGGGGTCGACGGTGTCGCTGCTCTTCGACCTGGTCTCCGGGGCGAGCAGCCTCGACCCGGCGGAGACGCAGGCGATCGTTGAGCGATCGACGCGACGCTTGGAGTGATGCCGACGCTTGCCGCGGGCGACGCGAGCAGCGCTTGACGCGACGCTTGGAGCGGTTGTCAGGCGCGAGCGGACGGTTGCCGGCGTTCTCTGTACAAGGCCTCGTCCCCTCGCATGATGAGGTTCTGGAGAGACTCGTCTCCCTGTAGCTCCACGAGTCCGACCGTGACAGATGCGTGCTGGATCTCTGCCAGGTCCGCGTTGACGAGCAAGAACCGCTTGGCCGCCTCCTCCATCGTCAGGTCCAGAAACCCGCACACGAACTCGTCGCCTCCAAAGCGAACGACCAGGTCGTAAGAGCGGACATTGGCCCGAATCGTGTCGACTATCTGGCGCAGAAGCCGATCTCCGGCAGCGTGGCCGAGCGAGTCATTCGTCGTCTTGAGGCCGTCCACGTCGACGAAGGCGAGCACGAAGGGCTGGCCTGTTCTCTTCGCTCTGGTTGTCTCACGCTCCAACTCCACGGTCCCCGCGTCCCTGCGATGCGCCCCGGTGAGCCCATCGATGGAAGAGACCGCCCGCTCCCCGGCCGAGACGACGCGGTCTGACGATGCGGCTTCGCGATCGGCGGCCGCATGGGCGCGGTCGCTGGCCGCTCCCCGACGGTCTCGTAGGGCTTCCGCACGGTCGGAGGCTGCTCCCGCGTCAGATCTGCCGACGGCCCGGTCGCGGGCCTCGGCTCGGTCGTCGCGGGCCTCGGCGCTGTCGTCGCGGGTCTCGGCTGCCTTTTCGTGCGCTTCGGATGTCTGGTCCCGGTCATCGGCGAACCGGTCTCGGTCATCGCTCGCCCGGCCCAGAGCCTCGGGATCAGCGTCGCGATCCCCGTCGATCTGAGCGTGACTCTTGAACACCAGGCGACCGTACCCTCACTCTCCGCAGCTGACTCAAACGAAGCGCCAAAGCTGACGGCACCCTCGCCACGTGGCTGAGCGACGTGGGTGGGGTGGAGCGGTGACGACGGACCGCCGCTCTGCGCGACTCCGTTGGGCTCACCAGCCGAGGTAGTTGGCGTCCCGGCGCTCGACGAACGCGGCGATGCCCTCCTGGGCGTCGCGCGTCGTCATGTTGAGGTCCTGGGCGATGGCCTCGTCGTGGAACGCGGTGCTCCGGTCGCTGTCGAGCGATCGGTTCACGAGCCACTTGGTGAGGCTGATCGAGCGGGTCGGACCGATGGCGAGGCGCGCCGCCCACGCCGCCGCCGTCGCCTCGAGCTCGTCGCCGGGGACGACGGCGTTGACCAGCCCGAGACGGTGAGCCTCTTCGGCCGGGAGGTCATCGCCGAAGAAGAGCAGCTCCTTGGCCTTCTGCACACCGATGAGACGGGGGAGCAAGTAGGCGCCGCCGCCGTCGGGCACCAGCCCGCGGCGCACGAACACCTCGATGAAACGCACGCCCTCGGCCGCGATCACGAGGTCGCAGGCGAACGCGAGGTGGGCGCCGATGCCAGCGGCCGTGCCGTTGACGGCGGCGATGACGGGCTTCTCGCAGTCGAGCACCGCGGCCACGAGCCGCTGGGCCCCTTCGCGGATCGTGCGGGCCACGTCGCCCG
>CAYSAC010000016.1:0-28448 GCA_964428815.1 uncultured Acidimicrobiaceae bacterium | reverse complement strand
CTCCAGGACGTTCGCTGGCTGTCGGTGTACGACAACGCCGCCAAGACAGCGTTCGACACGGAGTACGACGTAATGATGGACGGCGATGTCTACGACAACGACGACAACGAAAACGTTCCCGTCTGCGTCGACGACTTCACCGATACCGACAGCATCAGCCATGTGTTCGGCGTCAGCCTCTCCGGGCACTTCACCCCGGGTGCGACGTACGACTACTCGGGCGACAACCGCTTCGACATGTCGGTCGCGCAGGTCGACACCGCTGCGGACTCCGCCGGGGGCACGTCCTCGGATGATCCGGGCACCGACGGCTCACCGGGCACGGAGGGCACGACGACCACGAACACGTGGTCGTCAGGCGCTGGCGGCACGGCTCACCTGCCCATCGGCGGGACCAGCGGCACCGACTGCGGCATCACATCGTCGGCTCTGACGCTGACGATCACCCGGAACGCGGACAACGATGCCCCGGCCGATGGTGCGAGCGGTGCGTTCACCGTGACCACGAGCTGTGGCACCGTGACCGGCAACGTGCTGGGAGCTGCCATCTTCAACGGCAGCGGGTGGTTCATCCGTGGCACGACCGTCCTCACCGGTGGCACCTCTGGTGTCACCGCCGGCGGCCGTGGTGGCTTCAACGCCGACTGGACCTCGGGCGACGACGCCATCAACCTCAACGACGGCATCACCTGGCAGTCCGACGCTCTTGAGAGTTGAACCCCTGCCGGTCTGATGACCGGCGTTGACAGAAGTGAACGATGAGGCGGGGGAGGGCTTCGGCCCTCCCCCGCCGCTTTGTCCCTACCGATCCTGAAGGAGCCCCCCGCTGCCCGCGACCTCCCCCTCCCCCCGTCGACGAGCTGTCGTGGCCACGCTGTGCGCGACCGCTGTGCTCGGCGTCATCGCTTCGCTTCCCGTCAGCGCGGCGCCGACCGGTGTGTCCGTGGTCGGCACCGTGGCCGCGGTGGACCCCCGCACGGGCGTTCTCGCGGTCGCCGTCGGCGGTCCGGCACCGAACGTCGTGCTCGTCCGCGCCGGCGAGGCGAGGGTCACCGGCGCGGCGTCCCTCGACGCCGTCGCCGATGGCGCCAAGGTGCAGGTGGACGCGACATCCGAGACCGTGGACGGCATCGAGGTCCGCACCGCCAGCGCGGTCCGCATCTCCGCGCCGAATCCCAGCGCGAAGCCGAAGAGCCCAGACGTGTCCGAGGAGGAGAGGGATTGAGGCGCCTCACGCTGCTGATCACCCTCGCCCTCGTGGTCGCCGCCTGTGGTCGCGACGGCGACTCCTCGTCTGACACCACGGATGCGAAGAAGGCGACGTCCACGACCGCGAAGGCTGCGTCCTCGGACGACACGACGTCGACCTTGGCGTCGGGGCTGGTGCCGTCGACGGACCCCACCGCTCCGGCGAGCGCGCCTGCGGGGGCCGCACCGCTCGACGTCACCGGGGCGGTCTGGGCGATCGAGCCGATCAGCGGCACGATCGCGGTCCAGACCTCCGCGAGCGGAGATCCCAGCGGCGTCGTTCTCGTCCTCGCCAAGGATGCTTCGGCGAAGGGCGTCAGCTCGGTCAACCGGCTGGAGATCATGCAACAGGTCCGAATCGTCGGCTACAGCGAGCAGGTCGGTGAGCGCCGCCTGTTCACCGCCACTGAGGTGATCGCCGGTTGACGATCAGCCCGTCGCCCTGAGCTCTTCCAGCTGCTCGAGGAACCCGGGAATGTCCGGCCGAGTGGGGTCCACCTCCTGTGCGAGCAGGAGGTGCCGCTCGGCGGCGTCGTAGTCCTTCGCTGCGGCGTACGCATCGGACAGCTGGAGGTGCGCGATCACGTAGGGCACCAGGAAATCGCGGTTCGGCCATTGCGTTCGCTGCGGATCGTCGTAGATGCCCGTCGTGCGGTAGGTGCGCGAGAGCAACCGCTCGCCCTCGGTGGTCGAGGGGGGCGACACGTCGCGGTCACCGGTCGCAGCGGCGGTCAGGCCAACGGGCTTCGAGCCGGCGACCCCGCGCAGCGTCAGCGCAGTCGCGGTGTCCATGTGCACGGTGCGGCCGGTCTCGACGAGCCGCTGCACGAACGCTGCGGCGACCACGCGAGGGTCCTCGGGCACGGAGCCGGCAAGGTCGACGGCGACCCGCTCGGCGACCTGCTCGCGGTACCACGCCCAGATCAGCTGGTTGCCGACCACGACCTCGATGTCGTCCCTGGTGCCCTCGACGACCTGTGCGTGCTGCAGCGGGAAGGCGCGCTCGGCCCCCCAGACGACCAGGACGGCGTTCTGCGGGAGCGGCTCGAGGACGTTGTGGGCGTAGTCCTCGGCGTACGACGGACCCGCCTGGTCGGCTGGGGAGCGGTGGGCCACCACGGGCGGCAGCACGAGTGCAGCGATGAGGCCGACGCCGGCAACAGGCACGTACCAGCGCGGTGGTTGCACGGGGACCGGCTGTCCGGGGCGACGGTGGGCGGCACGTACCCCGATCGGCGTGAGCGCCTTGGCGCCGAGCTCGAACAGCTGTGTCGCCCCGACGCCGGCCAGCAGCGCCATCGAGACGACCGCGGCGAGGAGGAAGCCGCCGTAGCGCACGTTGGTGCCAAACCCCGACCGACCTCCGAGCCCCAGCACGAACACGACGGCGCCCGCATTGATCGCCAGCGCTCCTGCGAGCAGGGCGAACCTCCCCCAGGTGCGACGCGCCGCGCCGATCAGCCCAGCCGCGGCGGCCACCAGCACGAGCGCCGAGAACTCGTAGCTGAACGCCCGAGCAAGGTTCCATGCGTCGGCGAAGGGCTCGATCGCCGAACCCCGGCGACCTTCGCCGCCAGCTTGGGCGACGACGCGCGCTCCGAGGCCGAAGTCCTCCATCGAGACGAGCCGCAGCAGACGTCCCAAGGAATCGGCCCCTCCCCAGCTGATCGCGGGGTCCGACGCAGCCCGGAGCATGACAAACCCCCAGAGCACAGCGCTGGTCACGACGAACCCGACCATGGGGGCCAGCCAGCCCCACAGCGAGTACGGCCGCCGGTCGAGCAGGACGAGCAGCACCAGGCCCGGGACGATGAGGAGGCCTGATTGCCAGGAGGCGCCCGCGATCAGCCCGATGAGCGCGCCCGTGGCGAACAGCCACCGGTGGCTGCCACCGTCGACCCAACGAAGCGCCGTCAGCACCGCCCCGACCACGAGGGCGATCGTGAGTCCGTAGAACTTCGCGTACGTCGCGTAGAACCAGACCGAGGTGCTCGATGCCAGGACGACCGCCCCGATCACGGCACCGAGTCGTCCAGCTCCCAGACGCCGTCCGGCGAAGTAGGTCAGGGCAACGGCCAGGCAGCTGGTGACGGCGCTGAACAGGTTGACACGGAACGCCCAGTCGCCGACGCGTACGATCTCGCCGAAGGCCCTCGCCGTCAAGACATAGCTCGGGTAGCCCGGAGCGTGCAGCACACCGAGGTCGGCGACCCCAGCGATGCTCTCCGGGCTGTCGCCGAACGCGACCCGCGACGAGAACGTCGTGGCGTACAGGACCGCAGCAGCCGAGGCGCACACCGCGGCGAGCACGCCGTCGATGTGCTTTCGGACGAACAGCTCCGGGTCTGACCGCGTCCCGTCAGCGTCTGGGGATTGCACGACGTGAGGCTAACGACAAGAACCTTCCGCCGAGACTCACAGCCTCTCGGCTGGACGGCTGACCACCGCGCCACGGCGGGCAGCGCGGTCGATGCGCATGCCCTCCGACGCGAGCCCGACGCCGAACGCGCCGATCGTGACGACGACCATCGGGAGCAGCGCCAGCGCGCGAACGAAGAGCCGCCGGTCCCACGCGGCGACTCGCAAATAGAGCGAGACCACCCGCCCGACCGTCGCGATCGGCGCGAGCGGCGTGTACCGCACGAGCGGGCGGAGCTTGTAGGCGCTACGGCGCCCGAGATGGGCCGCGAAGCGACCGATCTGGAGGTGGTGCCGGATCACCGCCCGCCAGGTCGTCCGGTTCAGGTGCAGCACGTGCGCCTCTGGCGCGAAGACGAAGCGGCCTATCGATCGCGCCTGCACGGTGAACAGGGTGTCCTCCCCGCCCCCCATGTCCTCGGGAAAGGGCCCGAGCTCTTCCCAGAGCGACCGCGGCACGAGCAGGTTGCACGTCGCTCCGTGCCACGCCGTCGACGGCGGACGATCAGGGTGGAGGTCGAGGAACTCGACCAGGTACTCGACCGTGCCTGCCGCGCTGCCCGGTGTGCCGTTGAGCACGGATCCGGCGACGCACCGGACGCCAGAGTCGGACGCCCGCACCAGCTGGTCCAACCAGTCGGGCGGTGTGATGACGTCGGCGTCGGTGAACGCGAGCAGCGCGCCGGTGGCCTGTGCGACCGCACGGTTGCGGGCGGCGGCGGCGCGCGACCGCGGGACATGGGTGATGAGGTGGAGCCGCGGGTCGTCGGGAAGGTGGGGGAGGTCAGCGGCATCGTCGGCGCTCGCGCTCACCAGGATCTCGAACGTTCCGCTGAACTCCTGCCCGAGGAGGCTCGCAACCGTCCCGTCCAGCGTCGCCTCAGCCCGGTAGGCAGGGACGATCACCGACACGTCGACGGTCATCGGGGAACGCGCCGGTGCATGCGCTCATGGGCGAACCTGGCGAGGACGAAGCCAGCACCACGCGCCACCGCCTCGCGAAGGTTCCACGCGAGCGCGAGCGGCACGTGTACCGCGCGCAGGCCGACCGCGCGGTGGTGCCGCAGGATGCGAACGGAGCCCACGAGCAGCTGGTGCAGCACAACCCGCAGCAGGAACGGCGCGAAGGGCGCCCCGGTCGCTCGCTGCTCGATCTGCTGATCGTGCCCGTCCCACATCGCACGGCGGGCGGGATGCTCGGGCGGTAGGTGCAGCGCTCGGGCGTCGATCGCGACCTCCATCTGGACGCCGCTTGCGGCCCAGGCTCGATCGAGATCGCGGTCGGCGCCTCGGTAGCGGCAGGCCAGATCGGGAAATCCGCCGGGCAGGAACACCGACGGACGGAACGCCAGATTGTTGGCGATGATCTGTCGGCGAGCATCCTGTCCGTGCGCGGGGAACCAGCCCGCAGCGGCGAACGCCTTGTCGGTCACGGTGGGCACCGGTCGCATGATCGTGTTGCCGACGACCGCGTCGACGTTCGGATCGTCGAACGGCCGGATGAGGTTGACGAGCCAGCCGTCGAGCGGGATCACGTCGCAGTCGGCGAGCACGATTACCTGCCCATCGGCCTCACGCGCACCCGCGTTCTTCACGTCGTAGTAGTGCGCGCCCGGTGCCACATGGAAGCGGCGAACTGTGAGGCCGGCGAGCTCGTCGATGTCGATGTCCGCCTTCTCCGGCAGCAGTACCTCGGCGGTGAACGGCGCCTCTCGTAGCTGCCGAGCCAACGCCCGCACGACCGCAGCGACGCGCTCGGCACCCACGAGGACGACGTTCTCGTACTCGAGCACGAGCGAGACATCGGGTCGGTCCGTCGCGGTCGACATTCCGGCTCACCCTATCGACGTCGGCTGCCGCGGCTTGCGGCGCAACCACGGGCGCTCGACGATGTGCCAGCTGATGATGGCCAGCGCGAGCGAGACGGCGGTGGCGACGGTCCACCGCACCCATGACGGCTGCCCGGTCATGCGCTCACCCAGCACGACGATCACCGGGTAATGCCACAGGTACAGCCCGTAGGAGATCTTGCCGAGGCCGACGAGCGGGGGAGCGGACAGCGCGGTCGCCAACCGGCCCCGGGGTGACAGCACGCCGTCGCCGACCACAGCCAGCGCCGCGGCTGCGAACACCGGAGCCCCCCACGTCAGGTACAGCCGGTTGTTGTCGACCGACGTTCCGCCGGGACGGAACGCCGCGACCCACACGAGGAACACGAGCGCGAGCGGCGCGACGACGGCGAGCGATCGGCGCAACATCGCGAGCCCACGCGGGTCCGGCGCCCGCTCGAGGAGGTGCAGCAGCGCTGCGAACGCGCAGCCGACGAGCAGCTGGTCGGCGACGGTGTCGATGCCGTTGTAGAGGCGCGCCGCCGAGGCGGCGGGGTCGTCGCCGTCCCAGAGCCGGAGCCGCAACACGAACGACGCGATCGAGCCGGCGAGCGCGGTGGCGAGCACCGCCTCCGCGCGGTGGCGTGCCGCTACCGCGGCCGCGGCGATGACCAGCACGGGCCATACGAGGTAGAACTGCTCTTCGACCGACAGCGACCAGAGGTGCTCGAACAGCCCGAGCGTGCCGAACCCATCGATGGCCCGCACCCAGTTCGACACGTACAGCACCACGGCAGGCGCGGCCGACACCGTGTCGTCGCCTCGGTCCGTGGCGACCGCGTACGCGGTCACCGTGGCGATCACGACGACGAGGGCGGGCAGCAGGCGCATCGCCCGCCGGGCATAGAAGCGTCCCAGGCTCACGGTGCTGGTGCGCTCGGCCTCGGCCAGGAGCAGCGAGGTGATCAGGAAGCCCGACAGCGCGAAGAACATCGTCACGCCGATCGACCCGCCGCGAGGGCTGTAGGGCAGCTCGAGGTGGTACGCCAGCACGAGCAGCACGGCGACGGCCCGCACGCCGTCGAGTGCAGGCCAGTAGCGAGCGGCCGGTCGCGCGACGGCTTCGATCTCGGTCGCGGGGAGGGACACCGGCGACCAGCGTAGGGGTCCGGCCACTACAGTCCGGCCGCGTGAGGATCCCGCGATCGCTGGCTCGGGTGGTCGCTCGGACCAAGCCGGCGATCCCCGATGGCGCATGGCCGTTGCTGCTGGCGTTGCGTTCCTTTGCCGGGGACGGACCGATCGTGGGCCTGCCGTCGTTCCGCCGGGTGCTCGCGCTCGCGCCGCATCCTGACGACGAGATCGGGTGCTCAGGGACCCTCGCGCTGCTGGGCGATGCAGGCGCCGACGTCACTGTCCTCTTCGCCACCGACGGGGAGGCGACGCGGGGCTCGGGCTTCGACGCAGCCGAGACAGCGCGCCGCCGACGATCCGAAGCCGAGCGCGCCGGATTGATCATCGGGTTCGTGTCCCGGTTCCTCGGTCGGCGCGATGGCGGCCTCCCCGAAGCGACCCGTGACCTCGGCGTCGCGATCGGCAACGCCATCGATGAGCTGGCGCCCGACGTTCTGTTCCTCCCCTGGTTCCTCGACGGCCACCCCGACCACGGCGCGCTGTCGGACGCGCTCACCCACGCTCCGGCGCTCCCCTCAGGTCTCGAGGTCTGGGGCTATGAGACGTGGACGGCCCTGCCGCTGAACCGCCTCGTCGACGTGACGACGGTGATGGACCGCAAGCGGGCTGCGCTCGCCGCCCACGAGACCGCGCACCTGGCGTTCGACGTCTCTGCCGGTCTCGAGCTGGGACGGTGGCGCTCGACGCATGGCCTGATGGGCCGGGGTTACGCGGAGGCGTTCCTCGCGGCACCGGCCGATCAGTACGTCACGTGGACGAAGGAGATCCGAGGACAGTGAGCGCCTCGGCCTCGCGCCACGTCGAGGACGGCCACGCCGGCCTCGTGCTGCGGCGCGCTGATGTCCGCGACGACGTGGCGCTCCGTCGCCTCAACGCGGCCGCCTTCCCCGACAACCCCAAGACGCGCGCGGACATCGTGCGGTGGCAGTGGTGGGACAACCCGTTCGGGGAGACGCTCGTGTGGGTGTGGGACGACGGCGGTGAGGTAATCGCCCAGTACATCGCGTACTGCATGCCTGGTGTCATCGGCGGCCGGTCGTGCACGCTCAGCAACGGCGTCGACGCCGCGGTCGACCCCGGCTACCAGGGAAGGCGCTTGTTCACACCGTTGTCCCGAGCGCTGTACGACGACAGCAACGCCCACGGGCGGCCGTTGTTCGCGTACGCCTCGAACCCGATCGCGATGCGGGGTGTCAGCGTCGCCGGCTGGGTGGACGTCGCCCGGATGCGCGTGCTCGTGCTGCCCATCGACGACGGCTGGCTCGCCCGCCGGTTCCACGTCCCGCGCCCGCTGGCGGCCGCAGCTCGCCGCACCGCCTTCCACCGTCGTCCGGTGGGCGGGTTGCGAGCTGTGGTCGTGGCCCAGCCGCCCGATGACATCGACGCGCTGTGGGCAGAGGTCGCGCCGCGCATCCACAACGGCGTCGCCCGCCACGGCGACTGGTGGCGCTGGCGCTACGCCGCCCACCCCGACCAGCCCTACCGGTACCTCGAGGTGCGCGCCGCGGGCAAGCTCCGGGCCGCGGCCGTCACGCTGCCGCGCGACGATTTCGGGGGCCGGTTCCACTACGTGCTCGAGCTGCTCGCGGCGGACGACGGCGCGGCTCGGGCCATCCTCGTCGCCATCGCCGGCGGCGAGGTCGGCGCGGCCGATGGCGCAGCCATGACCGCGATCACCGGGAGCGAGCACGAGCGGGCCGGGGTCGCGGCCGGCTTCCGCAGGCTGCCCCCGCGACTCGAGCCGAAGCCGATGCACTTCGGCGTCGTCCCCCACCCCGACCTCGTGCCGGCGCCCGCCTCGCTGCGCTGGTCGACGTCGTGGGGCGACCTCGACCACCTCTGACGTGGAGTCGACCGCTGCGGTCCCGACGGACATCCCAACTCGGGCACGACCAGCGCGGCGAGCGCTGCGGGTGCTGTTCGTCGTCGTGGCGCTGGGCTTCGCCGCCGTCGCCGTCGCATCCGAGTGGCACGCCCTCGGCTCGCGCGCCGCCGAGCTGCCCGCCGGGCTCGTCGCGCTGGCCGCGCTCTGCACGATCGTCGCCGTCGGCTCGAGCTTCCTCGCCTGGTCGACGATGCTCGCAGGCGTTGGCGCACCGCTGCCGGCGCTGGTGGCGATGCCCGTCTTCTTCATCGGCCAGCTCGGCAAGTACGTGCCAGGCAGCGTGTGGGCGTTCGTCGCCCAGATGGAGCTCGGTCACGCGGCCAAGGTCCGCCGCGAGCGAACGGCCGTGGCCGGTGTCGTGGTGCTGCTCGTAAGCCTCGCGACCGGACTTGTGCTCGCGCTGCTCGTCGTACCCGCGCTCCTGCAATCCGGTCCTGCGTACATCGGCGTGGTGGTGCTGCTCGTCCCGCTGGTCTTCGTGCTGCAGCCGAAGCGCCTCGACCGGGTCCTGGCCGCCGTTCTGCACCTCCTGCGCCGCCCGGCGCTCGACCAGCCCCTCAGCGGCCGGACCATCGTGCAGGTCGCAGTGCTGGGCGTCCTCAACAACGCGCTGCTCGGCTTGGCGGTCTGGTTCCTCGCGCTCCACTACGGCGACGGCGCCGAGCTGCTCCCGCTGGCCATCGGCGGCTACTCGCTGGCCGCCGCGGTCGGGCTGCTCGCCGTCCCGCTGCTCGCGGGCGCGGGCGCCAGGGAGGCGGTGCTCGTCCTGGTCCTGGCGCCCGCCGTCGACGACGGAGCCGCGCTGCTCGTGGCCATAGTGTCGCGGCTCCTGCTCATCGCTGCCGACCTGGCCGGCGCCGCGCTGGCCGCCGCGCTGCGGCCGCGGCGTCCGGACGTCGACCACTAGGTTCGATCGGACGCTCCTCCGCGTCCTGCCCACCCACTCCTGGAGGACCCCCTGCACACCGATGCGCCGTTGCGGGTCATCGTCCTCGACGGCGCCGACGATCGCGTGCTGAGCGAGCTCATGGCCGCCGGCCGCATGCCGGTGCTCGAGGCGCTGCGGGCCCGAGGCGCGACCGTTTCCTCCGAAACCGTCGGCGGCGTCTTCGAGGAGGCCGTGTGGCCGACGGTGTTCTCTGGCACGAACCTCGGCGACCACGCCGCCCAGCACTTCACCCGCTTCGACCCCGCCACCCACGGCCTGCGGCTCCAACGCGAGCCGGCAGGGCTCGAGCCCTTCTGGTTGCACCTGCCCGACCGGGGCGGCGAGGTGCTGGCCGTCGACCTACCCCAGGTCCACCCGCACCCCGACTCGCAGGCGCAGCAGATCTGCTGCTGGTCGGCGTGGTCAGCGCCGCACCGGCAGGTCGCGTCGCCGAGGTCGCTCGCCGCCGAGCTCGGCAACCCCGCGACCCGCGCCTGGTTCCACGAGTTCGACTCGCCGCCCTCGTTGGCGGACGAGCGACGGTTCTCGGCCCGGTCGGCGGCGGCGGTGGCCGCCAGGAGCCGCCGGGTGGCACCCTTGGTCGCCCGGCGGCGCATCGCGTGCGTCGGCGTGCACGAGCTGCACGGCATCGCCCATGTGCTCGGCCACCACTGGCTCGACGACCACCCCCATCGGCCCTGGCGTCGGGAGCCAGATCTGATCACCGCTGCCTACGAGGCGGCCGACGACGCCCTGCGGCCCCTCGTCGAGGACCCCGCTGCGAACGTGGTGCTGCTGGCGGCCCAGGGGTTCGAACCCGCGAATTCGTCGAACCCGGTCCTCGACGGGCTGCTCGAGCGGGCGGGGCTGGCCGTTCCCGCCGGCATCTCGAACGGCGTCACCGGACCGGGCACATTGCGACAGCGCGTTGACCCGATGGGTCTGCTTCGACGGTGGCTGCCGGCCGACCTGCGCGAGCGGCTAGCGGTCCGCGTTCTCCCTGAGTCGGCGCAGCAGCGCCTCATGTCTCAGAAGTTCCGCCACCACCTCGACTGGACCCGGTCGCGCGCCTTCTCGTTGCCGTCGTGGACTACCGGCTACATCCGCATCAACCTGACCGGACGGGAGCGATTCGGGATCGTCCCGCCCATGACCTACGAGTCGCTGCTGCGGGAGATCTCGAATCTCGTGGTCGGGCTCGTCGAGGCCGACAGCGGGGCACCGATGGTCGCGGAGGTGATCCCGATGCGCTCCCGGTTCCCTGGCGCCCGCGCCGAGGCGCTGCCCGACCTCGCGGTGGTGTGGGCTCTCAATCGGCCCATCCGCCGGGTCTTCCACCCGCAGATGGGCACCTGGGAGGCCGACAGCGACTACCACCGGTTCCGGTGGTCTGACCACCACGGCCATGCCGTCACCTACCTCGCGGGACCCGGCATCCGTCCCTCCGACGAGGTGCAGTCGGTCGACATCGCTGGTGCGGGGGCCACGTTTCTTCGCCTGGCCGGTGTTCGGCCGCCCAGCTCGCTCGCTGCCGGCGCGTGGGACGCCGTGCTCCTCTAAAGCATCCGTCGTCGGGGCCGAGCCAGGTCAGCAGCGAGCTGGGGGATGCGGCGGACGGGTCCAGTTCCCCAGCCGACCGAAGAGCGGATGGCGTCCGCGGGCCGCGGATCGCCGGTGTCGTACCCGAGCTCGCGTGCGCTCGTGGAGCCGCCCGGTTCGGGTTGTGCCTGGGGGCAGTCGTTCCGGCGCCGTGCTCGCGTAGTCGAGCATCGCCGGGTCGTACTCCGCGCCCAGGTGCCGGCACACTGAGGACAGCACGACGATCGGGTCAGCGATCAGCTCCTCGTACCGGACCTCGATATACCGCGCGCCGAGGCGCGCCCCGTCTCGACGCCCTCGGCGCACGCGACCTCGCCACCACCATGCGGCGGACACGGGCGTCGGCGGGCCCCACGGCTGCGACGCGATCGAGGCCGCGACGGAGCGGCCGTCACGGATGATGTGGATGACTCGCGCGTCGGGGAACAGGTGCGCGAGGAGGGGGAGGTGCTCCACGTAGCCAGGCGTCTTGTCGCCCCACCCCGGCTTGCCCTGCGCCTCGGCGTAGGTCTCGAAGACGGTGCGAAACACGCTGGCCAGATCGGCCGGACAAGCGGCTGCCGCCGCCGCCCGCACGAGGTCCCCGTCGAGCCCCATAGCGCGAAGCGAGGGTGCCCGAGCACCCGATCGAGTGCGATCTCGGGCCGCCGCTGCAGCCGCAACCTCCGTGCTGCCAGCGTGACCACGAAGTGAGACTCAGGAGGCAGCGCGAAGCTTGGGTGCGCGTCGAGCATCAGGCGCAGCAGCGTCGTGCCCGAGCGAGCTGCGCCCACGACGAAGACAGGACCGTCAGCCATCGAGGAGCTCTTCGAGCTGGCCCAGCTGGGATGGTGCCAGGTGCACCTCGACCCACCGTCGAGCCGCTTCGCCCCTCTGGGCCCGCTCCTCTGGCATCGACTCGGTCAACCGGCGCAACGCCGACATCCACGCCTCCGTCGTCGCCGCGACGAGCTCGACGCCGTCGGGCTCCAACTCCCGATACACGGCGATGTCCGATGCGAGCCCGGGGATGCCAGTCGCCATGCCCTCGAACAGTGCGTAGCCGGGGCTCTCGAAGCGCGTCGGTAGCGCGAACGCGTCCGCGCCGGCGAGCAGCGTGGCGACGTCGTCCGCCCACGGGCGGAGTCGCACGCCGGGCGCGGCCACGGCCAGCCGATGGACGGTCTCACGGTCGCCGCCCTCGCCCACGAGGACGAGCTCCCAGCCCTCAGGCCTGACCAGCCTCCAGGCGTCGACGAGCAGGTCGATGCGCTTCTGGCGGAGGTCGAACCGGCCGGTGTACACCAGCACCCGAGAGGCGTCGACATCCAGGGCGCGTCGTCCTAGGGCTCTGCGCTCGGGCGTCGGTGGGAGGAATCGCTCGGTGTCGACCGCCGGCACCTCCATCCGGACCCGTTCGGCGGGGATGCCAATGCCCGTCAGCTCGTCCAGCCCCTCCCGGGTCGCGGTCACCACGGTGCTGGCTCTCGCGAGCAACCGCACGATCGGCCGGGCCAGCTTCGATGCCGCGAGGCGCGCCACGTTCCCGTCCGGGCCGACGAGCCACGTCTCGGCGACGAACGGCCGGTGCAGCAGCCGCGCCGCAACGCCCGCGACGACACCCTCAGGGTGCAGCCCGGCGCCGACGGCGATCTGCCAGCGGCGGCGCACGAGGAGGGCGGTGATGATGCCCCCTAGCACCGACACCACCGTGTTCACCATCTCGACCAGACGGCCGTGGTCGCGGTCCCACCCGCAGAGGGCCGGGAGCCGGATGACCTGGTAGCCGTCCTCGTCGGTGACGCGCGGGAGAGCCCACGGCACCCACGTGAGGACCGTGACCTTGCGTGACCGCCCTAGCTCGCGCGCGAGGCCCCGCCACCGAAGCTGGATCCCGCCGCGCACGTCCGCCGCGCCGATCACGATGAGGACATCACGCACCGGCGTCGACCCTTGCGGGCCCGCCCTCGGTCATCGAGCGGGCGATCGCCGTCCCGACCACCACCGCCCGCAGGCCGTCGGCGGGTCCGGGTGTCGCGGGCGTGCCGCGCGTAGTTGTGGCAGCGAACGCGGCGAGCGCCCGTTCGTAGGACCGCTCCCAGCCTGTCGTGGCCGGACGGGCCCGGAGCAGCGCCGGCGAGGGGAGGCCGGCGCGAACTCCTGCGCCTCGCAGCCGGACGCCGCGTCGGCGGTCGAGCTCGACGGTCGTGGACCCGAAGCGGATGCGCGCAAGGTCGTCGCCCTGCCCCGGCCCGTAGGTGCCCTCGAGCACGGAGCCGTCGCTCCACCGCGCGCACAGCACCCGGCCGTCGCGGACCTCGACCTCGGCGGGCGAGTCGCCGGCGATCGACCCGAGCAGGTCGACGTGGTGCAGGCCCACGTTCAGCACGGGATGGTTCCAACCCGCGCCCGGGTCGGCGTCGAAGCGCGCTTCGGCGCGGAACGGCAGCGACAAGCGCCCATCTCGCACCAGCGCGGTGAGTCGCTGCCAGAGCGGGTGGTAGCGGAAGGCGAACCCGACCTGCACGGTCCGGTCGCTCGACGAGGCGAGCGCAGCTAGCGCGAGCGCGTCCTCGACGTTGGTCGCCATCGGCTTCTCGACGTAGATGTGGTGGCCACGATCCAGCGCCGCGAGGGCGAGCCGAGCGTGCGTCTGCGGCGGGGTGGCGATGATCACCGCGTCGGCAGCGACCGCCAGCGCCTCGTCTTCGTCAGCGAGCGTTCGCACGCCCGAGACTGCCTGACGTCGAAGCGGGTCGGGGTCGTACGAGCCGACGACGGCGACGCCTCGGAGGCGACGGAGCGCGGGGAGGTGCAGCCGGCTGCCCGCGTGGCCGAGTCCGAAGAGCACGACCCGGAACGGCGGCCGGGTCACCGGTGAGCGCCGTGGCGCCAGAGGCCCGCTGTCCAGGCAGCGAGCCCAGCAACCAGCCACGGCGCCAGCGCGACGGCCGTGGCGGCTTCGCGCGGGCGCCGTCGGAGCCGACGGGCCAGAGCGAGCAGCCGAAGACCGCCGCCCAGCGCCGACCACGGCCGCTTCGCGAACCAGCGGTGGGAGAACGGCACCGCCGCGCAGACGTCGCCGAACGCCACCCCGAGCGCGTGCTGGTGGCGGAGGAAGTCGGCGAACCCGGTGCGGTTCCGGTGGTGCACGACCGACCGCGAGGCGAACGCCATCCGTTCGGCGGCACCCCAGCGGAAGGTCAGGATCGTGTCCTCGCCCGGCCAGACGCCGTCCAGGAATCCGTCCGCGTCCTGGAACGCGGTGCGCCGGACCGCGAGCGACGCGCTGGCAGCGTGGTCGGGAAGGTCGAGCGCGCCTGGGAGCCAGTTGCTGAACTCGAGCAGCCACCCGGCCGTTCCGGTCGGGCTCAGCGGCGTGCCGTTGGCGATCGCCCCAGCCGCGGCGTCGTCACCCTCGCCGAGCGCGGCCAGCAGCTCGTGCAGCCACGACGGCGACGGCACCGCGTCGGCGTCGAGGAAGACGAGGATGTCGCCTGCCGCCCGTGCCGCACCGATGTTGCGGGCCCGCCCCGGGTAGGTGCGGGCGTCGAGGGCGATCACCTGGACGTCAGGCCACCGCCGCTGCAGCGCCTCGGCCGAGCCGTCGCCGGTGGACTCGACGACGATGACCTCGGCGCCCTCGCCCGACGCCTGCGGCAGCGCCGCGCCCAGAACGGCGTCGATTGTGCCGTCGGCGCGGTATGCCGGGATGACGATGCTGACAGCGGTCACGCGGTCCCGATCGGCTGCCGCGGCTTGCGGCCCAACTGCGGGCGCTCGACGACGTGCCAGCTGGCGATGGCGAGCGCGAGCGAGACAGCGGTGGCCACGATCCACTGCACCCACACCGCGACGGCTCGCACGCCGTCGAGCGCAGGCCAATATCGAGCCGTGGGCGGCGCGACGGGCTCGAGCTCGGTCGCGGGGAGGGACACCGGCGACCAGCGTAGGGGCCGCCGGTCGAGGGCCATCACCGCCGGGACACCGCCATGGTGTGACGAGGCTGGCCACCTCCAAAACTAGGATGTCGGGCCTGATGGCCACCCCCGGTCAGAGCGCCACGCTCTCCTCAGCCAGGTCGGGCCCGTCGCTACGCCGGCGGTGGGACCTCTTCCTCACCCTCCTGCAGCGCCAGTACCGGTTGCGGCGCCAGCGGTCCCTGCTCGGGTTCGTGTGGCCGCTGGTCGCTCCGCTCGTGCTGCTGACGCTGTACACCTTCGTGTTCACCAACGTCTTCGACGTCCCGGTCCGCGACTACCGCGCGTACCTCTTCCTCGGCCTCATCCCGTGGGCGTTCCTGACGACATCGTTGAACGCCGCGCTGCCGTCGATCTCGCTCGAGGCCGAGCTGCTGCGACGGGCCCGGTTCCCGAGCGAGCTGCTCCCCCTGACGACCGTCGCGGTCAACTTCGTGTCGCTCCTGATCCTCATGACCGGCTTCGTCGTGTGGCGCGGGTTCGCCGGCGGTCTCGATGTCGTGCTGCTCCCGCTGCTTGCCCTGCCGACGGTGTCGCTCGTCCTGCTGGTGAGCAGCGGCGCCCTGGTGGTGTCGGTGATCGACGTCTACAACCGGGACCTGCGGTTCATCATCAACAACGTGCTCACCGTCTGGTTCTTCCTGATCCCGATCGTCTACCGGCCGGACATGGTCGGTCCCGGACTGCGGGCGCTGCGCTCGATCGACCCGATGAACATGATCGTCGGCCAGTTCCGCGACCTGCTCTACTTCGGCCAATTCTCGAGACCGCTGAACAGCGCGCTCATGGTCGCGGTCTGCGCCGGTTTGTTCACCCTCAGCCTGGCGTTGTTCCGACGCGTCGCACCCGTGCTCCCGAGGGACGTCTGATGGGCGTCGCGGTCGAGGTCGCGGGGCTCGGGGTCCGGTTCCGCCGGCGGGGGCACCGCGCCAAGATGTTCGGTCTGCGCGGGCCCAAGTTCTGGGCGTTGCAGGACATCGACTTCACCGTCGAACCCGGTGAGGCGCTCGGCGTCATCGGCCGCAACGGGTCCGGCAAGACGACCATGCTGCAGACGATCGCGGGCGTGATCCCGCCGACCGTGGGCGCGGTGTCCACGGCCGGCCGCGTGTCAGCGCTGGTCGAGCTCTCGGCGGGTGTCAGCCGCGATCTCACGACGCGGGAGAACCTGCAGCTGCAGGGTGTGCTCCTCGGCATGAGCCGCGCCGAGGTGCGGTCGCGCTGGGATGAGATCGTCGCGTTCACGGGCCTCGGCGAGGACGTGCTCGACGCGCCCGTGCGCACGCTGTCGCAGGGGATGATCCTGCGGCTCGGGTTCTCCATCGTGGTGCACACCGACCCGGCGATCCTGTTGGTGGACGAGGTGCTTGCGGTCGGGGACGAGGCGTTCCAGGCCCAGTGCGTCGCTCGGGTGGCCGAGCTGCGGCGCGGCGGCTGCGCGGTCGTGCTGGTGAGCCACGACCTCGACCTGGTCGCGCGGGTCTGCGACCGCACCGCGCTGTTCGAGCTCGGCCGCATGACTGCCATCGGGCCGACCGACGAGGTCGTCGACCGCTACCACCACCACAAGGCCCCCGGCGCGGAAGGACCTTGATCGTTCTGGCGGTGAAAGCGCGCTGGAAGGCGGCGCGATTCCACCGCCAGAACAGTCGCTAGCCTCGGTTCGGTCATGAATGCGATGAGCACGGCACCGGTCATCAGCGTGTGCATGGTGACGCGCGGCCGTTCGGCCCTGCTCGACGCCTGCCTGGCCAGCCTCGACGCCCAGATCGACGCGCCGGCGTGGGAGCTGCGCGTGCTCGCCGACAGCGACGCCTCGGTGGAGGCGGTGGTACGCGAGCGGTTCCCCGGCGCGGCCTTCGGTGTCTTCCGGGACGCTCGCCCTGGCGGCGCGCGGAACTTCCTGCTGGGTGACGCCCGCGGCGATCTGCTGCTGTTCCTCGACGATGACGTGGTGGTCGAGCCCCACCTCCTCCGCCACCTCGCAGACCTCGCCGCCGCCAACCCGAACGTCACCGTGTTCGGTGGTCCGAACGTCACGCCGCCGCGCAGCACCCGGTTCCAGACCGTGCAGGGTGCGGTGCTCGGCTCGCTTGTCGGTGCCGGACCTGTTCGCCGCCGGTACGGCCGTCACCCGTTGGGCTCCGCCGACGAGCGCTGGTTCACGCTGTGCAACCTCGCCGTGCGGCGCGTCGCGATGCGGCCCTTCTCCGACGTGCTCGTGTGCGCCGAGGAGAACGAGGTCCTCGACAGCCTGGCCCGCGACGGCCATCGCATGCTCTACGACCCCGAGCTCGTGGCGTTCCACGAGCGCCGACCGACCTACGCAGGGTTCGTTCAGCAGATGGTCAAGTACGGCCGCGGCCGCGGCCAGCTGATCGTGCGCCGACCGAGGAGCCTGCGCCCCGCCTTCCTCGCGCCGACAGCGCTCCTGGCCTACCTCGTCCTGCTTCCCGTGCTGCTCGCGGCCATCGGTCCCCTGGCCGCTCTGCCCCTCGCCGTCTACGCCGCCGCCGTGCTCGCCGAGGCGGTGAAGGTGGTGGCGACGCTGCGCCGGCCACGATGGCTGCCGCTCGCGGCGGGGCTCATCGTGACCCTGCACCTCTGCTACGGGCTGGGCGTGGTGCGAGGTGTGCTCGGTCGCATCACCATCGGCTCGAGCGCGCGTGCCGAGTGGACCGCGATCCCCGACGACCCCGTCGACGCGCCGGTCAGCTGACGGTCGGATCGACCGCGTCGCGCGGCTTGGTCACCCGCACGATGAGATCGGCCAGCAGGCCGATCGCGAGCAGCTGGAACGCGGCGAAGAGGATGAGCAGCGTGTTGATCGCCGGCCTGAAGTCCTTGGTGGCGATGTCGTAGACGAGCTTCCCCGTTCCGAGCAGGCCGAGCGCGCCGGCGACGGGCAGGAACACCCGCAGCGGGTCGTACGACAGCACCATGCGGACCACTTGGATCAGGTAGCGGCGCGTGTCGCGCCACCAGTGGAACTTCGAGTGCCCGGCGCGCGCCGCATAGTCGATCGGGACGTAGGTGATCGAGTAGCCGTTCGACAGGAACGCCATCGTGATCGTCGTCACGCACGAGAACCCCGGCGGCAGCAGGTGCAGGTACTGGCGCGCGACATCGGCACGGAACACGCGCAGCCCCGAGTTGAGGTCCGGGATCTTCTGGTCCACGAGGTAGCTGGCCAGCTTGCGGATGAACCACTTCATCGGCACTCGGGCGAAGCGGTGCGTCCCCTGCTCCGACGTGCGCGCTCCTACGACCTGGTCCGCTCTTTCGAGCTCCTTGACGAACTCGGGGATCCGCTCGTTCGGATAGGTCAGGTCCGCGTCGGTCCACGCGATGACGCGACCGAGCGCTACCTTCGTGCCGATCTTGCGGGCGGTGCCCGAGCCTTGGTTGCGGCTGAGCCTGATGAGGCGGATGTCGGTGCGCTCGGCGAGCTGCTCGGTGGAGCCGTCGGTCGAGCCGTCGTCGACGACGATGATCTCGTAGGTGTAGGGCGACGCGTCGAGGGCCGCGGAGATGCGCTCGATCTCGGTCATGACGTGGCCCGCCTCGTTGAACACGGGGAGGACGACGCTCACATCGAGCGTGTGCTCGGGCGTGGCCATCGACGGTCGATGGTACGGCAACGACGCCTAGAGTACGAAGGCCATGCCGACCGCCGCCGACTCGGGTGATCGGCCTTGCCTGCCTGCCTGGTTCGAAGCCTCTGCCATCGCCGCGGTCGCGGCGATGGCCGGCCTGGGCGTCGCCGGCCTCGCTCTGGCCATCGGCGGTGTGTTCCGTCCCTGGTGGGTGCTGGCGGTTGCAGCACCGGTCGCGATCGCCTTCGCCGTCATCGCCGTGCAGGCCCGGCCGCGGCAACGTCCGACCACTCGTAGCGGGACCGCCGCCGCGCTCACCGGCCTGGCCATCGTGGTCGGGCTGACTGGGTGGAACGCCGCGCACCGCGCTGAGCACCTCGTGAGCGACCGCGATCCTGGGGTCTACGTCTTGACCGCGCAGTCCCTCGCCGACACGGGCACCCTCGAGGTGCGCGCGGGCGTAGGACCGTTCGCCGACGACCCCGCGGTCGACGTGGCCACCGCGCAAGGGTTCTTCCCGACGAGCTCCGAGGACGGCACGCTCGCGCCGCAGTTCCTCCACCTCCAACCCAGCCTCCTCGCGATGGGGCGCTTCGTCGGCGGGGACTCGCTGATGCTCGTCGTGCCCGCGATCGCTGGAGGTCTTGGCCTGCTCGCGGTGCTCGTCCTCGCGGGCCGGTTCGTCCACCCGTGGCTCGCGGTCGCCGCGGTCGCCGCGCTGGGCGCGTCGCTCCCGCAGGTGTACTTCAGCCGAGACACGTTCTCCGAGCCGTTCACCCAGGCGTTGCTCGTCGGCGCGCTCGTGCTCGCGGCGTGGGGGTTCGACCGGCGCTCGCCCATGACCACGTGGCTCGCCGGCGCACTGCTCGGCGCTGCCTTCGCGACGCGGATTGACGTCCTCATCATCATCGCCGCTGTCCCGGTGTGGCTCGCCCTGCGCCACCTCGCCGACCGGCGCGTCACGATCCCTTCGGTCGCGCTCCTGAACGGGCTCGCGACCACCGGCGCGATCGCGGCCATCGACCTCGGCTTCCGCAGCCGGCCCTACCTCGACCTCCACCGCAGCGAGACACTCTCACAGGTGGCGGTCGCCGGCCTCGGCTTCCTCGCCGGTGGCGCGCTGCTCCTCCTCGTGCCCCGAGCCAGCGCCCTGGCGCGCGCTCTTGCCGCGCACCGCAGCGGACTGGCTGCGGCGATCGCGGTCCTCATCGTCGCGGTCGCTGGCTTCGCGTGGTTCGTCCGCCCCGCGGTGGAGACCGCGACCGAGACCGCCTCCGCGTCGATCAGCGTCTACCAGCGCGCCGAAGGGCTGCCTGACGAACCGGCCCGGCGCTACTACGAGGACTCCATCGCGTGGCAGGCCTGGTACCTCGGACCGATCGGCCTGGTCGCTGGCATCGTCGGCCTCGCCGCGGCCACCGGCACCGCCGTCACGGGGACGTCGCGGCGGCGTGACCCGTCGCTCGTCCTCGTCCTCGGCGTGTTCGCCGTGCCGACCGTCCTCTACCTGTGGCGGGCGCGCGCCTTCCCTGACCATCTCTGGGTGATGCGACGGTTCCTCCCGGTCACGCTGCCTGGCATCGTGATCGCTGCCGTCGGCGCTGCCGGTTGGCTCCTGCAGGCTGGGCGCGTCGCCCGAGGCCGCCGACCGGCCAGGATCGTCATCGCCGCCATCGGTTTGGTGCTCCTCGCCGCGATCATCGCCGCGCCGGCGATCGCGACCTGGCCGGCGCGATCGGCCCGGTCGGGGGACGGGTTGCTGGCCGCGGTCGACGACGTCTGCGCCGCTGGTGGCGAGGACGCCGCGTGGCTGGTGCTGCCCGACGGCGCCTACGACGAGCTGCTCACGCAATCGCTGCGCAGCGGGTGCGGCACGCCCGCCGCCGGCGCCCGGCGCGACATCGACCGCGACGACGTCGACCGTCTGGCCACCGCGTGGGCCGCGCAGGGGCGGACCCTCGTGGTCCTCGGCCCATCGGCGGCAGCGGTGACCGACGCCGCCGGCCCGGTCGCGGTCAGCACGTTCACCGCGCCCGGCCGGTTCGAGCTCGAGAAGACGCTGACGCGCCGGCCCGACCGGCTCATCACGAACCCCATCGTCCTGGTGGTCGGCGTCGCGGCACCTTCGTAGGAATGGCTCGTGGTTCCACGGCGTTCGACGGTGCATGGCCATCACCCGCCTCAACCACGCCGTCCTCTACGTGCGAGACGCCGACCGCAGCGTCGCGTTCTACACCGACGTGCTCGGGTTCCGCGTCGTCAACCAGATGCCGGGCGCGGCCTTCCTGCAAGCAGCCGGCTCCACCAACGACCACGACCTCGGGCTCTTCGCGATCGGCGGCGCGGCCGGCGACTCGGGTGCGGGACGCACGACCGTCGGGCTGTACCACGTCGCGTGGGAGGTCGACACGCTGGACGAGCTGGCCCGGCTGCGCGATCTCCTCATCGAGCGGGACGCCCTCGTCGGCGCCAGCGACCACGGCACGACCAAGGCGCTCTACGCCAAGGACCCCGACGGCATCGAGTTCGAGGTGAGCTGGCTGGTCCCCGCCGAGCTGCTCGACGCCGCCGCCGTCGAGGCCCGCTCGACGATCCGGCCGCTCGACATCGAGCGCGAGCGCCAGCGGTACGGCGGTGCCACTCGAGGAGGCGTCGGCGTCTCCCACGCCGCGCCCACGAACGCCTGACCATCCAACCACCGTTCTGGCGGTGAAGCGCGACCACCGGTGGCCGGTTTTCACCGCCAGAAGGCTTGGCCTAACGTCCGCTCGCGATGAGCGTCGCCGCTGACCCGCACCCGTGGAACACCGGGTTCACCTGGACAGCACCCGCGGGCCCGTTCCGCGTCCTGACCGACGACCAGGCCTCCCAGTTCGATCGCGACGGCTTCGTCGTCCTCCCTGACGTGTTCGACGCGGCGACAGTCGCCGAGGTCACGGCCGAGCTCGACCGCTACGAGGCCAAGGTCGACGCCTACCTCCGCCAGCTTGCCGACGGGCGGGCGTTCATCGCGGAGACCGGTGCCATCACGTTCGCATCGCTGCTCCTCAAGCGGTCCGACCTGCTCCGCCGCTTCGCGACGTCGGCGGTGCTGCTGGGCATCTGCGGTGACCTCATCGGTGACGACGTCCGCGTGTACTGGGACCAAGCCGTCTACAAGAAGCCCGAGAAGCCCCGCCGCTTCCCGTGGCACCAGGACAACGGCTACACGTTCATCGAGCCCCAGCAGTACCTCACCTGCTGGGTGGCGATGACCGACGCGACCACCGACAACGGGTGCCCGTGGGTTGTGCCAGGCCTGCACCGGCTCGGCACGCTACGCCACCACTACGTCGAGCCGCTCGGGTGGGAGTGCCTCGAGGACCCGGACGGCGCGGTCGCGGCGCCGGTCGGTGCCGGAGGCACCGTCGTGTTCTCCTCGCTGACGCCGCACCTCACCGGTCCCAACACGACCGGCGAGGTCCGCAAGGCGTACATCCTCCAGTACGCGGCGACCGGTGCTCGGACCCAGCTCGGCGAGAGCGGTGCCGGACCGCCGACGGGTGAGACGCCATGCGACGACCCCGAGCACCAGTTCCCGGTGCTGGCCGGCGGTCAGCCCGTGGCCCCGCCGACCGTCGCCCGTCGCTAGTCGAGCAGGCGGTACGACGGGTTCATCATCGCTAGCCGGTTCTTGAACACTCCGACGGTGCCTGTCGGCTCGATGCGCGTGCCGACGTTGACACCGGCAAGGTTGCGGCGGCCGAGGAAGACCACCGAGATCGCCCCGGTGTCGTCGGCGACGACAAGCTCGAGGGTCGGGGTGTCGTGCTGGGGTGCGACGCGGATCGAGCGCACCCGTCCTCGCACGGTGACGTGCTGGCGCCAGCGCGCCTCGATGATCGGGATCACGCCGTCGCCACCGGCGCTTCGTGGTGCGGGCGGCTCGCTGGGCACCTCGTCGTCGTTCACTCGAACGCGCGGCGCGTCGGTTCCGAGCGCTCGGCGGATCGCACCCTTGTCCGCGCTCACGTTGAGGTTGTGCCGCGCATCGAAGTGGAACGGGATCGACGTGACGTTGGCATGCGGGAGCCGCGACACCGCTTGCAGGATCGAGTCAGCGGTCTTGTCGTGGAGGATGCGGTGCCATGGGCCCCGGTACTTGCGATCGGGCAGGAGGACGCTCACCTCGGTATCACCATCGGCCAGCTCACGCGCCACCGCCTCAACCGCGGCGCGGATCAGCCGGCGGTCGGGACAGTCGACCAGCTCGAGCGGCACGCGCGTCATGCCGAGACGTCGCCAGTCCTCGGCCAGCTCCTCCGCGGCGAGCGCGTCGATGACGAAGTGGACGGCGCGCAGCTCGTCGGGCGTGAGCGACCGCGCGTACTGGATCGCCCGCGCGGTGGCCATGTCGAGCCGGTCGATGAACACAAGCACGACATGGCGACGCAGGATGGGCGCCGACATCGCGGCGGGCACGTCGTGCTCGAGCGCCTTCGACTCGTGCGCGTACTGCTTGTTGAGCCGCAGCAACGTCACGACGAACAGCGGCATGACCACGAGGATCATCCACGCGTCCTCGAACCTCGTGATGATCACGATGACGACGACCGAGAACGAGATCACCGCGCCGATGCCGTTGACCAAGAGGCCACGTCTCCAGCTGCCCTGCTTGAGGCGGAGGTGGTGGCGGGTCATGCCCGACTGCGACAGCGTGAAGCCGCTGAACACGCCGACCGCGTAGAGCGGGATGAGGCGGGTCACCTCGGCGCCGGTCGCGACGATGAGGATCGCGGCGCTGCCCGCGAGGGCGAGGATGCCGTTGGAGAACACGAGGCGATGACCGCGCTTGGTCAGCTGGCGGGGCAGGAAGCTGTCGCTGGCCTGCACGCTGGCGAGACGGGGGAAGTCCGCGAACCCGGTGTTCGCGGCCAGGACGAGGATCAGCATCGTGGACGCCTGCAGCGAGTAGGTCAGGGCCGAGCCGAGCCCGCCCCCGCCGAACACGGTCTCACCGATCTGAGCGAGCACCGTCGGCGTGCCGTCCTCGAACGGCACAACCTTCGTCTTCGACGCGAGCAGCGAGATCCCGATGAACATGATCCCGAGCCCAGTGCCCATGATCACAAGGGTCTGCCGGGCGTTGCGCCACTCTGGCTTCTTGAACGCGGGCACGCCGTTGGAGATCGCCTCCACGCCCGTGACCGCCGAGCCGCCGGAGGCGAAAGCCTTCAGCACGACGAACGCCGACGCCCCCATGAGCAGCCCACCGCTCTCGATGCCGAAAGGCACGACACCTTCGCCATGGGCGGTCGCCTGGGCGAGGTCGCCGCTCAGGAACTTCACCAGGCCCAGCCCCAGCAGCAAGGCCATGTTCAACATGAAGAAGTAGGTCGGCGCGGCGAAGATCTGCCCCGACTCCTTGACGCCCCGCAAGTTGCCGTACGCGATGAGAAGCGTGAAGCCGACGCTGATGGGCACGCGCCAGGGGGCCAGGCCCTCGAAGGACGACACGAGCGCGGCGGTACCGGCCGAGGTCGACACCGCGACCGTGAGGATGTAGCCGATCAGCAGCGACGCGCCCGCCACCTGCGCGGGGACGATGCCGAAGTTGTCGCGCGTGACCAAGTACGCGCCGCCGGCCGAGGGGTACTCCTTGATGGTCTCGCGGTAGCTCAGGATGAGCAGCGCCAACATCACGATCAACGCGATCGAGATCGGGACGACCAGCGAGAACGCCGCCAGCCCGATCGCGGGCACGAGCACGTGCAGGATCTCCTCGGTCGCGTACGCCGAGGACGAGAGGTTGTCCGACGCGAACACGGCCAGGGCCGTCGGCTTGCCGAGGCGCTGGTCCTCGAGCTCCTCGGAGTGGAGCGGCTTGCCGAGGACGCGGCGCTTCAGCCGGTAGCCCACCCCGTCGGGCGGCAGCGGTACCGACGGCTTGCTCGGCACGGGCTCGGGCGGCTCGTAGCTCGTCGCTTTGATGCTGGGACCGACCTCGATGGCCATCGGGCGGAGCATACGGGGCCGGATCCGGCCGCAGTCCTTCCTCCCGTCGGCGCGGCCTAAACCGCCGCGGGGAGCACGTCGAGGACGGCCATCTCCGCCTTGCCGAGCCACCTGCCACCTCGGCGCCGACCGGCCGCGTCGGCCAACGCGCCGCTGCGGTGGGCGTCGAGCACCTCGGGGCACACATAGCTCGACCGGCACACGCTCCGGGTGTTGCCGAGCCGCTCCGCAGCGGCGTCGAGAGCCTCGAGGATCTGGCGCTCGGCGTCCCGCTCGGTCTCGGCCGAGGCTTGGGCCATGAGGTGCTTGGCAGCGGCGACGGTCCCGCCCCAGGTGCGGAAGTCCTTGGCAGTCACGGCCGCGCCCGTGACGGCGCGCAGGTGGTCGTTCACCGTCGATGCATCGACCGGCACCAGGTCACCGTCGGCCGAGCGGTACGAGAGGAGGCGGTCCCCCTTGGCCCGGCGCCGGCACCGGTCCAGCGGCGTCACGAGCTCTTTGTCGTCGACCTCGATGCGGTGCTCGACACCGCCCTTGCCGACGAACTCGAGCAGCGCGATGCCCTTGCGCACCCGCACCTGGTCCCCGTTCAGGGTCGTGAGCCCGCAGGTGTCGTTCTCCTCTTCGTAGACCTCCCCGCCGATGCGGATGAGCGTCCGGTCGAGCAGGCCGGTGGCGAGGGCGAGCACGTGGGACTCGTCGTTGCAGTCCCGGTCGCCCTTCAGCCCGGTGTGGACCGCGGCCCGCATGCGGGGCAGCCTCTTCGCGAAGACGGCGAGACCCGCGTACTTCTCCTCGTCCCTGACCTCTCGCCACGCGGGGTGGTACAGGTACTGCTTGCGACCCTTGACGTCGCGGCCGGTCGCCTGGAGGTGGCCGTCGGCGTTGGGGCAGATCCAGACCTCCGTCCACGCCGGAGGGATCGCGAGCTGGCGGATCCGGTCGCGCGTGACCTCGTCTCGCAGGGCGTTGCCATCGACGTCCTTGTACGTGAACCCCTTGCCGCAACCGACGCGCCGCAGCCCGGGGTCATCGGCGGCCACGTAGTCCAGCCCAGCGACCTCGGCGCTCGCCTCTGGTTCGTCGACGAGGGTCATGGGTGCAGGAGAGGTACCCCGCGCCCGGCTCCGACAGTCCCGACGGCTACCGTCCCGGCCATGACATCAACGACCCGACGAGCACTCGCCCTCCTCGCCGTCCTCCTGCTGCCCCTCGTGCTCGCGGCGTGCGGCGACGACAGCGGCACCGACGCCGGTGGCAGCGCCAGCGCCAGCGGCACCGAGCTGACGCCGGCGATCAAAGACAAGGAGTTCCTGAACCTCGAGGTCGCGGCGGGCTCGGAGGTGACCGTCAGGAATGAGGACGGCGTTTCCCACACCTTCACCGCCGACGACGACAGCTTCGACGCAGGCACGATCGCTGGCGGGGAGACGGGTACGTTCACGGCGCCAGCCGAGCCGGGTGACTACCCGATCCACTGCAACATCCACTCGACGATGAAGGCCACGCTCACCGTCGCCTGAGCGCAGAGGCCGCGCCTATGCTGACGCCCATGGCAGCCACGACCACCCCCGAGCGGACCACTGACGTCGCCGGCCGCATCTCCGGTTGGGCCTGGTTGGCCCTCGCCCTTGCCGTCGGCCTCTGGTGGATCGTGACCTTCGAGAACAGCCAGCTGCTCGACCTGGTCGGTGCGAAGGCAGCCGCGTCGGGCAACTTCTTCCACGAGCTGTTCCACGACGGCCGTCACCTCCTCGGCGTCCCCTGCCACTAAGTCGTGCCGAGTGACCTGACGCGCACATCCACCGCGCTGTGGGTGGGCGCACTGATTGGCCTGCTGTCCGGGCTCGTAGTGGCCGTCTACTTCTCCGTCGCGGGCGAACCTCGGATCGAGGACGCGATCGCGATCGAGCAGGCGAACGCGGTGACGGCAGGTGAGGCCGAGGACCACCACGAGGGCGCCACGGAGGTGAGTCGCAGCGCGCAGCGCGGCGTCGGGTTGTTCGCGGCGATGGCGCTCGCCGGCGGTGCGTTCGGCGCCATCTTCGGTGCTGTCTTCGCGGTCATGCGCGCGCAGCGCGACCTGTTCCGGCGGGCGCTGGTGGCTGGCGCGATCCTGGCGACGGCGACGACGGTCGTGCCGTGGTTCAAGTACCCGCCGAACCCACCTGCGGTCGGCGACCCGAACACGGTCGGTCGGCGTCAGCTCCTCTACGTGCTCCTCATCATCCTCACCGGCGTCGTGTGGTTCGTCGCGCTCGAGGTCCACAAGCGACTCGCAGACCAGGCCGTCGCCGAGCCCCGGCGCTGGACGATCGCGGCGGTGGCCTTCATCGTGCCGCTGGCGTTCGTCCTCGCGGTGCTGCCTTCCAACGACGACCCGATCGTCGTTCCCGCCAGCCTGATCTGGGAGTTCCGGCTCGTGTCGCTCGCCGGCAACGTGCTGCGGTGGGCGCTGCTGGCAGTGGCCTTCGGGCTGTTCGCCAGCCGTGCCGCGTCCGCGGCCGAGCGCTCCCCGCTCGTCACCGCGGCGTGATCGCCGGCGTCGACCCCGCTGCGATCGCCGACGCGTGCGGCAGCGACCCGACGTGGATCTGCCGCACCCTCCTCGAGTCCACCGAGCGGCCAGGGCTGGCTAGGGCAGCCGATGTGCTGCTGGCCAAACCGCTCAAGATCGCGATCGTCGTCGTCCTGGCGTGGGTGGTCGTGCGCATCGTGCGCAGGGGGATCGGCCGCGCCGTCGCCCGCATCGAGAACGACGCGTCGAGCTCGTCGCTGCGTGCTGCCTCCCGCGCCCGCACGCTCGGCCAGGTGCTGCGGTCCAGCGCCTCCGTGATCGTGTGGAGCCTCGCAGCGATCACCGTGCTCGGCGAGCTCGGCATCAACCTCGGACCGCTCATCGCCGGCGCCGGCATCGCCGGCATCGCGCTCGGCTTCGGCGCGCAGAGCCTCGTCAAGGACTTCCTCACCGGGCTGTTCATGCTCATCGAGGACCAGTACGGCGTCGGCGACATCGTCGACCTTGGCGAGGCGACCGGCACCGTCGAGGCCGTCTCGTTGCGGTCGACACGGCTGCGCTCGGTGGAGGGCACGGTCTGGCACGTGCCCAATGGTCAGATCCTCCGGGTCGGCAACAAGAGCCAGATGTGGGCGCGCGCGCTGCTGGACGTCGGCGTCGCCAACGGCACGGACCTCGACGAGGCGCAGGCTGTGATCAAGGCCACCGCCGACCAGCTGTGGGGCGAGGCCGAGTGGGAGGGGCTCGTCCTCGAGGAGCCCGAGGTGTGGGGTGTCGAGCGGCTCGGCGCGGAGGGGATCGCCATCCGCCTCGTCGTGAAGACCCAGCCGTCCGAGCAGTTCAAGGTGATGCGCGAGCTGCGCGCCCGCCTCGACCGCGACCTCCGTGCCGCTGGCATCGAGCTACCGACCTTGCCGACGTTCCCGCCCCGGTGATCACTCGGGCGCGAGCGTGACCTCGACCTTGAAGTCACGGGACTCGACCGTCGTCAGCTCGGCGACCTTGCCTGCTTCCTTGACGTCCTCGACGACCGCGGCCAGTGCTGCTAGCCGCTCGGCGGTGTCGTGGACGGCGACGCTGGTCACCTCGGCGCGCATCGAGCGCTTGGCCTCGGACTTGGCCTTGCGGATCTCGCCGAGGACCTCCGCGGCGACCGCGAGCGTGAGCGGGTCGGCATCCGCCGGGCGCTGCGGCTCAGGCCAGGCGGCGCGGTGGATGGAGCCCTCCTGCCACCACGACCAGACCTCCTCGGTGGCGTAGGGCAGGAACGGCGCGAAGAG